>NZ_JBSWXN010000006.1:0-552147 GCF_056160625.1 Alteromonas sp. ABH4_457
CTCTGGTGCTAAATAATTCGTTGCCTGCATCGTCAAGGAATTGCAATTCATACCACATATTATCTCGTTGTGGCTCGCTGATAATACGATAAGCGGTGTTGCCTCGCGCCAAGATTTTAATGTCTTGTGTCACTCCCTTAGATAAGCTCCCCTGAAAATTAAGGTCTTTGCTTTGAACTGTTTTTTCAACTATTCTTGTTGCTTCTGATGTAATGTTTTTAGCTTGTTCATTGCTCCGGTTACTGGATGATGGGATAGATAAATCCCCCATTTCAATTCTTTCCAGCTCAGTTGCATATCTGAGAATTACTCTTCTGGACAGATCTGCCATCGTGTCCATCCTGAGGACAGTACCTATATCTCCCTCTACAGATAACAGCATTCCAATTGGATAATCGCCGACAGTTATTATTGATCCGCTCATTCCTTTCCGAAATTTCTTACTATCGTTTAATTTAATGTTAAACGTTGTATCGACGGCCTTATTAGTAATCTCTAAATCAAATACCTCTAAACGGCCTTGCTGATGTTTGTAATTCAACCTACCACTAGATATAACATCCAATATTGCATCAACGCGTTCGCCTCCTCCATTCCAACTACTTTCTTCACAGGCTGAGGAATCTTTCAGTTTTACAAGAGCTAAATCTTGAGGGTAGGTATTGATTAATTCTCCCTGTAGTTTTTTCCTTAATCGAGTTTCAATCAATACGCCTTGAGCACGGGTGACCACGTGTGCGGGAGTGTATAGAAAACAACTATCACCAATGGGTCTCAATATGCCTTGACCTTCTTGGTGCGGGGTTCTTACATATGCATCCGAGGCGAAAGTTGGAATTGAAAACAGTATCGATAGCAGAGTCAGTGTCTTAGTTAGTTTTTTCATTAGTGGTGTCCATATCATCTAAAACTTCTTCGCCCTTGCTGGGTACGGAATGAGATTCTTCTAAATCTGAATTTTTGGGAATATACGTGAGTCTGATTAATGTTGTTATCAGGAACATCAAGGCTTGTATCACAATAAAGCTAACACTTAGTGTAATTGTGAGTGCATTGTCGTTATAAAGGCGTTCGAAGAAACTGACTGAGATCGGATTGCCTTGATTTGAAGCGAAAGGTTTAGTGATTCTTACTTCCCCACCTTTCTTATTAAATACACCTGTGAACGCATTTTCGTCCTGGCTAATTGTTAGCAATCCAGTTGCGGCGTTTTCCTCATCAGCGGGTAGCAGTACAGTATCCCCCATACTCAATGTAATGGACGATAAGCCAATAGGATCTTCAAACCAGAAACTATAATCTTTTACATCGACACTACCGTTTTGTAATAGGGCAGGCATCGTTTCGGTGGCGTAACTAAGCGTTTTACCTAAAGTTACCTTGCCTACCAGAATACTAATAAAATCTGGCTCTGCTTCAGTTAGGCGCATAGTTAGTGCGAATTTCTCTTTGAGAACGCAGCGTCCTTTAGGAGAAATAAGCTGAGCAATCCTGGTATCTTCAACTAGTGGTTCTACGCTTAACTTTATTTCATTTTCTTTATGTACCCGAAAAATTACATGGCTATTTTCGTAGAATGTTAACTCTCCATTTTTTATCCAATCATTCTCTTCAATTCCCCGACACTGGCTAGAGCCTTTAATAACAGAAAATGAAGGCAAGTTAACCGTTGGTATTGCCGAATCGTTAGGTTCATATTGAACAACTTGTGTTGTAACGTTTATTGAATATTCAGTATTGGCGTCGAGCTTAGTAAATATTGCGTGAATCAAAATGGTAATAAAAAAAACTATCGCAATAACAGCTAATAAGCCGAGTATTAATGCTGGCTTGTAAAGGTTTTTAACGTTTAGTTCTTTTAATATTTCTTCTACATCTAATTCTGTTCGGCGAGGAGAGTTCATTCGATTACTCACCAGTCGGCCAAATTATATAGTCTTTACCACTACTTTGATAATCAGGGCTGAAAGTGAAAGTTGTGGCTATATCTATAGCGTGATCGCTTAGGCTACAGGTGTAGTTGAATACTCTCGTGAACTTCTCATGAATACTTTTACAATCCTGTGTTACCAGATTGCCTTCGTTATCTTTAAAAGTGATGTTTGGATTACTGCCAGCACTGTTAACCAGGAGTGTAAATCTATTTGAAGTAGGTTTTCCCCAACTGGTCGGAAACACTTCTTGGATATAATTGCCAAACATGTCGGTATTATCGGCGAATGAGAAGGCTACTAGCCGATTGGGGAGGTACTTCTTATATTCACTTTGATATTCTGTTGGGAGCTTGACCTGAATCCAGCCTGTTTGTTTTGCTGATAACTCAAACGATGTGTCAGCACTATATTTTCCATCGATACTGGACAGTACGATATTTAAAAATGGTCTGTATTCTGGGATATAAACATATAACTGATCAGGTGATGCATATTTTAGGCTTCCAGGAACGTAGGAAGCAGCTAATACCGAACCACTAACATCTACGTTGTCCGCATATTTTTCATGGAAGTCATTTTTTGAAACTTCGATAACTTCCTGCCCCTGTGCAGTATTCAAAACTGCATAGGATACGAGTATCGATAGGTTGATAAAGAGTTTTAACTGCATAAACAAAATCCTTTTTCTGTTTTATTTTTATACAGATAAAACATAGAGGTTTCAACAGGAAAGAGGCAAGAAGTGAAGGGGCGTGTGATTTTAAAATAGGGCAAAATGAACTGACGTAGAATATGTACCGGATATTCGATACAAAATGCTACGCACCCCTGCCAAATTGCATGAACGACTACGTTATTATGTGTTCCTGGATTGTTATTTAAATCGCCACTATTAGCCTAGACACTTCCCAGCCGTTGAACATGGCGTCTTTCATACTCTACTGGTGACAGTAAATTATTTGAACCATGTTTGCGTTTACAGTTATAAAACATTTCGATGTAATCGAATATGTCAGCACGGGCATCATCTCTGGTTGAGTAGATTTTCTTTTTGATTCTCTCTCGCTTCAGCAGTTGGAAGAAGCTTTCTGCAACGGCGTTATCATGACAGTTACCACGTCGGCTCATACTTCCCTCCAGACCATTCGCTTTCAGGAATGCCTGCCAGTCATGGCTGGTATATTGGCTTCCTTGATCTGAGTGCACTGTCACTTGCTGCTTTGGATTCCTACGCCATACAGCCATCAACAAGGCATTGAGCACTATATCTTTCGTTATTCGTTGCTGCATTGACCAGCCGATAACCTTTCGGGAGAACAAGTCCACGACAACCGCCAGATATAGCCAGCCTTCGTGAGTTCGAACGTGAGTGATATCCGTTACCCGGGCTTCATCAGGCGCAGCGGGATTAAATTCACGATTCAGCCTGTTTGGAAGCACAACGTGACTTTCTCCGCCTCGATGACGAGGCCGTCGATAGCCAACCTGAGCACGTAACCCTTCCCGAACCATGAGTCGGTGAACGCGGTTAATACCGCATCGTTCACCGATGTCCCGTAAATCTGAATGGATTTTTCGGTAGCCGTACACGCCTCCAGATTCCAGCCAGAATTGCTTTATTAGTCCTGTTAGGCGTCGGTTGGCTTTATCGCGTTTCGACAGAGGCTTACTGCTCCAGGCATAGTATCCGCTCGGATGAACATCCAGCATCCGACATAGCCAACGGACAGGCCAGCAATCGCTATTATCCTTGATAAAGGCGTACCTCAATCGGACTGCTTTGCGAAGTACGCCGCTGTAGATTCAAATGAACAAAGCAACAGTTTTACTAAAATACTGATTTGTGTGGATACATTTGATGAAGCGAGCAAAACGAACATTTTCCCAAGCAGAGAAATACCTAGTCTTTGACTTATGGAAGCAAGGCATCGGTTTCAGTGATATCGGTAAAGTGATTGATGCAGCTCCAGGCACTGTTTTTACAGCATTGCGTGAGTCTGGGGGCATCAAGCCAAGATCAAGAAGCAGAAACAGCTCTCATCTCACATTAGCTGAACGAGAAGAGATAAGAGTCGCTTTGTCGGCTAAAATGTCGCTCAGAGCTATCGCCAAGCTGCTTAACCGTTCTCCCTCAACCATATCTAGGGAAGTTGCACGTAATCGGGGACGCCGTTACTACAAAGCTGTGGATGCTGATAATCGTGCAAGAAGGATGGCTAAGCGTCCGAAAGAGGGGATTTTGGAACTCAATCCAGCACTGCGATTACTTGTCATATCTAAAATTGAGCTGAAATGGTCACCAGAACAGATATCGGGATGGCTAAAAGTGGAGTTTCCGCGCAGCAAGAAAATGCATGTGTCGCATGAAACTATCTATAAATCAATTTACGTACGCGCTAAGAGCGTGATTCACCATTCTTTTTCACAGCATCTGCGACGAGGCAGGCCAATGCGGCACAGTCGGCATCATCGGCGAAGTGGTGATAGAAGCTTCACTAATATCGTAAGCGGTGTATCAATACACGAACGTTCTAAAAATATAGATAACCGTAAGTCGCTGGGACATTGGGAAGGTGATTTGGTATCAGGTTCAAAGAACACACACATCGCAACGTTAGTGGATAGAAAGTCGCGCTTTACTATTATCCTCAAATTAGCAGGAAAAGACGCTGAATCAGTACATGCGGCTTTACTATCGACCTTCAGATCAATGCCCCCGGAATATTGTAATTCTTTAACTTGGGACAGAGGTATGGAACTGGCAAAACATGCTGACTTAACGAAAGAAATCGGTATGCCTGTATACTTCTGTGATCCTCAATGTCCATGGCAAAGAGGGACAAATGAAAATACTAACAGCTTAATTCGCCAGTATTTCCCTAAGAAAACAGATTTATCACCGCATACACAAGAACGGCTAAATACTGTGGCATGCCAACTAAACGAACGCCCGAGGAAAACATTGAAATTTAAAACACCATCTCACATGATTGACAAGGGTGTTGCGATGATCATTTGAATCTACAGCGGTTTTTTTAATATGTCCCGTTCTTCTGTAGCCCGTTTTAATTCCTTTTGAAGCCGCTTTATCTCAGCCTGGGCCTCAGATAAATCATTATGCTTCTTAGACTCAGGGCCGAACTTCTTAACCCAGGCATACAAGCTGTGAGTAGTGATATCGAGTCGCTTGGCAACATCGGCGACAGAATGGCCACGATCAACGACTTGTTTGACCGCTTCGATTTTGAATTCTTCAGGGTAGCGTTTACCGCTCATATACACCTCTCTTTTCAGTTAGTTTATCTAACTGGAAGGCGTCTAGGAAATCAGTGGCGATTCACATGGCATTCGTATCTCATGAAGGTTTTGGTATGGCTTTCGGAGGCATTGTGGC
This sequence comes from Alteromonas sp. ABH4_457, assembly GCF_056160625.1. Lineage (NCBI taxonomy): Bacteria > Pseudomonadati > Pseudomonadota > Gammaproteobacteria > Alteromonadales > Alteromonadaceae > Alteromonas > Alteromonas sp. ABH4_457. The sequence goes on from NZ_JBSWXN010000006.1 coordinate 5,329, forward strand.
AATTTTCGTTTCTGTACTGGCTTTTGTTTTCTCAGGTTTCTGTGCTGCTGTGGTAAGTTGGGAACACAAGTTGTCTTTAAAGTAATTGTCGCCTGATATTGCAATGTTTCGCGGCCAAATACGTGCAAGGTTTTTTTTCATGAGTCTGGAAAGTCATTTCTGCTTACTGGCGGAATATAATCAGTGGATGAATTTAAAGGTCTATGAATCTGCCGGGCGTCTGAGCCGGGAAGATTTAATGGCAGACCGCGGTGCTTTTTTCAGATCTGTGCTGGGCACGCTGAATCATATTGTTGTCGCGGACATTATCTGGCTGAAGCGATTCGCCACACACCCATCCTGTGAGATTTTGCTGCGCGATTTAGTAAATCTTCCGAATCCGGCAAGCCTTGATCACATTCTTTATGACGACTTTGAGGCATTGTCTGAGTGCAGGAATTGGCTGGACGATCAGATAATCAAATGGACTGGTGCGTTGACCGCTGACGATCTGAATTTCGTGCTCAGCTATCGAAACACAAAAGGCATCGTTGCTAACAAGCGGTTTGCGAGTCTGCTTCTTCATTTCTTTAATCATCAAACCCATCACCGTGGTCAGGTATCTACTTTGTTATCGCAGGCGGGAGAGGATGTAGGTGTTACCGATTTACTTGCGCTGATCAAAGAAGAAATTTAAGTGGATTATTTACCGGCATCCGCAAAAAGGTATCTGATAAACACTATGGTCTGCACAGCTAATCTGAATGAATTGCCAGATGCGTTCAGAACCGGAAACTGGTAACTTGAATCAGAGCGCGATGAATCAAAATTCACAGATGAAGGAACAAGGAAAATGCCATTCACGGAAGAAGAAAAAAGTCGTTTACTTGCAGTAAAAGGCGTAGGCCCAACAGTGCTGAAGCGCTTTGAGGAAGTCGGGCTGGATTCCTTTGAAAAACTCGCCAGCCACAATGCTTCTGAAGTCGTTGCACTGGTATCTTCCATGCTGCAATCGAGATGCTGGACAAATACTAAAGCGGTGGAGGCGGTGGATGCCGCTATCCAACAGGCAAGAAAAGAAATCAGCAACTGAACGGTCTGACTTCATGCCAGTATCAGATATCACTTTAATCACCCGGCCGCCAGACGCAAAAGCATTTGCTGTTTTGCGGGAGACTGCGGGATGGAATAACCCTGCGATGGCAGTCATCCAGAAGAGTATTGAAAATTCACTGTTCTGGGTTTGTTTGTATTCAGAGGAAACGCTAATTGGCTGCGGGCGTCTGATTGGCGACGGGGCAATGTACTTTTACCTTCAGGATGTCATTGTGCACCCTGATTTTCAGGAACTCGGGCTCGGAGCCCGGATAATGGAATTAATAAACGGATACATTGCAGAACATTGCCCGGCAGGCTCAACAGCGGGCCTGTTAGCAGCAAAGGGAAAAGAAGGGTTTTACGCCAAATACGGCTTCACTGAGCGAAACGGTGAGCCGCTGGGACATGGAATGTGCCGTTTTATTACTGACTAACATGGTGATGTGGCAAGGACTGATATTACTTTCAAAAGGATTTTGAACTGATTATGGGAAACGTAAATTCAAACACTGTCGTAGCATCTTTCTGGTTCGGTTTGTCTTTCATACTTGCCTGCTGCGCCGTCATTTCTATATTTTGGGGGGCAAGTCTGGTAGCTGCACCGCTGTTATTCTGCTTGTCTCTGCTATTGTTTTTTACAGGACGGCAACGAGTCTCTGCGTGGCGTCAGACAGATAAAGCGTTTAATTCAGCGCTACTTACAATATCGCTCGCTCTTGCCATGCTGTCTTCACTGAGTGTAATGCTCAGTGACGTCAATTGAGTCTGTTTCACAAGAATAAAATCTACCCATTCAGAATCCTGAAGAAAAAGGAGAGAACAATGCTGTCAGCCGGATTTTTATTAACGTCTCTGGTCGTGGTGCTGATGCCGGGCACGGGTGTGTTGTACACCATAGCAACGGGCCTTTGCCATGGAAAAAGGGCGAGCTTCTTTGCTGCGCTGGGTTGTACGCTGGGGATTATTCCTGCGCTGCTGGCCAGTAGTTTCGGTCTGGCCGCTATTTTCCATACCAGTGCGGTAGCTTTCTCGGTAGTGAAATATGCCGGATGTGCTTATCTGTTGTATCTGGCCTGGCAAATGTGGCGCTCGTCCGGGCCACTGGCGGTGTCCGGTGAAGCGCAGGGTGAGGCAGGTTATGTAAGCTTCATGATAAAAGGATTTTTGCTGAATATCCTGAATCCGAAATTGTCTATTTTCTTTCTGGCATTTCTTCCGCAATTTATCACCGGCAGCGACAGTACCATTGCCGCCAGTATGTTACTTCACGGCTCCGTGTTTATGCTTATGACCTTTGCTGTTTTTCTGGTTTACGGTGGGTTATCCGGTTTATTCAGTGCCCGGGTTTTAAAGTCTGAGAAAGTGAGTGTTTTCATACAGAAATTCTTTGCCACCAGTTTTGCTGCACTCGGGCTGAAACTGGCGTTTAGTGAGCAACGTTAAAGAAAGTGGCGTCGTCTCGTTACCGCGGTGAAGAAAATTCGTTCAACTTCGTATTTAATGCGCTTGTCGTACATTACCTTGCGCGAATATAGATTTAGTGCAACAAATAACATGTTTTGACCCTGGAAACTGCAACCGGATCAGGGGTAAGGTAAGCTTGTCCGCAGGGACGGATGCGTAAACTATCACACACCACATTTACCGTATCTTAATGGAGAAAAGAATGAAGCAACTGCTCAAGACCGGCCTGATGGCAGCAGTCGTGGTTACAAGCCTGACAACCGGCAGCGTTCTGGCTCAGGAAGCTGCAATGAACGAAAAACACGCGAAAGCGGCAACCAAGTACAGACATGCGCTCTACACACTGGTAGCCAGCAACATGGGGCCTTTGGGCGGCATGGCGAAAGGCGCTATCCCGTTTAATCAGGATGTTATTGAGACCAATGCAATGCGTCTGGAACAACTGGCTGACATGATGGCAGACTACGTAAAGGTTGATACCCGCAAGTTTGATGTAGACACCGAAGCAAAAGATGAGATCTGGGAAAACTGGTCTGATTTTGAAGGCAAGATCAGCGCGCTGAAGTCTGCTGCTGCTAATTTACAGACTGTTGCTGCTGCAGGTGACGAAAGCAAATTTGCTCAGGCAATCAGTAAAGTAGGCGGTACCTGCAAGTCTTGCCACGACGATTATAAAGCTGACTAATCAATAAAAAAACGGTACGGATTATCCGTAATGTTCATTTAATGGCCGCTTATAGCGGCCATTCGCGTTTTTAGACGTCGTATTCCGGCATGATATCGCAATTTACAAACCTCTGTTTGTAGAAAAATGGTTCTTTTCCTATGCTTAAGTGGGGTGATCGCCGCAGGAAAGATTTTTAGTGATTCATGAGAGGAATGCCGGTATATGGGTGAGTCGTGGTTAACGGATGAAATAAGTCATGAAGGACGTTCCCGGATTTCGGATGTCCTGAATTCGCTTATTCAGAATACCGCCGCAGAGAACGCCTGTATTATTGTTGCCACAGTGGCAGAGCAGGAGCATGCAGCATCCTTTCAGGGTAAAATTCTTTTCTGGCAAATGAATGACACCGCGTCATTACCTGCCGCTTGTGTACTTGAACAAACCGGCGCCTCTCCCTGTTTGCCCGTAAGCTTTAAAGATAAAACGACAAAAGCATTTTTTTCACTGGCGGTTCAGGTTGTTAAACACGACGACATTGCACTTTTTGTCGCCGGTTATTTTCCGCACCAGAAAGCATCAGATTACGATATGGCCTTTCTGGAACTTAGCGGTGAGCGTGTAGGGTTGATTGCCGAATCGGCATCGTTACACCGTGAGGGCAGCCTGAAGTTACTTCATGACAGACTGTCGCTGTTTGATGAAGTCTCCGAGATGTCGTCTACCGGCGGCTGGGATTACGATGTACAAACCCAGCAAATACACTGGACTAATGAAACCTACCGGCTGTTCGATTTCGCCAGAGATACCCGCGTTACCCTTTACCGTATTCTTTCCTGTTTTCCCTCTGAAGCCAGACGAAAGCTGATTAAAGCCATACAAATGCTACTGGCCTCCGGAGTGAGTTATCAGTTTGAACTGCCTGTGATCACCCGCAAAAAACACAAACGCTGGGTGAAATTGTCTGGCAAGGCCAGAAAGCAGAGCGGTGAAATTGTGAAGATTTTCGGCTCTGTTCAGGACATTACTGAGCACAAGCGCCTGTCGGAAACAGAACAGAATTACATCGAATACTTAAACACGATTCTGGACAGCATGAATGATGCGGTACTGACCGTTGATGAGCTGGGCACCATCATTACTGCCAATCAGACCGTTGAAATTCTGTTTGGTTACGAGCCTGAGCAGGTTATCGGAGAAGACATTTCCTATTTATTGCCGGGGCCGCCTGATGATGAGCAGATCGAGTTTGTCCGTCAGCACTTGCGGCCGGGGCTTGGCGCTATTTTTGGTAAAGAGTTGTCGGCGAAGCACCGTCAGGGCAAAACCTTTCCGATTGAAGTGTCGGTATCTGAAGTCGAGCAGCTGAGTCAGTCGCAGTTTGTCTGCGTGATCCGCGATATTACCGAGCGTAAACAGGCGGTGGACAGTATCTATCAAATCGCCTTTTTTGATGAAGTTACCCATTTGCCCAATATCAAATCCTTTGAAAAGGATTTACGCCGGCTGATCATCGCCGCGAAAACCACTAAACGGCAAATGTACTGTTGTATGCTGGATATCGATAATTTTGCCCAGTTTAATTTGTCATTCGGCAAAGAGACCGGTGATTACATTTTGCGAATTTTCGCCGGACGCATCAAAAAAGCCATTTCCTCCCGCTTTCAGGTATACAGCGGGCTGGGGGATAAATTTTATATTCTGTTTAAAGAACCTTTTGATGAGTCAAAAGATGCTGCCACCATGGATTTGATTGATTCAATCGAGTGGGGCGTGCACAGTGAGTTAGGCAAAGAGTTTACCCTTCATGGTCATTCACAACTGGTATCAACCTCGCTGGCATCGACCTATGTTCACGCGCAGGATGCCAGCTATGAGAAAATTACCGGTATTCTGGATTTCGGTACGAGGCAGGCCAAGAAGCAGGGACCGGGCGGTCGTGTCACCCTGGAGCGTAACGAGTTTAATGCCTACGACAGACACAATTACATCAGTCAGAGTTTTGCTCATGCTCTGGAATACAACGAATTCTATTTAGTGCTGCAACCCCAGTACGACAAGCACGGTCGTATTTTGTCTTCTGAAGCACTGCTGCGCTGGAATGAGAAACGGCTGGGCTTCATCAGTCCCGGTGAATTCATTCCCATTGCTGAGGAAAGTGATGCCGTGGTGGATATTGGGTACTGGGTAATAAACGAAGCCTGCCGCTTGCTGTCAGAAATGAAATCTCAGGGACTGGAAACGACCCTTTCTGTGAATATCAGTGGCAGACATATTGCCCGTGCTGATTTTTCTGACCGGCTGCTGGAAACGATTTCCGAGTGGCAGATTAACCCGGAACAGCTGGTGCTGGAGATCACGGAAACCACGCTGGTTACCACCATTGATCTGGTACGTAAACGTATCGAAAGGCTGTCACAACTCGGCTTTGCTTTCTCCATTGACGACTTTGGTACCGGCTATTCCAGCCTGAGTTACCTTAAAGAACTGCCCATTACTGAACTGAAAATCGACCGTTATTTTGTTGATGAAATCAATTTTGAAAGTGATGACGTGCCCATCGTAAATACCATCATTGAAATGGCCAGTGCCATGGGCGTGAGAACGGTAGCGGAAGGCATCGAGAACGAAATTCAGATCCAGTACCTCACCCGCCGGGGCTGCGATATCTTCCAGGGTTTTTACCTCTCCAAACCGGTGGAAGAAGAAACCTGGCGTAACCTGCTGCTTACCTGCGCAAAAGGAAAAATTGCCCGCCTTGTGAACTGATTTCTCTGTCAGCATGAGGCGAAAATTTGCGACCCAAGTCTTATGCGGCTTTTTGTTGTTTTTATATTAATGTAAATCAAGTTAAAAGTTTTCATTAATGGTTACATTAATTGTACCGGAACAACATTCGCGAGGCCGTTATGTCGTACACCACAGAATATCAGAGGGCAATTGAATCACCGGAAGCATTCTGGAAAGAAAAAGCGCAGGCGCTGCCCTGGTCCCGTTTTCCTGAAACCATTTTGTCGAAAGACGACAACGACATTTATCGCTGGTTTGCTGACGGCGAAATGAATACCTGCTACATGGCGCTGGATTATCATGTTGAAAACGGCAGGGGCGACCACCCTGCGCTTATCTATGATTCACCGGTTACGGGAAAAAAAGCGACGTATACCTACCGCAGGTTGCATGAGGAAGTCGCAAAATTCGCTTCCGTGCTTGCCGGTAAAGGCGTAGAGAAGGGCGACAGGGTTGTTATCTACATGCCGATGATCCCGCAGGCTGTCATTGCCATGCTGGCATCGGCACGACTCGGCGCTGTTCATTCGGTGGTTTTCGGCGGCTTCGCCCCCCACGAGCTGGCTGTGCGCATTGAAGATGCATCACCTAAGGTGCTGGTGACAGCCTCCTGCGGCATTGAGGTGACGAAAGTGCTCCCCTACAAGCCGCTGGTCGACGAGGCAATCAGTCTGTCGGCGCACAAACCGGATTCAGTTATTGTTTTTCAGCGTCCTGAGCAAATGGCAGAACTCACCGCTGACGATACAGACTGGGATACCGCAATGGCAACAGCCACACCGGCACCCTGTACCGTGGTGCAGGCAACGGATCCTCTCTATATTCTTTATACCTCAGGCACCACAGGTAAGCCGAAAGGGGTTGTGCGGGATAACGGTGGTCATGCTGTCGCGCTGAAATATTCCATGCAGGCTATTTACAATATGGCACCGGGTGAGGTGTTCTGGGCGGCATCGGATGTTGGCTGGGTAGTCGGACATTCCTATATCGTTTACGGACCGCTTTTGCATGGATGTACTACGGTTGTGTATGAAGGCAAACCGGTAAAAACGCCGGATGCAGGCGCGTTCTGGCGCATGACGGAAGAATATAAAATTAAGGCGCTGTTTGCTGCCCCGACGGCGTTCCGCGCAATTCGCAAAGAAGATCCTGATGCAAAATTAGTCGAAAAATATGACATCAGCTCACTGAAGACGATTTTCATGGCCGGGGAACGGCTCGACCCGCCCACATACCTCTGGACCGTTGATAAAACCGGCAAACCGGTGATCGATCACTGGTGGCAAACTGAAACCGGATGGGCCATTTGTGCTAACCCCGCAGGACTTGAAGACTTACCGGTTAAACCGGGTTCCTCAACCGTTCCTGTGCCGGGCTTTAATGTACAAGTGCTGGATCACACGGGTAAACCTTTACCGGCGGGAGAGCAGGGCGCAATTGCGATAAAGCTGCCAATGCCGCCGGGTTGTCTGCCGACTATCTGGGGTGATTGTGAACGGTTCAAACATGCGTATCTGGAAGCTTATCCGGATTATTACACCTCAGGTGACGGCGGTTTTAAAGATGACGACGGTTATGTCTTTATTATGGGGCGCACTGATGATGTGATTAATGTGGCCGGTCACCGTTTATCTACCGGTGAAATGGAAGAAATCGTTGCTGCGCATCAGGCAGTGGCAGAATGCAGTGTGATAGGCGTTCATGACAGTTTAAAAGGGCAGGTGCCGGTTGGGTTAGTGCTGCTGAAAGATGGTGTGGATATTGACGAGGACACCCTGGAAAAGGAGCTGGTGGCGATGATCAGAAAGGAAATCGGTCCGCTGGCCTGTTTTCATCGTGCGGTGGTGGTGCCCAGATTACCTAAAACCCGTTCGGGTAAAATTTTACGTAAGCTGTTACGTCAGATTGCCGCAAACCATGAGGTGGCAGTGCCGTCTACCATTGATGACCCGGCCAGTGTGCCGGAAATTCAGGAAATAATGCAAAAGCAGGGGCTGGTAAAATCATAGCGCAGCTTTAGCGCTTAATGCATGAGAGATAAAACGACAAAGCCGCCTGTGAAGGCGGCTTTGTAACATCTGACTGTGTAGCTGAGCGAAGTTAAAGATCAGTAGTAATACTCTTCTTCTGCTGCTTCAGGCGGCGCGATTTCTACTACATAGTACACAATGCCGGCACTGATAAGCGCAACTACAACAGCAGCCAGCAGGCGTGATGACGGGATCCCGGCTTCATTAGTGCTTTTCTTTCCGTGCACCATGGCCGGTGCCAGTTTTTGCTTTTTATACACGGCATAGAAACCAATCGCTGCAATATGAAGGGCAATGACCACCAGTAGAATATTGAATACGTTATTGTGCAAATAACTCATGGTTTTAAGCGTTGAGTCTTCTACTGCGGCGCGCCAGGGACCATCAAGGAAAATGTCGTCAGTCATGAATAATCCGCTTACTGCCTGCACGGCAACCAGTGACAGCATGATGATAACAACCCAGCCACCCAGCGGGTTGTGACCTGCATGAGCTTCTGAGTCCCGCTTAAATAGGGTGCCGGCATAACGTAATACAGCCCGGGGACCATAAATAAACTGGCTGAACTTCGCGTAATCCGAACCGGCAATCCCCCAGATGAGCCGGAAAATAATCAGCCCGAGCGTAAAGTAGCCGAGATAGAAGTGCCATTGCATGGCGTTGTCCATCAGTTCAGCGGTGACATATTGCCCGGCCAGGGAGAAAACGAGCAACCAGTGAAACAGTCGGGTAGGAATATCCCAGATCAGCTTTTTTTCCATGTTGAGTCCTTTTCTGCATAAGCACGATTATCGTAGCGGATAAAGTACGGTTTTATGTTGATGCAACACAGTGTAAATGCAGATTTTCTGCGGGTAAATTGAAATGGCATGACTGCAGATGGTTATACCATATTCTACGCAAATTACCTGTGATCATTTGAAAATTGTCTGCGCTCAGGCAAAATGCCGGAAAACAGACTGAGAATATCCTGATATGAAAGTAGCTATTTTAGGCGCCAACGGGCGTATGGGACGTGTGCTGATTGAAGCATTACGTGAAAATGACGATGCAGATTTATCTGTTGCCACGGTCCGTGATGACTCACCATGGGTAGGCATCGATGTTGGCGAACTCGCCGGGATCGGTACGCAGGGCATTGCCTGCAGTGCGATTTCATCACTGAACCCTGACGATGTTGATGTGGTGATTGATTTTACCTTACCGGCCGCATTCGACAGCAATCTGGCCTGGTGCACAGAGCACAAAAAGCCGGTTGTCATTGGTACCACAGGTTTGTCGCAGGACCAGTTAAAGGCGCTGGACGAAGCAGCAAAAACAATCCCGCTGGTTTTCGCGGCGAATTACAGCGTGGGCGTAAACGTCATGCTGTCGCTGGTGAAGCAGGCGGCTAAAGCTCTGGGCAATACAGCAGATATTGAGATCCTTGAAGCACATCACCGCTTTAAGCAGGATGCACCATCAGGCACGGCTATGGCTATCGGTGAAGCGATTGCAGATACTTTAGGTCGAAACTTGCAAGAATGTGCTGTTTACGGTCGTGAAGGGAAAGAACCGCCCCGTGAACATCAAACTATCGGTTTTGCCACCGTTAGAGCCGGTGATATTGTGGGAGAACACACCGCATTGTTTGCTGATCTGGGCGAGCGTCTGGAAATTACGCATAAAGCGTCGAGTCGTTTAACCTTCGCCAAAGGCGCAGTACATGCGGCTTTGTGGCTGTCGGGTAAGCAAAATGGACGTTATGGCATGAATGATGTCATTGGACTGGCGTAATTATTCATCAGATAAATAGGCTTTTCTGAGGTTAGACGCTGAAAAATCAGTTAATGAGGTGTTTTTCATGTTTTTCTAAATTTGAATTAGACCTTTGCTGATTACTCCTATATAATACTTGGAATTTGCCAAAATTTAGCGTTCCGGCCTGTCCGGGTCGCGTTTTATTAGCTGCAAAGTATCGTAAACGGGAAGTAAAATTATTGTTACCTCCCGTTTTTTGTGGGGTTTATTCATGCCACTGAATAAACCGTCGGTTATCCTTAATCTGGAGGTTGACTTGGCTAATTCTGCCCTTTTGGTGTTAGAGGATGGTTCAGTTTTTAAAGGTACGGCAATTGGTGCCACTGGTTCTGCCGTTGGGGAAGTTGTTTTTAATACTTCCATGACAGGCTATCAGGAAATCATCACCGACCCGTCATACGCTGAACAAATCATTACACTTACTTACCCCCATATCGGTAATACCGGTACCAATTCTGAAGACGTCGAAGCAGACAAAATCTGGTCTAAAGGTCTAATCATTCGTGACCTTCCCCTCGTAGCCAGTAATTTTCGAAACCAACAAACATTATCTGAATACCTCGAAGCCAAAGGCGTAGTAGGTATTGCGGATATCGATACCCGTCGTTTAACCCGTATCCTTCGTGACAAAGGTGCGCAGAACGGTTGTATCATCTGCGGTGACGATTTAGATGAAGCCAAAGCATTAGACGCTGCTAAGGGGTTCCCGGGCTTAAAAGGCATGGACTTGGCCAAAGTAGTTAGCACTAAGGAAGTGAAAACCTGGACCGAAGGCACGTGGGTGCTGGGTGAAGGCTATGTAACGCCAGCGGAAGCGAAATACCATGTTGTTGCATACGACTACGGCGTGAAGAACAACATCTTACGTATGTTTGCAGACCGTGGCTGTAAAGTGACGTTGGTGCCGGCGCAAACGCCTGCTGCTGACGTACTGGCTCTGAATCCGGATGGTGTGTTTTTATCAAATGGCCCCGGCGACCCTGAGCCGTGTGACTACGCCATTGAAGCGATTAAAACCATTCTTGAAAAAGACATTCCGGTATTCGGTATTTGTCTGGGTCACCAGTTACTGGCACTGGCCAGCGGTGCTAAGACGGTCAAAATGAAGTTTGGTCACCACGGTGCTAACCACCCGGTGAAAGACCTTAAGAAAGGTACAGTGATGATCACCAGCCAGAACCACGGTTTTGCTGTTGATGAATCTACGTTGCCGGATAACTTAGAAGTTACTCATATTTCATTGTTCGATAAGTCGTTGCAGGGTATTCACCGTACCGACAAACCTGCGTTCAGCTTCCAGGGCCACCCTGAAGCGAGCCCTGGTCCGCACGAAGCGGCTGATCTGTTTGATCATTTCATCGACCTTATTGAACAATCAAAACAGTAGGAACTAGCCGACAATGCCAAAACGTACTGACATAAAAAGTATTCTGATTCTGGGTGCCGGCCCTATCGTTATCGGCCAGGCCTGTGAATTTGACTATTCCGGCGCACAAGCCTGTAAGGCACTGCGCGAAGAGGGTTACCGCGTCATTCTGGTAAACTCTAACCCTGCGACTATCATGACCGACCCTGAAATGGCTGATGCAACCTACATCGAGCCGATTCACTGGGAAGTGGTACGCAAAATCATCGAAAAAGAACGTCCTGATGTGGTACTGCCTACCATGGGCGGCCAGACTGCACTGAACTGTGCGCTGGATCTTGAGCGTGAAGGCGTACTGAAAGAGTTCAACGTTGAACTGATTGGTGCAACGGCTGACGCTATCGATAAAGCGGAAGACCGTGAGCGCTTTGATAAAGCGATGAAGTCTATCGGTCTGGAATGTCCCCGTGCGGAAATTGCTCACTCTATGGAGCAGGCCCACGATGTACTCAGCCGCATCGGTTTCCCTTGTATCATCCGTCCGTCGTTCACCATGGGTGGAACCGGTGGCGGTATCGCATACAACATTGACGAGTTCAATGAAATCTGTACCCGCGGTCTTGACCTTTCTCCTACCAATGAGCTGCTTATTGATGAGTCGCTGATTGGCTGGAAAGAGTACGAGATGGAAGTGGTTCGCGATAAAAACGATAACTGTATTATCGTTTGTACTATTGAAAACTTCGATGCCATGGGTGTTCACACCGGTGACTCTATCACTGTTGCACCGGCGCAAACGCTGACCGACAAAGAATTCCAGATCATGCGTAACGCGGCCATGGCCGTATTGCGCGAAATCGGTGTTGAAACCGGCGGTTCAAACGTACAGTTCGGTGTGGATCCGAAGACTGGCCGTATGGTTATCATCGAGATGAACCCGCGCGTATCACGTTCTTCAGCACTGGCATCAAAAGCAACCGGCTTCCCGATTGCAAAAGTGGCTGCCAAGCTGGCTGTGGGTTACACCCTGGACGAACTGGCTAACGATATTACCGGTGGCCTGACGCCGGCATCTTTCGAGCCGTCTATCGACTACGTTGTGACTAAGATTCCACGCTTTAACTTCGAAAAATTTGCCGGTGCGAACGACCGTCTTACCACACAGATGAAGTCTGTAGGCGAAGTGATGGCGATTGGCCGTAATCAGCAGGAATCACTGCAGAAAGCATTACGTGGTCTGGAAGTGGGCGCGACGGGTCTGAACCCGATTCTGGACCCGCAGGACGACGAAGCCATGAGCAAGCTCAAGTATGAGCTGCAAAACCCGGGCGCTGAGCGTATCTGGTACATCGGTGATGCTTTCCGTATGGGTATGAGCGTTGAGGAAGTGTTCTCTTACACCAATGTAGACCGCTGGTATCTGGTACAGCTAGAAGAACTGATTAAACTGGAAAACCAGGTGGCAGAGCAGGGCGTAAGCGCACTGACTGAAGATTTCACCCGTGCGCTGAAGCGTAAAGGTTTCTCTGATGCCCGTCTGGCTGAGCTGACTAACGTAGCAGAAAGCGACATCCGCGACATCCGCCGTGGCTTCGGTATCTCTCCGGTGTATAAGCGTGTTGATACCTGTGCTGCTGAATTCTCAACCAGCACTGCGTATATGTACTCCACATATGACGAAGAATGTGAAGCTGCACCAACGGATAAAGATAAAATCATGGTACTGGGCGGTGGTCCTAACCGTATCGGTCAGGGTATCGAATTCGATTACTGCTGTGTGCACGCTGCGCTGTCTATGCGTGAAGACGGCTACGAAACCATCATGGTTAACTGTAACCCTGAAACGGTTTCTACCGACTACGACACATCAGACCGTCTGTACTTCGAACCGGTAACGTTAGAAGACGTGCTGGAAATCGTTGCAAAAGAACAGCCTAAAGGCGTGATTGTTCAGTACGGTGGTCAGACACCACTGAAACTGGCCCGTGCCCTTGAAGCGAACGGTGTACCAATTATCGGTACGTCTCCGGAAGCTATTGACCGTGCAGAAGACCGTGAGCGCTTCCAGCACATGGTGAACAAGCTGGGTCTTAAGCAGCCGGCTAACGCAACTGTTACCAACATTGAACAGGCTCTGGCCCGTGCAGAAGAAATCGGCTTCCCGCTGGTTGTTCGTCCTTCATACGTTCTGGGTGGGCGTGCGATGGAAATCGTGTACGACCTGAAAGATCTGAAACGTTACCTGAACGAAGCGGTTAAAGTGTCTAACGACGCCCCTGTACTGCTGGACCGTTTTCTTGACGACGCGATTGAAGTCGACATCGACGCTATCTGTGACGGCACTGAAGTGGTTATCGGCGGCATCATGGAGCATATTGAACAAGCCGGTGTTCACTCTGGTGACTCTGCCTGTTCACTACCTTCACACTCTCTGCCAAAAGATATTCAGGACACCATGCGTAAGCAGGTTCGTGATATGGCGTTAGAGCTGGGTGTTGTGGGTCTGATGAATACACAGTTTGCTATCAAAGACGGCGAAGTTTACCTGATTGAAGTGAACCCCCGAGCTGCCCGTACCGTACCTTTCGTATCTAAAGCGACAGGTGTACCGCTGGCGAAGGTTGCTGCCCGCTGTATGGCCGGTCAGTCACTGCAGTCTCAGGGTGTGACGGAAGAAATCATTCCGCCGTTCTACTCTGTAAAAGAAGTGGTACTGCCATTTGCTAAGTTCCAGGGTGTTGACCCGCTGTTAGGCCCTGAAATGCGCTCTACCGGTGAGGTTATGGGTGTGGGTGATACCTTCGAAGAAGCGTATGCTAAAGCCAACCTGGGTGCCAGTGCGCCGCTGCCAAGAGAAGGCAAAGCGTTACTGTCTGTACGTAACAATGACAAAGCCCGTGTTGTCGACCTTGCCAAAGCAATGATCGAAGCCGGCTTTAAGATTGAAGCGACCAGCGGTACTGCGAAGAGCCTGATTGATGCGGGTGTTGAATGTACTGTAGTAAATAAGGTGTCTGAAGGACGTCCTAACATCGTTGATTCAATTAAAAACGGTGAATACAGCTATATCATCAACACCACGGAAGGCCGCCAGGCAATCACGGATTCTGTATACATTCGACGTGAAGCGTTAGTGAATAAAATCACTTACACCACAACAATGAATGCAGCATTCGCTACGATTCGTGCAAAATCTGCTGATGACCGTAACAAGGTTTCATCAGTGCAGGAACTGCATGCCCGTATTAATGCCTGATGACAGTTGTGTGAAATTGCGCTATTCTGCGCAATCAATATTTTAGAAAAGTGCGCCGGTTGGCGCACTTTTTTTAACTCAGCGATCAAAAGGTCAGCAGACCAGTCAAAATAAGTGAGAAACACCATGAGTCAGTATCCGATGACCGCTCGTGGCGCAGAGTTATTGCGCAAAGAATTAAATGAATTAAAAACAGTGACCCGCCCGCGAATTATCGCTTCTATTGCCGAAGCACGTGAGCACGGCGACCTGAAAGAGAATGCCGAGTATCATGCTGCGCGCGAAGAGCAGAGTTTCTGTGAAGGTCGTATTCAGGACATCGAAGGAAAGTTATCTAACGCGCAAATCATCGATGTTACCAAAATGGATAATACCGGTAAGGTCATTTTTGGTACTACAGTTACCATTATGAATCTGGAAACTGATGCTGAAACCACTTACCGCATCGTGGGTGATGATGAAGCTGATATCAAAAATAATCTGATTTCAGTGAATTCTCCTATCGCCCGTGGTCTTATCGGTAAAGAACTGGATGATGTGGTAAATATCCAGACACCGGCAGGCACTGTCGAGTTTGAAATCACCGAAGTGGAATATATCTGATATTGATGGCGGAAAGTCTCTGGCTTTCCGCTTCCTTTAACCAACGCCCTCAGCGGATAAAGCCGCAACGGCAAATGATGTGTAGTACGGTACCGTTCGTGAAACATTCATTATTACTTTTAGTCCTGATATTACTCAGTGGCTGCTCACGGATGGTAGCAGAGCGCATCGAATCACCCGCGCAATTAATTCACTACGAACAGGCCACACTGGACCAGATGTATGCCCAATGGGGCGTGGTTGAGAAGCAGTGGTGTAGTGAGCGCTCATCCTATTGTATTCCTTATAAAGATGGCGGTGCTGTTACCCGTCAGCTTCCCAGTATGTCTTTTACCGTATCGCGGGATTTTGGTAACCAGTTCAGCTTTTTGAAGGAAGTGACGATTACTCCCCGTGATGTCGGGCAGTTTTCCGGCACCGTTGTTTTACTTCACGGTTACGGTGCGAAAAAAGAAAGCTGGATGAGTACCGGTTTCTATTTTCAGGCATTGGGATTCCGCGTCATTGAACCTGATTTAATGGGGCAGGGCGAGTCCTCTGCACCACTGGGGTTTGGTGTGCGTGATGCAGACTTACTTGCCGAGTTTATCGACCACACCGTGGATATCACTGAAGAGCCTGTTTATCTCGTTGGTCACTCCATGGGCGCTTTAGCTGCGGTGAAAACAGCCAGAAAGCTGGAGTCCGTGGCCGGACTGGTATTACTGGCCCCTATGGACCGGTTTGACCGCGCTACCATTGGTGTCGCCCATACATTTAAACCCCGTTTAAGCAAGCTGGTACCAGATTCATCTATTCGTGCCGGCGCAGAACTGGCGCTGAAACGGGCAGGGCTCTCTGTTGAGCAGACAGATATGTTTGCAGATTTACCTGCGCTGAATGTGCCTATTCTCACCTACGGTTCAGATCAGGATCTCGTTAGTAACATTCGCCGTGTCAACGGCTGGTCAAAGCTGGCAAACGTTACCCGAATCGTAAATGATGACGAAACGCATATGTCAGTCATCGGGATCAGCGATACCGAACATCAGGTGTTGATGAACTGGCTGGAGCATGCGGGTAATCACCGGCCTGCACTGTCTGCTGCACGCACCGCTCAGTAAAACTGTCGTTTATTCTCTTTCTGTGCAGGCTTTCCCTGCCTGCACTCGTCGTCTTTTCTTCATTTAAAAAGCCTTTTTACGCTTTATTTACGATATAATGCATCGATGTGGCGCAAATGGAGATGCAGAACAAATAATTACGGAAAAATAAAAGGTTTATGCCGGTGTGGAAATCACACCTTACTATGAGTTTTCTGATAAACGACGTTGTCTCAGGACTGCAGGGTTTATGAGAGAGTTTCATCCTTTTGCGCACTGGTAAGGAAGTATTGCTTTAGATGTCTGCCAGACGGAGAACCAGTCGTGCGCGACACCATCCGTATAATTATAAGTTTGTCTTTCCTGATTTCAGGAAGCGTTAATGCGTTGTCTTACACCAGTCTTGACAGTTGTCTTGCCAGTGCTGTGGACTGTAAAAATGAAACCCGTCAGTTACTGAAAAATACTGCTGCCGGAAGCCGGGATTGGTACATGTTGATGTACTACAACCTGTCTGCACGGTGGGATTTGGATAACCTGTCTCTGACCCGTCAGGAACTCAGCGGTTATGCTGACATGACGGATGCCCCTGATGTCTTCAAAATTGTGGTTTACACCATTTATGCCAAGAAGCTGTTAAGTAGCGGTGAGACAGAGCAGGGAACAGAATACGCTCATCTTGCCCGCGATTTAATTATGCGTTCGGCAGAGTATGCCCCTGATCCACGGCGTCTTGCAGAACTCATTATTCTTCACAACTACCTCAAAGATTATGACGCTGCCAGCGAGCTGGCTGACTGGGCGGTAAGGCGTACTGAAAATATTCGTAATCCTGATGCTAAAGCGCCTTTGCATATGGCAATCGCACACGTAGCATTATTTATAAAGGATTACGACAAAGCACTGCAATTCTACGGCTATGTGGCCGAAGCGCATGAGCATAAGAATGAGCCGCTACAGCTTTCTAATGCTTACAGTAGTCTGGGTGTTGTCTATCTGCACAAAGAAGAATATAAGCAGGCCCGGTATTATTTGAAGCAGGCGGGTCATGCCCTTGACCAGGCGCTGGGTACGTATGAAACGGGCGATAAAACTTATATCCGGCTGAGACTGGCGGAACTGGACTTTATCGAAGATAAGAAAGAGGCTGCTATCGCCGCGCTTGCTAAGATAGATCCCGGTAAAGTGCATAAACATCATATGCCACTTTACCGGAAATTACAGACACAAGCCGGTCAGTCTCCGCCGCCGATGGAAATGCGCTGAGGCTTTTTCGCTTCAGGGATAAGACGTTGTAAATCAATATGCAGCAGGCCGAGTTCCATATCGGCCGCAATCACTTTTACGTTGTCACCTAACTGGAACTTACGTTCAAAACCCCGCTCAGAAATGCCCTTGTGCAGGAATTTGCGCTCTGCCTGTTTAGGGTCTGCCAGCTTTTTACCGGCAATCCGTAAGGTATTGTCCTGCACTTCCACAATCACGTCCTGCTGACTGAAACCCGCTACAGCCATGGTGATGCGGTACTTAAACTCGTCAATCAGTTCAATGTTGTACGGCGGATAGCTGCTTTGCTTTTCTGCGCGGTTGGCAGCTTCAATCAAGGTAGCCAAATGGTCTGAGCCGATAAAAGAGCGGTAAAGGGGAGTTAAGTCGATAGTAGGCATACCTGTCCTGTTAAGCAAAAGGCGTAAGTTCCCGTAACGGGCAACATAAATGGCCGGCCTTTTAATTAAGCACCAGCCTGTAATGGTTTAATTATGTCAGAAAGCGGCACCGGCGGCGAGTGGGAAAGTTGCCGCCGGCAGGAAGGGTTACATCGCGAGGGATTTGACGATTTGTCCGTTTTTGACCACCAGGCCTACATCTTCCATCAGCGCCATGTCATCAAGGGGGTTACCTTTTACCGCAATGACGTCGGCTTTCCGGCCCGCCTCAATACTGCCAAGTGATTCCTGTTGTTTCAGTAGTGTAGCCGAATTAATGGTGGCAGCCTGAATGGCCTGCATGGGTGTCATACCCCAGGTCACCATGCGGGCGAACTGTTTGCCATTGTCCCCGTGAGGGTAAACACCGGCATCCGAACCGAATACCATGTTGACGCCGGCCTTCACCGCTTTTCGGAAATTCTCCCGTTGTTTGGTGCCTACAATGCGTTCTTTTGCGAGGCTTTCCGGCAGAATACCGGCCTTTTCACCCTCGCCGAGAATGTATTCTGTGACGTACACGTCCATGGAAAAGTACGTGCCGTGCTTTTTCGCCAGTTCGATGGCTTCATCATCCAGCAAACTGACATGTTCTACAGAGTCCACGCCGGAACGGATTGCCGCTTTTATGCCGCTGGTGCCGTGAGCATGTGTGGCCACGGTGAGGCCGCGTAAATGGGCTTCTTCAATCAGTGCCTGCATTTCTTCTTCGGTGTACTGCCGGGCACCGACTTTTGTACCTTTAGATAAAACACCACCGGTGGCGCAGAACTTAATAACGGTAGCGCCGTATTTGATGTTTTCACGTACTTTCTTGCGTACTTCCCACGGACCATCAGCAACGCCTTCGCTTTTATCGTGATAGCCATAGGGGAGAAGATTATTGTCGCAATGACCTCCGGTCACACCCAGTGAAGGGCCGGCCACAAACATGCGCGGTCCCTGAACATCACCGTCATTGATGGCATCACGCAGCGCCACATCAGTAAAACCGGGTGCGCCAACGTTCCGGACCGTGGTGAAACCCGCCATCAGAGTATCTTTTGCATGTTTAACACCAGTAATAGCCGCACGGGGAACGGAAACAGACAGCGATGAATAGCCGTGTTTTGTGGGGTCGCTGGTCAGATGAACGTGCATGTCCATCAAACCCGGCATTAATGTGTAATCACCCAGTGCCATGACTTCAGCGTTGTCCGGTATGGCAATTTTTTTGCTGTGGCCGGC
The DNA here is from genome assembly GCF_056160625.1 of Alteromonas sp. ABH4_457. Taxonomy (NCBI): domain Bacteria; kingdom Pseudomonadati; phylum Pseudomonadota; class Gammaproteobacteria; order Alteromonadales; family Alteromonadaceae; genus Alteromonas; species Alteromonas sp. ABH4_457. The sequence goes on from NZ_JBSWXN010000006.1 coordinate 24,394, forward strand.
CTGAACAATCACATCATCTTCGATAATCACCACGGCGGATTCGATAACCTTACCGGCTTTCACATCGACCATGCGATCTGCGGTAATAACAAGGGGATTAGCCAGCGTAAATAAACTGGTAAGCGCCAGCGAACCGGCCATCATGTATGTGTGTATTCTTTTGATTTTCATTGGTATTTCCGGAACTGTCCTGTCAACAGCCATACTTTACCCAATCAGCGGGAAATTTGGCTGACAATTATCGCAAAAAAGAGGAAGAAGAACGTGTACTTGTGCCTCAGAAAGGCACAAGCACGCAGTCAGCAGGGTTAATGAGTGCGTCTGAGATACAGCGCAACACAAAGCAGTAAACCGCTGACAAACCATACCGGTATATCTCCGGCGCGGTTGTATGGTGTAAGTCCATGTTTGGCTGCCACGTCAGACACCAGGCTGCCAGCTTCAAACTGCGGCAGGACAGAGGTTACATCGCCCTTTTCATTAATAAACGCGGTAATACCATTGTTGGTTGCCCTCAGTACCGGCCGGCCGGTTTCAATTGCCCTCATACGGGCAATATCCAGATGTTGTGCCGGACCGTGAGAGTGACCAAACCAGGCGTCATTACTTACCGTGATAATCATGTCTGTATCGCTGTGAACATTGGCCGAAACCTGACGGGGAAAGGCTATTTCAAAGCAAATTGCCGGTGCCAGGCGGATCCCGTTGGCTATCAGGTTTGTTTGTTCAAAGTCTCCGCGGGAAAATGAAGACATAGGTAAATCAAACAACGGGGCCAGTGGTCTTAATATGTCTTCAAAAGGCACAAATTCACCGATGGGCAGCAGGTGATGCTTGGCATACCGGTTGGCATGGAAATAATGGTAACGGGCCTGCGTATCGTCCGGTGTTTTGCGGCCGAGCACCAGCAGATTATTCCAGGCTTCTTCAGACTCCCAGTTGTAATTAACAATACCGGTTATGAGTGCTGTGTTTGTGCTCACTGCCTGGCGGTCCATGGCTTGCAGAAAGTCTGTCGCCATCAGTTCCAGTTTGGGTACAGCAGCTTCAGGCCATATCACCAGATCGTTGTCCCACAACGGCGTGGTTAAACCACGGTATTTTTCCATGGTGGGAATATCCTGCTCCGGTACCCAGCGCAGTGACTGGGCAATATTTCCCTGTACCATGGCAACTGAGTGTACGCCGGCAGTTTCCACCCAGTTAACTTTCTTCAGCAGCCAGCCTGATACCAGGCTAACTGTAAAAATAACCGCTATCGCCGGCCATTGGGTTCTGACTTTGAATACTGCCAGTGCTGCTGCGAGGGCAATAATAATCGCTGTAATGCCGGTTTCACCGGCTACCGGCGCCCAGCCTGCCAGCGGACTGTTGATTTGGCTGTAGCCCACCGATAACCAGGGGAATCCACTCAGCATCCAGCTTCTCAGCCATTCAGCAACGACCCAGAGAAATGGCAGGGCAAGTGGCCATAACCTGGCAGGAAACCAGCGTCTTGCAGCCCAGAGCGCAATGGCAGGATACAATGCAAGATACCCGCACAGGATGAGCATGAGTCCTACTGACAACACCACAGGCAAGCCGCCAAAATCAGCAATACTGACATGCACCCAGCTGATGCCGGCACCAAACCAGCCCAGACCGAACAACCAGCCGGTTAAGAAGGGACGTTGCGTTTTTACCAGTTGGCGGATGGCCAGGGCCAGCGCCACGAACGTGACAGGCCAGAGCGAAAACGGGGCATAGGCAAAGGTTAAACTGGCACCGCTAAACAGTGCCAACAGATAGGGAATAAACGCTTTCAGGGGAGATTACTCCATGGAGGGTACGGTAACCTTGAGCTGCACCAGACGGCGCTTGTCGGAGTTGGTAATTTTGAAGTGAATATCGCTGACGGTAATTTCGTCACCGGTTTCCGGCATGTGCCCGAATGCTTTCAGTACAATACCGCCGATCGTATCAGCTTCTTCTTCATCGAATGTGGTCTTGAAAAACTCATTGAAGTCATCCACCGGCGTTAATGCTTTAACGGTGTAGGTAGATTTATTCAGCGGTTTAATGTCGTCTGTACCGTTTTCGTCGATGTCATATTCATCTTCAATTTCACCGACAATCAGTTCCAGAATGTCTTCAATGGTAACCAGGCCGGATACACCACCATATTCGTCCACAACAATGGCCATGTGGTAGCGTTGCTGGCGGAATTCTTTGAGCAGTACGTCCACCCGTTTACTTTCCGGCACAATGACCGCCGGACGAAGTACATCTTTTAACTCAAAGGCCTTATCCGGACTGAATGCATAGCTGAGCAGATCTTTTGCCAGTAAAATACCTTCGATATGGTCTTTGTCTTCGCTGATAACAGGAAAGCGGGAGTGGGCTGTGTCCAGAATTTTAGGCAGAAACTCTTCTACCTTCTGGTCGATATCAATAGTAGTCATTTGCGTTCTGGGGATCATGATATCCCGTACGCGCATTTCGTTGACACCGATAACGCCTTCAATCATTTCTCTGGTCTGGGGGTCAATCAGTTCCCGTTGTTCGGCTTCTGTAATAACGTCTACCAGATCTTCCTTACTTCTCGGCTCGCCGGAAAATGTCAGTCTTAATTTATCTAACCAACTTTTGTTCGTCGAGCCGTTGGTAGAGTGAGGGCTGTCTTCGCTCATAATCGTCTTTTGTAGTGTGTGAAATATAAAAGTTAAAGATCCCGGTAAGGATCGTCAATGGATAATTGCGCTAAAATCTCAATTTCCAGAGATTCCATTTCTTCGGCTTCCTCATCATCGATGTGGTCGTAGCCTATCAGATGCAGGATACCGTGCACCACCATGTGGGCATAATGGTTGGCTACCGGCTTATGCTGCTCTTGAGCTTCACGGCTGATAACCGGCGCACAAATGACCAGGTCACCGAGCAGATTCAGCGGTACACCCGGCGGGCACTCAAAGGGAAATGACAGTACATTGGTCGGCTTATCTTTACCGCGGTAATCTCTGTTGAGGGTTTGTGATTCTTCTTCATCTACAAAGCGGATGGTCAGTTCTTTATCGCTGATATCCAGTTGAGAGAAGATGGTGTTGGCCCAGAGAGAAAGTTGAACTTCTGTTGGAATGTGCGCCGAAACGGAGTCTTCCGGCGCATAAGCTTGCTGAAAATCGATGACTGCCGTCACGGCTTGTCCTTACTGTCGTCACCGGTATTTTGCTGCTTTTCCTGTTCGGCGGCAGCACGTTTTGCCTGACGGATTTTTTCCTGCTCACCATCAAACTTCTCATAAGCCTGTACGATTCTGGCCACCACAGGGTGACGCACAACGTCTTCAGCTTTAAAGAAGTTAAATGAAATGTCAGATACACCTTCCAGTACTTCAATACTGTTTCTCAGCCCTGAACGCACGCCACGGGGCAGGTCGACCTGGGTGATGTCACCGGTGATCACCGCTTTAGAATTAAAACCAATACGGGTTAAGAACATTTTCATTTGTTCAGTGGTGGTATTCTGGCTTTCATCCAGAATGATAAACGCATCGTTCAGTGTACGGCCACGCATATAAGCCAGCGGCGCAACTTCGATTACGTTGCGTTCCATCAGTTTTTCTACCTTTTCGAAGCCAAGCATTTCAAACAGGGCATCGTAAAGGGGACGCAGATACGGGTCGACTTTCTGAGACAAATCACCCGGCAGGAAACCCAGTTTTTCACCGGCTTCAACAGCAGGGCGGGTAAGCAGAATACGGCGTACTTCCTGACGTTCAAGGGCATCAACTGCACAGGCCACAGCCAGATAGGTTTTACCCGTACCGGCAGGGCCGATACCGAACGTAATATCATGATTAACCACGTTAGCAACATATTGTGCCTGGTTCGGATTACGGGGCTTAATGACCCCCCGTTTGGTTTTGATATTAACTTCTTTGCCGTAAACCGTTGATTCACTGCGTTCCGGGAAACGGGCTTCCTGAATGGCCAGGTGTACCTGCTCCGGCTCCAGTTGCGGGATAAGGCCTTTAACAGGCTGAGTTTCGATATACAGTAACTTGAGCAGCTCTGCTACACCGTTGGCCTGAAGGGCCTCGCCTGACACTTTAAAGGCGTTATTACGGTAACTGATTTCTACACCAAGCCTGCGTTCGATTTGTTTGATGTTGTCATCAAACGGGCCGCACAGGCTGGACAGACGTTTATTGTCAGCAGGTTCTAATATGACTTCGTTGCTTACCAGAGTACTCAAGTTATGCTATTCCTCGCTTATTCATCAATTTAAACGGCAGGGACAAACTGACCCACGCCCAGTGCATCAGGCGCTTCCCCGTGACGCTTTGCTGTAATAGATTGGGGCGAAACTGCTACACGCAAGCCCATATCCTTTTCGCGGCGAACCACATCTCCACGCAGTGAATTGGTAAAGACGTCTGTGATTTTCACATCCACAAATTCACCAATCATGTCCGGTGAACCTTCAAAGTTCACTACACGGTTATTTTCAGTACGGCCGGACAGCTCCATCGGGTTCTTTTTCGACGGGCCTTCTACCAGAATCCGCTGCTCAGTGCCGACCATATGACGGGCAATGCGTAATGCCTGCTGGGTGATGCGTTGCTGCAACAGGTGCAGGCGCTGCTTCTTCACGTCTTCGCTGACATCATCCACGGCATCAGCAGCAGGCGTACCCGGACGTGCGCTGTAGATGAAACTGAAGCTCAGGTCATAATCGATGGCCTGAATCAGATCCATGGTCGCCTCAAAATCTGCATCGGTTTCACCCGGATAGCCGATGATGAAGTCTGAAGACATGCAAATGTCAGGACGTACTTTCTTCAGCTTGCGGATTTTCGATTTGTATTCCAGTGCCGTGTGACCACGTTTCATCATGTTGAGAATACGGTCGGAACCGCTCTGAACAGGCAGGTGAAGGTGGTTTACCAGCTCGGGAATTGTCTCGTACGCGGCGATAATGTCATCGGTGAACTCCACCGGATGCGACGTGGTGTAACGGATACGGTCAATACCGTCGATGGCTGCGACCATTTCCAGAAGCTCGGCAAAGCGGCAAATGGTGCCGTCGTGATGCTCCCCACGGAATGCGTTTACGTTCTGGCCTAACAGGTTCACTTCCCGTACGCCCTGTTCAGCTAACTGCGCGATTTCCAGAATCACGTCATCAACCGGACGGCTGACTTCTTCACCACGGGTGTAGGGTACAACACAGAATGTGCAGTACTTGGAACAGCCTTCCATAATTGAAACGAAAGCCGTGGGACCTTCTGCACGGGGTTCAGGCAGTGAATCAAACTTTTCAATTTCAGGGAAACTGACATCCACCACAGAACCGGCACCGCCCTGAAGTTGCTTAATCATTTCCGGCAAACGGTGCAGAGTTTGCGGGCCGAATACCAGATCTACGAACGGTGCGCGCTGACGGATATGGTCGCCTTCCTGTGAGGCGACACAGCCACCCACGCCGATAATGAGTTCGGGTTTGTCTTTTTTCAGATTTTTCCAGCGGCCTAACTGGTGAAACACCTTTTCCTGTGCTTTTTCACGGATAGAACAAGTGTTCAGCAGGATCACGTCCGCCTCTTCTGCTTCCTGCGCAAGCGAATAACCGTGGGTAGAATCCAGCAGATCTGCCATTTTCTCCGAGTCATACTCGTTCATCTGACAGCCCCAGGTTTTGATATACAGCTTTTTGGTCATATTCACGTCACGATTTCAGGTGTTGCGGCATTAAAAACCACGGGCTAAACCCGTAAAACAGCCGGCTAGTGTTCAAAATAGCCGCGTATTTTACCTGTTGAGAAGCTGTTTGCCCAGCGGTTCCTTAAATCTGTTCCGCAGTTTAATACTGTTTAGTATAGCTTGCTGATCTATAGCAACAGTATGACATTGGCTTCATGGTAGTCGCTGCCGGTTTAGGTCATAATGCGCTATCGCTTCAGGAGATGTTATGTACGATTTTTGTATCAATGGTGGTGGAATGGTTGGCGCAGCGCTGGCATCAGGGCTGGCGCAGCAGGGATATAAAATTGCCATCATTGAAACGGTGCAGCCGCAGCCATTTCAACACGGTCAGCCGCCGGATCTGCGTTTGTCTGCTATCAGCCTGACGTCCGTGGATTTATTACGGGCGCTGGGGGCATGGGAGCACATTGAAGCCATGCGGGTGCGGCCCTACGATACCTTGTCTGTGTGGGAAAATCCGGATATGGCCACCCGCTTCAATGCACAAAGTATCGGCCAGACTCAACTGGGATATTTTGTTGAGAACCGTCTTATCCAGTTAGGCTGTCACCGTGTTCTGGCGGATTTGCCGGTGGACTGGATAACGCAAACGAGTTTGCAGTCTTATGAGGTTGATGAATCCACTGCCATCACACGGGCCACACTGGAAAACGGTGAAAGTTTGCAATGCCGTTACCTTATCGGGGCTGATGGGGCCCGCAGCCGTGTGAGAGCGCTGGCGAAAATTGGTTCCACTGGCTGGCAGTACGGCCAGCAGGCAATGGGCATTATTATCGAAGGTGCAGATGCTTTTGAGGGTGAAACCTGGCAGCAGTTTTATCCTTCCGGACCCAGAGCATTGCTTCCCATGTACGGCCAGTTTGCTTCGTTGATCTGGTACGACAGCGGCGAACGTATAAAGCAATTGCAAGGCATGAACGACAAAGCGTTAACAGAGGAAATTCTTAGTCATTTTCCCCGTCTTTCACCTGAATTCCGTATCGTCAGTAAGGCCGGTTTTGTGCTCACGCGTTCACATGCTTCAGACTATGTGCGGCCGGGTGTCATATTAGCCGGAGATGCAGCGCATACCATTAATCCGCTGGCAGGGCAGGGCGTGAATCTCGGCTTTAAAGATGTATCGGCTTTACTGGCTCTGACCGGCGACTGCAAACCTCAAAGTGATGAGTTTTACCACAGACTGAAAACAGAATATGAACGCCCGAGAATGAAAGACAACGCCCTGATGATGTCGGCGATGGACGGCTTTTACCTCTTGTTTAGTAATAAAATACCCCCAGTTAAGTGGTTTAGAAACCTGATGCTGAAAGGTGCGGATATGGCCGGGCCGGTGAAAGATCAGGTATTGAAGTATGCAATGGGGATGGACGAATGGAAGTTCTGATCTTACTGGGTGTGTTATTTCTGGCGCTGATTATTATTGTGCCGTTAATTGAACGCTCCAAAATGCGGGTGAGTCCGGAAACAGCAAGCAAAATCAGCCGCTGGATTTGGCCGCTGGTGATGATTTCTCTGGTTATTCAGCTAATAAGAATGATGATGCAGGGCTGATTCAGACTGTGTCATTTCAGGCTGCGTTATTTAATTCGCTCATCGCTCTGCTTATCAGTCGTTTAGTTTGTTCATTGTCTTCACAGACAAAAGCCTGTGTTCTGAGACCAACGAATTGACATTGCAGCCAGGCGGCCAGCTCACTGAGATCTGCTTCTTGTGATATGTTGCCTTGGTGCTGAGCATTTTCCAACACTAACAAAAATGCTGATTTCAGCGTCGCCATCCCTTCAACTACCACTTGTCTGATTGCTTCAGGCAACTGTTCCATATCTGACAGTGTTCTGACCAGCAGACATTGACGTTGGTACTGCAATTCCCCGGGACAAGTCGTCACACTGACAAAATATTTTTCTAATTCTGCAAGCGCATCCGGAAAGGCTGAACAGGCCTCTATATCACGTTTACTATCTTCAACGTACGTTTCTATCACCAGCCTGAACAAGCCGTCCTTGCTTTTGAAACGGTGATAAATACTGCCGGGTCTCATATCTAATGCGGACTGGAGTTCGCGCATACCCACGGCACTGTAGCCTTTTTTCCAAAACAGCACAGTCGCATTCTTTATCAACTCTTCATTGGTTATTTTCATTCGAATTACCTTAGAACACATTTTTTTGAACAATCGTTCAAAAATGACTTGAACGGTCGTTCAAAGTCCTTATATCTTATACACAGAGCAATCACATTGCGTTGATTATTTTACTTAACGGAGAATTTTATGACTACTTATACATTGCATACTGAAGATACTGCCCCCGAAAAAGCTAAGCCACTACTGGAAAATTCAAAGAAGTCTTTTGGAATGATCCCTAACCTGCATGCGGTCATGGCATCATCTCCTGAATTACTCGAAGGTTATCAGGTGCTTCACGATTTAGCTCAGAAAACAGATTTTACTGCAGAAGAATTAACCGTCGTCTGGCAAACGGTGAACGTGGAACACGAGTGCCATTACTGCGTACCGGCGCATACAGGTATTGCCAAAAGCATGAAAGTTGATGACAAGCTGATTGATGCATTGCGTAATAACGAAGAGCTTGAAGATGCAAAGTTAAATGCTCTGAGAAATGCAGTCCTCTCTGTCACCCGCGGTCGTGGCCACATTGACGATGAGGCGATGAAAGGCTTTACTGATGCGGGTTACACCACAAGAAATATGCTGGATATCATATTAATTCTGGCCCAGAAGGTAATGAGTAATTACACCAATCATCTGGCAGAAACGCCGGTAGATGCGGCATTTGAAAAGTTTGCGTGGGCACCGGCTAAGTAGGACATAATACGGCTATCTTAAACAGATAGCCGTAGTTCGTTTACCAGATACCGTCTTCGCTTTTACCCTGAATTTTGCAGTCACCGGTTTTGTATTCCATGTCCCCGCCACGGTCGTGTTTGGCAAAATAGTCTTGACTGATGGAGACGATAGTGGGCGTCATCCAGACAATGGCGATGATGTTTATTACTGTCATTAATCCCAGAGCCATGTCAGCCATTGCCCAAACGGTAGGCAAAGCTGCCTGAGAGCCCCACAGGATCATGATAAGGTATCCGGCAGTGTAGGCAATGCGGCCCGCTTTGTTGTCCAGTTTGAACATATGCAGGTTGCTTTCGCCGTAGGCGTAGTTCGCAACCACCGAGGTGAATGAGAACAGGCAGATTGCTGCGGCAACAAAGTCTTCACCACCCATTCCGATGTGTTTCGTCATTGCTGCCTGAGTCATACCAATACCTTCCATCTGACCGGTTGCTTCGCCGCCTGCCAGTAAAATGATAAATGCTGTCGCCGTACACAGGATCATTGTGTCAACGAAGACCCCCAGCATCTGAATGTAGCCCTGAGATACCGGATGATTTGGTGTAGGTGCGGCACTGGCTGCCGCATGAGGTACACTGCCTGAACCGGCTTCATTGGAATAAAGGCCACGCTGGATACCATTTTTCACGGCAGCCCCCAGCATACCGGCACCGGCTTCCTGTAAGCCGAATGCAGACTTGATAATCGACATGAGTACGGCAGGCAATTCAGTGATGTTGAAAGCCACAATAAGCAGCGCCGCTATCACATAGCCAATAGCCATGAAGGGCACAATCCACTCTGCAAAGCGGGCAATACCCCGTAAACCACCCACAACAATGAGTGATGCCAGAGCAATAATTACCAGACCGGAATATAGCGGATTAAAACTGTAGGCGTTGTTCAGTGCATCGGTAATGGTATTTGCCTGCACCGCACTGAATACGAAACCGTAACCGAAAAACAGACAGAGTGAAAAGGCCACTGCCAGCCAGGTTTTATTCAGTCCCTGTTTAATGTAATAAGCCGGACCACCCCGGTATTCACCGTTCTCATCTTTCACCTTATAAAGCTGACCGAGAACGCTTTCGGCAAAACCGGTAGCCATGCCCAAAAAGGCAATAACCCACATCCAGAAAATAGCGCCTGCACCGCCAAGAGAAATTGCTACTGCCACACCGGCCAGATTACCTGTACCTACACGGGCGGATAAGCTGGTGCACAATGCCTGAAATGAACTGATACCTTCTTTCGTTGTGGAAGTACTGCCTTTCATCAACGAGAACATATGGGTGAAATGACGGAGTTGTACCGCGCCGAGTTTCCAGGTGAACCAGAGACCACACCCGAGCAACATGACGATAAGGACCTGGCCGTCACCCCACAGCACATTATTTACGGCCGATACGATATCGTTTATCACATGAATTCCTTGTTATTTATAATAGATCTTCTTTATTGTCCGGCTATCTTATCAGAACAGGGCAGGGGGAAAAGGCTATACAACCCGTGTTTGCATAAATATCTCTGTTTTTTGAATTTTCAACGCACTGAAAAACAGGCATAAAAAAACCAGTCAAAAGACTGGTTTTTTCATAATATGGCTGGGGTAGCTGGACTCGAACCAACGGATGGCGGGATCAAAACCCGCTGCCTTACCAACTTGGCTATACCCCAATCAACTGGGTGTTAGCTGAATGGATTCAACATAACGAAATAATGGCTGGGGTAGCTGGACTCGAACCAACGGATGGCGGGATCAAAACCCGCTGCCTTACCAACTTGGCTATACCCCAATAATGGTGCGGAAGGAGAGACTTGAACTCTCACGCCGTGAAGCACTGGAACCTAAATCCAGCGTGTCTACCAATTCCACCACTTCCGCGCAGCTAGACATACCTGAGAGATATTGTAAGAAAGTGGTGGCTACGGCGAGATTCGAACTTGCGACCCCATCATTATGAGTGATGTGCTCTAACCAGCTGAGCTACGTAGCCTCTTTCTTTCTCTTCCCTCTCAGGAAGTGGCGCGTATTATGCGGATATGACCCCCGACCGTCAACCCCTTTTTTACTAACTTTTTTTAAGTGCTCACTATGTGTACTGAAATGCTTAATATGGCGTCAAAATGGTGGAAAAGAGATCAATTTGAGGGCATTTGCTATGAATTTCTTCCCTCAGTATTGGCGATTAATTAACCGGCTTAGCGGTCTGAATTTGCCGGTTGTGAAATCTTTTTCCCTGAAATCTGCGAATAAATCCGATAATGTGAGTAAATTGTTAAGTCAGATCTTAAAGGAAGAAGAAAAATATGATGAATAAGGTCGCTTCACCCTTCGTAAAACTCGTTGAGCGCTATCTGCCGGACCCGTATATCTTTGTTTTATTGCTTACTTTGGTGGTTTTTGCCGCAGCAGTGCTTGTAGAAGGACAATCTCCGCAGCAGGTTGTTGAGCAATGGGGGAGCGGATTATGGGGGCTACTCAGTTTTTCCATGCAAATGCTGCTCGTGCTTGTCACCGGATACATGCTGGCAAGTACGCCGCTGGTAAAAGGCGGGCTGGAGAAAATGGCCGGACTCGCAAACTCTGCACCTAAGGCGATTTTACTGGTTTCGCTGGTATCGCTTGCTGCCAGCTGGCTGAACTGGGGCTTTGGTCTGGTGGTGGGGGCGTTATTTGCCAAAGCGCTGGCAAGGAAGGTTGAGGTTGATTATCGTTTGCTGGTGGCCAGTGCCTATTCCGGATTCGTGGTTTGGCATGGCGGTCTTGCCGGCTCTGTTCCACTGACCATTGCCACGCCCGGTCACTTTTCTGTTGATCAGATTGGCGTTGTCGACACATCACAAACTATTTTTGCCACCTTTAACCTTGTTCTGGTCGCCATATTGTTCGTGGTAATGCCGGTGGTAAACCGTTTGATGCTGCCTTCGAAAGAAGACAGTGTCATTGTACCGGCATCAAAACTTGAAGACGAACCTGTGCCGGAAGTTGAAAATACCCGTCCGGCGGATAAACTGGAAAACAGCGTTATTCTGGCACAGCTTACCGGGTTTGCAGGTCTGGCGTATCTGCTTATGTACTTTATAAACGGCGGCACGTTAAACCTGAATATCGTAAACGGTCTCTTTTTGTTTCTCGCCATTGTGTTACACGGGACACCACGGAAATTACTGCATAGTTTGCATCAGGCTGTGAAAGGCGGAGCGGGCATTGTTATCCAGTTTCCGTTTTATGCCGGGATTATGGCTGTCATGGTTCAGTCCGGCTTAGCGCAGAGTCTGTCGGAATGGCTTATCAGTCTTGCCAGTGCGCAGTCGCTGCCGGTCTGGAGTTTTATCTCTGCGGGCATTGTGAATATTTTTGTGCCGTCCGGAGGCGGGCAGTGGGCGGTTCAGGCTCCGGTGGTACTGCCAGCGGCGCTGGAACTGGGCGCCGATGCAAGCCGTGTTGCAATGGGTGTTGCCTGGGGGGATGCCTGGACGAATTTAATCCAGCCTTTCTGGGCGCTGCCTGTGCTGGCGATTGCCGGGCTTAAAGCCAAAGATATTATGGGGTTTTGTCTGGTGCAGTTGCTACTGACCGGCGTGGTGATTGGCGCAGTGCTGTATTGGGTTTAGCACTCTGCCTGCCTCACCGTTTAACCAGCTTTAGCCGGTATCACAGCGTAACTTCTTAAAGATAAAAAGCGCTCAAATAAAAACACCGCCATCAGGCGGTGTTTTTGAATGACAGTGCGATTACACGTTAAAACGGAAGTGAATGACGTCACCGTCTTTAACGATATAGTCTTTACCTTCCAGACGCCATTTACCGGCATCCTTTGCGCCTTGCTCGCCGCCAAACTCAACAAAATGGTCGTAGCCAACGATTTCTGCGCGGATAAAGCCTTTTTCAAAGTCTGTGTGGATCTTACCGGCTGCCTGAGGGGCTGTTGAGCCTTCAGGGAATGTCCATGCACGCACTTCTTTTACCCCTGCGGTGAAGTAAGTTTGCAAAGTCAGCAGGTTGTAGCCGGCACGGATAACACGGTTAAGACCAGGTTCTTCCAGACCCATGTCCTGCATGAATTCTTCACGCTCATCATCTTCAAGCTCAGCAATTTCAGCTTCAATTTCAGCGCAAACGGCAACAACTACAGCATTTTCAGCGGCTGCGATTTCTTTTACCTGATCGAGGAACGGGTTATTTTCAAATCCGTCATCGTTCACGTTAGCGATATACATGGTAGGTTTCAGTGTTAACATGTTCATGTAGCTGATGGCTGCCATTTCTTCTTTGGTCAGTTCCAGAGAGCGTAGCAGGTTGCCTTCGTCCAGGTGCGGTTTTATCTTTTCCAGTACTTTTAATTCGTACTTCGCATCGGCATCGCCACCTTTGGCACGCTTAGATACACGGTGAATGGCTTTTTCTGTGGTTTCCAGATCCGCCAGTGCCAGTTCGGTATTGATAACGTCAATATCATCTTTCGGGCTGACTTTACCGGCAACGTGCACAATGTTGTCGTTTTCAAAACAACGCACAACGTGTCCGATAGCATCGGTTTCACGAATATTTGCCAGGAACTTGTTACCCAGACCTTCACCTTTTGAAGCACCTTCAACCAGACCGGCAATGTCCACGAATTCCATGGTAGTAGGAATGACGCGCTGCGGATTGACGATTTCTGCCAGCTTGTCCAGACGTAAGTCCGGTACAGGTACTACACCGGTATTCGGTTCAATAGTACAGAAAGGGAAGTTCGCCGCTTCAATTCCGGCTTTGGTAAGTGCGTTGAACAGGGTAGATTTACCCACATTTGGCAGACCAACGATGCCACATTTAAAACCCATGTGCTGGACCCTTGTTAAGTTATCAGCCCTGAACGTCAGCTTTAAAACTATGCAGTCGGTTCTGGGCTTGCTTTAAATCGTTTTTAATTAAAATCTCTGTACACCGGACCGCTTCATCGATGGCATCTTCAATTGCCCGCTTTTCGTTTTCCGGTGGTTTGCCAAGTACATGGCCGGTTACCTTGCTTTTATGGCCGGGGTGACCGATACCAATTCGCAAGCGTAAGAAATCTTTGTTGTTGCCCATTTTAGCGACGATGTCGCGAATGCCATTTTGACTGGAGCTGCCGCCAACTTTATATTTAGCGATTCCCGGAGGTAAATCCAGCTCATCAAAAGCAATCAACATATTCTCTGCAGGGATACGGTAGAAGTTTGCCATTGCGGCTACCGCCTGACCACTTTTATTCATGTAAGTAGTCGGGTAGATCAGACGAATATCTTGATTGCCTACGGTTATCCGGCCAGTGAGACCAAAAAACTTACTTTCAGGCTTAAGGGAGGTGTTAAAACGCGCTGCCAGTTCGTTCAGAAACCAGACGCCGGCGTTATGTCGGGTATGTTCATATTCCGGGCCCGGATTTCCCAGGCCCGCAATCAGACGGATATCTGACGACAAGCTGATTATTCCTCAGCTGCGTCTTCTTCGCCTTCTTCTGCTTCAGGTGCTTTAGGAGCAGGCTTAACAGTAACAACTGCTAAGTTGTGTGCATCATCACCTTTAGCCAGTTCAACAGACGAAACGCCTGCAGGCAGAGTCAGGTCAGACAGGTGAACGGTAGCATCCATTTCAACTGCAGCCATATCTACTTCGATGAACTCAGGCAGATCTTTAGGCAGACACGTGATTTCGATTTCGTTTACGTGGTGCTCTGCAATACCGCCAGCTTTGATAGCAGCAGATTTTTCTTCATTGATGAAGTGCAGAGGAACGCTGGTGTGCAGCTCTTCGCCAGCGATAACGCGTTGGAAGTCAACGTGAGTGATCTTAGGCTTGAACGGGTGACGTTGCATGTCTTTAACTAACGCTTCAACTTTCTGACCGTCAATGTTCAGAGTCAGAACGTGAGAGTAGAATGCTTCGAAATCAGCAGCGTTGTTCAGTTTGTTGTGATCAAGAGTCAGTGCAACAGGGGCTTCTTCGCCACCGTACAGGATTGCAGGAACTTTATCAGCATGACGCAGGCGGCGGCTCGCACCTTTCCCCAGGTCAGTACGTACTACTGCATCCAGGTTAAAAATAGCTTCAGACATTAATATGTCTCCAATATATTTAGTTTATTTTTGTGAGTTTTTGCGACCAAAACCCACGCGATAACGGCAATAAACAAGGCTCATTTACCGTACCCCGAAATAAAAGGGCGGCGAATTCTACCACCGCGAAGCAGGATATACAAACGTCAATTACATTTCACTGTGGTGCGGTGCGACTGCTGTGGCATCGGCACTGACCACTTTTTCTACTTTAAAAACGGTTCCGAACTGAGTCGTTGTCACCATACCGGTCAGCGGCTGACCTTCGACAATCAGTTTCATGCCATTCTGACGGTAAGATTTATCCAGTCCGCGCAGGGTGTAACGCTCTCCGGTGTCAGTAATGAAACCGAAAAAGC
This sequence comes from Alteromonas sp. ABH4_457, assembly GCF_056160625.1. Lineage (NCBI taxonomy): Bacteria > Pseudomonadati > Pseudomonadota > Gammaproteobacteria > Alteromonadales > Alteromonadaceae > Alteromonas > Alteromonas sp. ABH4_457. The sequence continues at coordinate 39,429 of NZ_JBSWXN010000006.1, forward strand.
CGCCTTCATGCTGCTGATAGACCATTTTTCCTGACAAGGTAATGTTGTTTTCCATTTCAGTGGCCTTATTGTCGATATTATCAGTCACATTTTTCGTAACGTTCTCAACCACATTGAGGGTGACGGTTTCTGTTTTTGACACGTCGTCCGGCGTAGCTTCATCGCTACAGGCACTGCACAGGCTGACTAACGCTGCTAAATAAACAAGTCTGATCATAATATCTCCGCCGTAGTTATGGTCAGCAGACCTTTTTTGTCATTGTGCCGGTTTTGACCTGAACGGACAATGAACAGGTGGGTGTGGTTTATTGTTTGTGCCTTTTTATTTTATTAAAACTCAGAGGATTGAGTCTATGTCTTCAGAATTTCACTTTTACGAGCCTTCAGCGGGTCATGGCCTCAAACATGATCCCTTCAACAGTATTATTGCACCCAGACCCATCGGCTGGATTTCCACTGTTGACGAAAAGGGTATCGCTAATCTGGCACCTTACAGCTTTTTTAATGCATTCAATTACACGCCGCCCATTATTGGTTTTTCCAGCATCGGCTTTAAAGACTCAGTAAGAAATATTCAGGCGACAGGAGAGTTTTGCTATAACCTGGTGAGTGTGCCGCTGGCACAGCAGATGAATCAGACCTGTGCACAGGTCGATGCCAGTGTGGATGAGTTTGAACTGGCAGGGCTGACAAAAGGCGAGTCCCGCACTGTTAAGCCGCCCCATGTTGCGGAAAGTGGCGTGGTGATGGAATGCCGCAAAACACAAATCGTACAATTGCAGGGCAGCAATGGTGAATTGTGTGATACATGGATGGTATTCGGTGAAGTGACCGGCGTGAAGATAAAAACATCACTGATTGAAGACGGTATTTTTAAAACGGGCAGGGCAGAACCCCTGTTGCGGGCGGGTGGTGCAGGGGATTATTACACCATTGATAGTGAAAACCTGTTTGAGATGTTGCGTCCCCGCTGATACAAAAAAGCCGGTGCTTTTCAGCACCGGCCGTTAATAATCTGCTCACCGGCAGCTATCAGTATTCGAACATCGCTGAGATAGACTCTTCATTGCTGATGCGGCGAATCGTTTCAGCCAGCATTTCAGACAATGTGAGTTGCTTCACTTTACCGGTTGCTTGCATGTCTTTTGACAGCGGAATACTGTCGGTAACAATGATTTCATCGATAACCGACTCTTTCAGGTTCTTAGGCGCGTTGCCTGAGAAGATAGCGTGAGTCGCGTAAGCATACACTTTGCGCGCGCCATGATTTTTCAGGGCTTCTGCGGCTTTGGCCAGCGTACCGCCGGTGTCAATCATGTCGTCAACAATGATGCAGTCACGGTCTTTCACATCACCGATAATATTCATCACCTGAGAAACGTTCGCTTTCGGACGACGTTTATCGATGATTGCCAGTTCTGCATCATTCAGCAGTTTAGCCGTTGCACGGGCACGTACTACGCCGCCAATGTCCGGAGACACAACAATCGGGTCAACAAAATCACGCTGAACCATGTCTGCAAGCAGGATAGGTGTACCGAAAGCGTTATCTACCGGTACATCGAAGAAACCCTGGATTTGCTCTGCGTGCAGGTCGATGGTCAGTACGCGGTCAACACCCACGTTAGACAGAAAATCTGCGACCACACGGGCTGTGATTGGCACCCTGGCTGAGCGGACGCGACGGTCTTGTCTCGCATAACCAAAATAAGGAATAACAGCAGTAATTCGTCCTGCTGATGCACGACGCAGGGCGTCGATCATCACAATCAATTCCATCAGGTTGTCGTTGGTTGGTGCACAGGTAGACTGGATAATAAAAACGTCCGAGCCACGGACGTTTTCATGAATTTCTACACTGATCTCACCGTCGCTAAAGCGACCAACACTGGCGTTACCAAGTTTGGTATAAAGGCGTTCTGCAACCTTATGGGCAAGTTCGGGGACGGCGTTGCCTGCAAAGAGCTTCATATCTGGCACAAGTGTTTCCTCGGTGCGTTTGATAAAGGAGGTGGCTGGGGTAGCTGGACTCGAACCAACGAATGGCGGGATCAAAACCCGCTGCCTTACCAACTTGGCTATACCCCAAAAATTTAGTTCATGTCCGATGCTTCGTTCACGTATTTTAGCTTTTGTTGTAATGGCGACATATTCACACCTTTAGCAACAAAACCGGACCATTCTGCGGGCAATTTCCCGAGAACCTGTCTGGCTGAATTTTCATCACTAAATACAGAAAATACGCACGCGCCTGTGCCCGTCATCCGCGACGGTGCGAATTGTAGCAACCACTGTAATAATATTGCAACTTCCGGATGCTTTTTACAGACAATACTCTGGCAATCATTATGCGTTGCAGCGAAAGTATAATTGTGCCACTCCATGGCCGGTGTGTTGCGGGGCAGGGCAGGCTCTCTGAAAATATCAGCGGTGCCTACGTGTATACCCGGATTGACAACCAGATACCATTGTTCGTCTAAATCAGCAGCACTGATGTGCTCGCCCACACCGCCGGCGAAACCCGTACGGCCTTCAACAAAGATAGGTACGTCGGCGCCCAGACGCAGACCTAACCCGGCCAGTTCTGCTGTACTCAGACCGCACTGCCACAAGTAATTCAGTGCAACCAGCACTGTGGCGGCGTTAGATGAGCCACCGCCAATACCGCCGCCCATGGGCAGTGACTTTTTCAACCGGATGTTTGCGCCTTTGTCTGTTCCTGTGTGTTCCTTTAACAGTCTGGCTGCTTTTACAATCAGATTATCTTCATCATTCACACCGGGAATCGACGGATTAAGGGTGATATTACCGTCGTTGGTGACATCAAAAGCCAGTTCATCACCCCGGTCCAGTAACTGGAACAGGGTCTGGAGCTGATGGTAACCGTTATCGTATTTACCGAGGATATGAAGGAATAAATTCAGTTTGGCCGGGCTGGGCCACCATTCACTGTGTTGCATTACTGTATGGTCCACTCATCAATCCGGATTTTTATCCATATTTTTGTATTGTCTGTGCGGGTAAGCATTAACTGATGCGGCAACCACAGTCCTGCTTCCTCACCATAGTTGCTGTAACTGACTTGCCAGTTGCCGCAGGCTTCACAGCCCGGAGAAAGGGAAGCCAGTAGTTGTTTATCGTTGAGCTTGTAGTCGTCGCCCCGTAAAGGCAGCCCCTTTACCCAGTTGAGCAGCTTGCCGGCGGGAATATCCCAGCCGGTTGTCTGGTATATCAGACGTGCCGGACTGGTGTCCTGCCAGCGCTTATCGTCAGCTTCCAGTGTAGCCATGCCGTCACTGAAATCGATATTCGCCAGGGTAATACCCAGCATATTGGTTAAACGGAAATTAAAATCGGGCTCATCGGTTTTCCAGTTTACGTGAGCGCTTACAGCTTCTTTTTCATTGCGGATAGCCATCTTACCTTTCATCTGCCAGCGGGTGACGGATTTCAGCTTCTCAAGCTGTGAAGGCAGGTTTACTGCGGTCTCCGGACCATCCGGCAGAGTGGTACAGGCTGATAACAGGGCGATAAACAGACCTGCAAAAAGTATTCGGAAAATCATGAACGATTATGATCCTACGCAATGCAACGGGATGATTGCTTCAAAACTCAGGGATCTAATGGGAACACAGTTTCAGGAGTACTTTCAATCATTTTGGGTTTTTCGTACAATGCCGCTCCGACGATGCCAGCATAAATATTGATGACCCTTACTGCCCTCGGAATAAACCACAAAACTGCACCTGTTGCGTTACGCGAAAAAGTCGCCTTTACACCGGATTCTCTGGTGTCTGCGCTCGCCTCGCTGAAGCAGATAGACGGTATTGAAGAATCTGTCATCGTGTCTACCTGTAACCGCACTGAAGTCTACGTAAAAGGGGCCGGTGAGGCTGCGTTGCTGCTCGACTGGTTATCTGCCTTTCATGATGTGAAACGGGAAGATATTGAACAGAACAGCTATCTTTACCAGCAGGAAGACGCAGTAAAGCATGTTATGCGGGTAGCAAGCGGGCTGGATTCGTTGATCCTCGGTGAGCCGCAAATTCTCGGACAGATCAAACAGGCATTCAGTGACGCAAAGCATTCCGGTACTGTGGGGGCAGAGTTCGAGCGGTTATTCCAGCACACGTTCTCTGTGGCTAAAAAAGTACGCTCTGAAACAGAAATTGGTGCTAACGCAGTATCTGTGGCCTTTGCTGCGGTGCAACTGGCCAAACATATATTCAGCGCATTACCAAAGCGTTCAGTATTACTGGTAGGTGCCGGCGAAACCATTGAACTGGTTGCCCAACATTTAAAAGAACAGGGCGTTCAGCGTCTTGCCGTTGCCAACCGTACCGTAGCCAGAGCTGAGAATCTGGCGGCGAATCTGGGCGCAGATGTACTCACACTGTCTCAGTTGCCTGAACATCTTCACGATTTTGATATTGTCATCAGTTCTACAGCCAGCCAGTTGCCATTGATAGGTAAAGGGATGGTGGAAAAGGCCTTAAAGCAGCGCCGTAACATGCCCATGTTTCTTGTTGATCTGGCGGTTCCCCGTGACATTGAGTCTCAGGTTAATGAACTCGGCGATGCCTACCTTTATACTGTTGATGATTTGCAGCATATCGTTGAGCAGAATCTAGCTTCCCGTGAAATGGCCGCGCAGGACGCTGAAAAAATCATCGATGATCAGGCTTCCGTATTTTTAAGCTGGAAACAGGCGCAGCATTCCATTGATTTGGTGCGTCAGTACCGTCAGAAAGGCATGGCATCCAGAGATGAGCTGGTCGCACGGGCGATGAACCAGTTGTCCGAAGGCCGCAACGCGGAAGACGTTGTACAGGAACTGGCCTATAAACTCACCAATGCGTTGATGCACGGGCCTACCCGTGTATTGCGGGACGCTGCACACGAAAATAATGCCGCGCTGACTCAATGGCTGGGTCAGGCGATGGATCTTGCCGGTAACGGGCAGGACAAAGAAGGGTAAAACAGAATATGAAAGAATCGGTGACCAGAAAGCTCGAGAACCTGGTGGAAAGGTTTGACGAGGTTCAGGCATTGCTTGGTGATCCCGGTACGATTTCCAATCAGGATAAATTCCGCGCGTTGTCAAAAGAGTTCAGTCAGCTGGAAGATGTTGTAAAAGGCTTTAATGCTTTTCAGCAGGCTGAAGAAAATCTTGCTTCTGCACTGGAAATGATGGAAGAAGACGATGCCGAAATGCGCGAAATGGCGCAGGAAGAAATGAAGCAGGCAAAAGAAGACATTGCACGCCTTGAAAGCGAACTGCAAATTCTTCTGTTACCTAAAGATCCCAACGACGACCACAACTGCTTTCTGGAAATCCGTGCCGGTGCCGGCGGTGATGAGGCGGCTATTTTTGCCGGCGACCTGTTCCGTATGTACAGCCGCTATGCCGAATCAAAGGGCTGGCGCGTAGAGGTGGTCAGTCAGAATGAAGGTGAGCACGGTGGCTTTAAAGAAGTCATTGCTAATCTTTCCGGTGAAGGCGTTTACGGTATTATGAAATTTGAATCCGGCGGACACCGGGTACAGCGTGTGCCGGAAACTGAATCCCAGGGACGTATCCACACGTCAGCCTGTACCGTCGCGGTATTGCCTGAGATCCCTGAGTCTGAAGCCATTGAAATTAATCCGGCAGACCTGCGTGTTGATACCTTCCGTGCATCCGGTGCCGGTGGTCAGCACGTTAACAAAACAGACTCTGCTATCCGGATGACTCACATTCCAACCGGTCTTGTGGTTGAGTGTCAGGATGAGCGTTCACAGCACAAAAACCGTGCTAAGGCCATGTCTGTACTGCAGGCCCGTCTTAATCAGCTCGAAGAAGAAAAGCGGGCGAAAGAAGAGGCTACCACCCGCCGCAATCTGGTGGGCAGTGGTGACCGTTCTGAGCGTATCCGTACTTACAACTTTCCCCAGGGCCGTGTGACTGATCACCGCATCAACCTGACCCTGTACCGTCTTGATGAGGTCATTGAAGGGGATCTGGCTGCGCTGGCTGATCCTATCCGTCAGGAACACCAGGCCGATCTGCTGGCTTCACTGGCAGACGAATAATGTCAGTCACCATTGCCTGTGCACTTCAACAGGCAAAAGAAGCGCTGGCAGGGGGAGAGTCTCCTGCCACCGACGCAAAAGTACTGCTGGCCCATGTACTGGACCAGACACAAACCTGGTTATACACCTGGAGTGATAAAGTACTTAAGGACGAGGAGCTTAACCGCTTCAGACAGCTTATCAGTGAAAGAAAAACAGGCCGGCCGGTGGCGCACCTGACTGGTATCCGCGACTTCTGGACACTGACACTCAATGTGAATCCTGCCACGCTTATTCCGCGTCCGGAAACCGAGCTGCTGGTGGAGAAAGCGCTGGAACTGCTTCCTTCTGAGCCTTGCAATGTGTGTGACCTGGGCACCGGAACAGGCGCTGTGGCGCTGGCACTGGCCAGCGAAAGACCGGACATTCAGGTCACCGGTACAGATCGCATTGAAGAGGCTGTCGACCTCGCTAAACAAAATGCAGCACTGAATCACATCACTAACGTCTCATTTATCGTCAGCCACTGGTTTGATGCCCTGAAAGATAAGCAGTTCGATATGCTGGTGACCAATCCCCCTTATGTGGAATCAGACAGTCACTATCTGCAACAAGGTGATGTCCGCTTCGAACCCCTGTCAGCGCTCACCGCCGGTGAGGACGGGCTTGATGATATCCGGCTTATCATCAGTCAGGCATCAGTATGTCTTAAGCCAGGCGGATGGCTGCTTATTGAACATGGCAGTGAGCAGGGCGGTGCAATCCGCGGACTGTTTAATGACAGCGGTTACACCATGGCAAACACCTTTGCCGATCTTGCCGGTCTTGACCGGATAACTATTGCGAAAAGACCTGCTTGCGAATAATTCCTCTTACAGTATGCTTTAACCGGCCTTTTATAAAAATGGAATGCTGTAAATGACTGATGATTTCCTGTTTGCGGACGATGACGACGAGGAATTAACAGAGGAACTTGGCGTCTGGAAGGTGCTCATTGTTGACGATGAGCCGGAAGTACACGCGGTGACAAAACTGGCGTTGAGCGATTTTGTGCTGGATGATAAGCGGCTGGAATTTGTCAGCGCCTATAGCGGCGAAGAAGCCAAAACCTACTTTCGTGAAAATGACGACGTGGCTGTGGTGCTGCTTGATGTGGTGATGGAAACCGATAATGCCGGGCTTGAAGTCGCAGAATACATCAGAGAAACACTGGATAATCATTTTACCCGCATCATTCTGCGGACCGGACAACCCGGTCAGGCACCGGAACGGGATGTGATTGTTGATTATGATATTAACGATTACAAGTCAAAAACCGAACTAACCGCGCAGAAGCTGTTTACTGTCATGATTGCGGCATTGCGATCGTATCGCGATATCGTCGTGATTGAGGAAAGCCGCGCCGGTCTTGAAAAAATTATTGATGCTTCCGCCGACCTGTTCACTTCCCGATCTCTTGAAAAATTCATGCGGGGTATCATTCAGCAACTTTCCTCAATTCTCGGATTCTCCAAAGACGCAGCCTATATTACCAATGCCGTGGCGGTGCCGCGGCCTGTAACGCAGTCTTTACCGCAGGAACTGTTTGTGTTTGCCGGCAATGGTGAATATGCCGGTCAGGAAGGGAAATCGTTGATTGATGCGTTGCCGGCAGAAGCATATTTGCTGTGTCAGCGGGCGTTAAAAGAGCAAAGCATTATCTTTGGCGAAGATTATGTGGTGGCTTACTGCTTCAGTAAGCACTATAAGGGGTCATTACTGTATTTATCCGGTATCCCCCGTAAGCTCAGCGAGACAAATATGCATTTGTTGCAGTTGTTCTCAGAAAATGTGCAGCTGGCATTTGAAAATGTGCTTATCAGTCAGGAAGTGGAAACCACCCAGCGGGAAATCATTGAGCGGTTGGGTAAAGCCATGGAACGTGACAGTGAAACCAGCAGGCATATCCGCCGGATGGTCGATATGGCTGAATTACTGGGCAGGTATGCCGGGCTGGGCGAAGCACAAATCATGACGCTGCGGCTTGCTATTCCGTTACATGATGTGGGAAATGCACATATCTCGTCACAAATCCTGACAAAAACAGATGTACTGACGGAAGAAGAACGGTTTGCTATCCGTCAGCATGCGGAATTTGGCTATCAGATATTAAAAGACTCAGACAGTCCCACCATTCAGCTGGCTTCCGTACTTGCTAAAGAACATCATGAACGGTGGGACGGACAAGGCTATCCTGAAGGACTGAAAGGTGAAGAAATCCAGCTGGAAAGCCGGATCGCGGCTATCGTCGATGTGTTTGATGCACTGATGAACAAGCGCCCGTACAAAGAAGCCTGGTCGCTGGAAAAAACCGTCAGCACGTTGAAGGCGGAAAGCGGACGACATTTTGATCCGCAGCTGGTCAGCTATATGCTGGCGAATATTGGCCGTTTCGAAGAAATTCAACGCCGGCTGGCGGACGACATATCACAATAATAAAGAGGTTGTTATGTATTTAATGGCTAAGCATTTACACCTTACGGCCATCGCTCTCAGTGTATTTCTTTTTATTTTCAGATTTATGCTGTCCCAGTTTAACAGCGAGTTACTGACCAGAAAGTGGCTTAAAATTCTCCCTCATGTCATCGACACCTGCCTTCTGGCCAGTGCGCTATGGCTATGTTTTCTTATTGGCCAGTATCCGTTTGTGCAGAGCTGGCTGACCTTCAAAGTGGTCGGGCTGGTGGCCTATATTCTGATGGGGATGTTTGCGCTTAAATGGGGGCGGAACAAGCCACTGCGCTGGATCGGTTTTATCGGTGCATTAACCTGGTTAGGGTTAATCGCCAGGGTTGCAATATCAAAGCAACCGTTGTTTTTTTAACTTGGAAGTAAATAATGACACAGTCACGTACTGAAATTCAGGTTGGCGATATTACTGTTGCTAACGACAAGCCGTTTGTATTATTTGGTGGCATGAATGTGCTTGAATCCCGTGATCTGGCAATGCAAATTGCTGAACACTATGTGGAAGTGACGACACGGCTGGGCATTCCATACGTATTTAAAGCCTCTTTTGATAAAGCGAACCGTTCTTCTGTAACGTCTTACCGCGGACCGGGCATGGAAGAAGGCTTAAAGATTTTTGAAGAAATCAAATCTACTTTTAATGTACCGGTGATCACCGATGTCCATGAGCCTCATCAGGCGGCACCTGTGGCGGAAGTCGCGGATGTTATTCAGCTACCGGCCTTTCTTGCCCGCCAGACCGATCTGGTGGTGGCAATGGCAGAGACCGGTGCGGTCATTAATGTGAAGAAACCCCAGTTTCTGGCTCCCCATGAAATGCGTCATATTATCGGTAAGCTCGGGGAAGCCGGTAACGATAAGGTGATCCTGTGTGAACGGGGCAGTTGCTTTGGATATAACAATCTGGTTGTCGATATGCTCGGCATGGATGCAATGAAAGCGTATGCACCGGTAATTTTCGATGCTACTCATGCGTTGCAGATGCCGGGAGGCAGAGCTACTTCAGCAGATGGCCGCCGTGCACAGGCTGCGCAACTGGCGCGTAGTGGTATGGCTTTAGGTCTTGCCGGTTTATTTATCGAAGCGCATCCGAATCCGGACGAAGCGAAATGTGACGGACCATGTGCGTTGCCATTGTCAAAGCTGGAACCGTATTTACAGCAAATGAAAGCGTTAGATGAGTTAGTAAAAGGGTTTGCGGCGCTGGATACCAGTGCAAACTAGATGAAACGCTGAAAACGGTGCCCGGCAACACTGTTGCCTGGCACCGAATCAGGTGTGAAAAAAGGGCTTATTCGCTGCGGTTTTCTTCCTTAGCGTCGCGATTGTCTTTTTCGTTCATCGCGATAAGTGTACTGGCTACGTGCTGTTGCACTTCTGCGGCCAGAGCAGCCTTAACTTGTTCCTGAACACTGACCATTTCTACAGACAGTTCAAGGGTATTCATAGCAGGTACCACAGGCATAGAAGCCGGCAGTTCCTGAGAAATAGTTGGGTAAGCAGTGGTTGCCGCTAAGATAACAGCCAACTGGCTGAAGAATTTTTTGAATTTAGTCATATCACACCTAATAAAATTAATTTAAAATTCGTTAACAAATTAAGCTTTCTTGTTAACATTGCACTTGTCTAACTGATTGATTGAAAAGTGCTGTGCTTTGAAAGCGTGCGAATAATAAACAGATTTTACTCGTCTTTAAAACGAGTAAAAGTAGGGTTTAAGGATTAGAAAAACTAATGCTTTATCACGTTGGTCATTTAGCTGTCGGAGGGAAGCGTGCATAGACGTTTGCCGCCGCTGAATGCGCTGAAAGCCTTTGAAGCCGCCGCCAGGCACCTGAGTTTTACCAAAGCCGCCGAAGAATTATTCGTTACCCAGGCTGCTGTCAGTCATCAAATTAAAGCGCTCGAAGAATTCTTATCAATGAAGTTGTTTCTTCGCCGTAACCGGACATTGCTCCTTACTGAAGAAGGACAGGCCTATTTTCTTGAGCTGAAAGATATCTTTAAACATCTTCAGGAAGCCACAGAACGATTGCTGGCAAAAGGCAGTAAAGGAGCGATTACCGTTGCTATGCCGCCAAGTTTTGCCAGCCAGTGGCTGGTACCCCGTATCAGTCGTTTCAGCATTGAGCATCCGGATATTGATGTTCGTATTAAAGCGGTAGATTTCGATGAAGGGTTTTTAGAAGACGATGTGGATGTGGCCATTTATTACGGTAAGGGCCGCTGGAGCGGTGTGAAAGCCGATAAACTGCATACCGAGTACCTTACTCCGTTGTGCTCTCCTATGTTGTTTAACGGCCCTAAACCGTTGAACAGCCTGAGTGATTTGAAACACCATGTTCTGTTGCACGATTTAAGTCGTGAGGCCTGGAAAAACTGGTTGAAAAGTGTCGGCGTGTCCGGCGTGAATGTAAACCAGGGCCCGGTGTTTAGTCACTCCATGCTGGTGCTCCAGGCGGCTGCGCTGGGGCAGGGCATTGCGCTGGGTAACACTATTCTTGCCCGCCCGGAACTGGATGCGGGCCGTCTAATCATGCCTTTTGAAGAAAAAGTCGCCAGTCGGGATGCGTTTTATCTGGTTTGTGATGAAGCGCAGGCAGATTTAGGTAAAATCGCCGCGTTCAGAAGCTGGATATTGGCGCAGGTTGAAGAGGAACAATATGATGTCTGACATGATCACGGACCGGGCAGAGAATGAGGTCGCCGTTTTGATCCTCGCTCATGGTGCCGGTGCGGGAATGCAGTCTCCCTTTATGGCAGATATGGCTGCCTTACTGGCAGCACAGGGGATTACGGTGGCGCGTTTTGATTTTCCCTACATGCAGACCATAGCGGAAACCGGTAAAAGAAGACCACCGGATAAAATAGAAAAACTGGAAGCTTTTTATAAAGATCTGGTAGAGCAGGTGACTGAGAATAGCTCTTCGCCGGTATTTATCGGCGGCAAGTCTATGGGCGGTCGTGTGTCGACGATGATTCTTGAAGCAACAGAGGCGAAAGGCGCGGTGGTATTTGGTTATCCTTTTCATCCCCCCGGCAAGCCGGAAAAGCTGCGCACGGAGCATCTGGTGAAGATGACAAAACCCGTATTCATCAATCAGGGTGAACGGGACACCTTCGGTACGCAAAGCGAAGTTGACGGTTACAACCTGTCGGGTCAGGTCACTTTGCATTATCTGGCTGACGGCGACCACAGTCTCAAGCCCCGTAAATCCAGCGGTTATACATTAAACGAACATATGCAGCAGGCGGCCTCAGCTTCAGCCGCTTTCATCAACAGGCTTATTTCATGTTAAAACCTTTTGTACTTACCGGTGCCATTGCTGCGCTGGCCGCGGTGATATTTGGCGCGTTCGGTGCGCATGCGCTGAAGTCAGTACTCAGCGATTCACAACTGACATCATGGCATACCGCTGTGGACTATCAATTTTATCATGCGCTGGCGTTACTGATTTTGCCGGCACTGCGACACGCAGTGAGTAACAGGTTATTAAGTACTGCCGGTATTTGTTTTGTTGCCGGCATTGTTTTGTTCAGTGGCAGCATCTACTTACTCACCTTGCTGGAATGGCGCTTTCTCGGACCGGTAACGCCACTTGGCGGTTTATTCTTTATGATTGGCTGGGTGGCACTGATCACCGGTGTGGTAAAAGGAAAGTGGCATGAATAGTTTGCTGATTTATTGCCGCAGTGGTTATGAAGCTGATACCGCCGGGGAACTGACAGCATTGTCCTCTGAAGCCGGTATTTACGGGTATCCGGTATTTACGCCTGACCAGGGCTTCATTTTGTTTCATTTTTATGAGCAGGACGATGCAGACCGGCTGGGTCAGCGTCTTGCTGTGGCTGATACCATTTTCCCCCGTCAGATTGTGGCGGTCACCGCTCATCTTGAAGATCTCGATAAATCGAACCGGGCAGGTCCGGTATTGGCCGCCATCAGCGACGCAGACACGGATGAGTGGAAAAACACCTTATTGTTTGTCGAGCATGCCGATACTGAAGCAGGGAAAGCGCTGGCTAAATTCTGCCGGAAGTTCACTGTGCCACTGCGGCAAGGCTTAAGAAAGCAGGGAGCGCTAACATATAAAGAACGAGAAGACGGCAGGGCATTGCATGTTTTCTTCACTGATTATGACAATTGTTTCGTGGGCCATTCTTATCCGGCCATGCGAAGTCCCTTTGCTAACGGCATTTGTCGTCTGAAATTTCCGCCGAAAGCACCCAGCCGCTCGACTCTCAAGCTTGAGGAAGCCATTCTGACCATGCTGGACGATGAAGAACGCCGCGAAATTTTCCGTGAAGGCGCCCGTGCGGTAGATTTGGGGGCGTGTCCGGGTGGCTGGACGTATCAGCTGGTGATCCGCGAGATGGGCGTTGAGGCCATTGACAACGGTGCTATCGACGAAGAACTCATGGCAACAGGATTAGTGGACCATTATGCGGCAGACGGCTTTACTTATAAGCCCAAATTTGGCCGTGTAGATTTGCTGGTGTGTGATATGATAGAGCGCCCCGACAGGGTAGCGGTACTCATGAGTGAGTGGCTGGAAAAAGGTTGGGCAGATCATGCGATTTTCAACCTTAAGCTGCCAATGAAGAGACGGTACGACACGGTGACGGCCGCTATCGGGGAAATACAATCGCGACTTGGCAAAAAAGCTGGCGGCTTTCGGATGAAAGTCAGACACCTTTATCATAATCGCGACGAGGTTACTGTTACTGTCATAAAAGCTTAAATAAAGCCTTATGATGGTAATTTATTGATTTTAAATGTAAAATTAAAGGCTTGGCGCGGAACTGCTGAATAAGTTTTAGACTTTTTTCGCAAAGGACTATAAATCTGGTATTGAAATCCTTTATAATCCCGCCGTTTTTTTACTCTGAACCAACGAAAGTGAACTAATGTCAGACTTATCTCTTTACAGAAACATTGGTATCTTCGCCCACGTAGACGCGGGTAAGACTACCACTACAGAACGTATTTTGAAGCTTACCGGTAAAATCCATAAAACTGGTGAGGTACACGATGGTGAGTCAACTACTGACTTCATGGAACAGGAAGCTGAGCGCGGTATTACTATCCAGTCTGCTGCGACTACTTGTTTCTGGAAAGACCACCGTATGAACATCATCGATACTCCGGGACACGTTGACTTCACAGTTGAAGTTTACCGTTCTCTGAAAGTATTGGATGGTGGTATCGGTGTTTTCTGTGGTTCAGGCGGTGTTGAGCCTCAGTCTGAAACTAACTGGCGTTATGCTAACGAATCAGAAGTTGCCCGTGTAATCTTCGTAAACAAACTGGACCGTATGGGTGCAGATTTCTACCGTGTTGTTGGCCAGGTTAAGAAAGTACTTGCTGCTAACCCGCTGGTAATGACGCTGCCAATCGGTATCGAAGACGAATTCAAAGGTGTTGTTAACCTGCTGGACATGAAAGCGTACATCTGGGATGACTCTGGCCTGCCAGAAAACTACGAAGTCGTTGATATCCCTGCTGACATGGTTGACAAAGCGAACGAGTACCGTGAGCAACTGGTTGAGACTGCTGTTGAGCAGGACGATGACCTGATGATGGCTTACATGGACGGCGAAGAACCTTCTCTGGAAGACATCAAGCGTTGTATCCGTAAAGGTACACGCGATATGTCATTCTTCCCGACTTACTGTGGTTCTGCATTTAAGAACAAAGGTATCCAACTGGTACTGGACGCAGTAATTGACTTCCTGCCTTCTCCTACAGAAGTTGATCCTCAGGAGCTGACTGACGAAGAAACTGGTGAACCTACTGGTGAAGTTGCCACTGTATCTGTTGACGAGCCGTTCCGTGCTCTGGCGTTCAAAATCATGGACGACCGTTTCGGTGCGCTGACCTTCATCCGTATCTACTCTGGTAAGCTGAACAAGGGTGATACTATCCTGAACTCTGCTACTGGTAAGACTGAGCGTATCGGTCGTATGGTAGAGATGCACGCCGATGAGCGTACAGAACTGACTTCTGCGCAGGCAGGTGACATTCTGGCTGTTGTAGGTATGAAGAACGTTCAGACTGGTCACACCCTGTGTGATCCAAAGAACCCTTGTACCCTTGAGCCAATGATCTTCCCTGAGCCTGTAATCTCTATCGCTGTTAAGCCTAAGGATAAAGGCGCTAACGAGAAGATGTCTATCGCTATCGGTAAACTGGTTGCAGAAGATCCTTCATTCCAGGTTGAAACTGATGAAGATTCTGGCGAAACCATCCTGAAAGGTATGGGTGAGCTTCACTTAGACATCAAAGTAGACATCCTGAAGCGTACTTACGGCGTTGAGCTGGAAGTTGGTCAGCCGCAGGTTGCTTACCGTGAAACTATCACTACTCCGGTAGAAGACAGCTACACGCACAAGAAACAGTCTGGTGGTTCTGGTCAGTTCGGTAAGATCGATTACCGTATCAAGCCAGGCGAGCAAAACTCTGGCTTTACGTTCAAATCTACCGTTGTTGGTGGTAACGTACCTAAAGAATTCTTCCCGGCTATCGAGAAGGGCTTTAAAGGTATGATGGACGAAGGTCCTCTGGCTGGTTATCCGGTACTGGATGTTGAAGTTGAACTGTACGACGGTGGTTTCCACGCAGTTGACTCATCAGCTATCGCGTTCGAAATTGCAGCGAAAGGTGCATTCCGTCAGTCTATGCCTAAAGCCGGTCCTCAACTGCTTGAGCCAGTGATGAAAGTTGACGTATTCAGCCCTGAAGACAATGTAGGTGACGTAATCGGTGACCTTAACCGTCGTCGTGGTATGATCAAAGACCAGGAAGCTGGTGCGACTGGTGTACGCATTAAGGCAGATGTACCTCTGTCTGAAATGTTCGGTTACATCGGTCACCTGCGTACTATTACATCTGGTCGTGGCCAGTTCTCTATGGAGTTCAGCCACTACTCAGCATGTCCTCAGAACGTAGCTGAGAAAGTAATGGAAGAAGCGAAAGCGCGTAAAAACGCTAAGTAATTCTTCTTGAAAGCTTTAAAAAACCCGCCATCCGGCGGGTTTTTTTATGGCTGGTAAAACTGTACTAAACCTGTACTTGCGATGACTCCGGCAGCTGATACATTTAAGCGGCTTAAAGGAGAGAGTTATGCAATGGATTGTCCACACACTAGCGACAGTGATCCCCCTCGGCTTTATCGTCTACTGGTTATGGTTCAGAAACGCCTGGTACAAGTCTATGCTTCGCAAAGGGAAGCAGGGCGGTAAAGATACCATCGCCATTTATCCTACCGTCGCCTCACTGCTCAGGCTGGAAGCGGCAGTCGTTGTACCTGTCAGCCGGGTAACCAAAGTCATCATCACAGCACGTTGCATTATATTTTATGCCGGCCCCTGTAAAATTGCTGAGTTATGGTTGCTTGCAGGGCAGTCATCAGAATTGGCTGAAGGGATCCATGAGTATTGCAGCCACGCTACTGTCAGCTATGTACCTTATTACCCGCGGCAAACTCTGGCGGAAAGCTGTCGTTTTCAGCGGTATTATGGCATGGATGTGGTCAGCTTTAATGACGGGCAGTATTTCGCACCCGCCGGCAGAGTTGTTTCGCGGCTTCACGAATCGCCGTTGCCGGAGGAGCCTGATGAGGATGATATTGATACTGTTCAAACAATCTGGTCAGACTGGCGAGATCGTTTGCTATAGCCTCCGGCACTTTATGCTTACAGTATTCATAGAATTGTCCCGGACTGCGGTTCTCCCTTCGCAGATTAAATTTTTGTTCCAGTTTCTCAACCGCGCCAAGATAGTACTTCTTTTCTCTGGCAATGTGACTTCGTTGCCATCCTGGTACAAAATAAATAACCAGCAGCGCACCTGTGAACAAGAGCAGGCCGGCGGCAAATAAGCTGAGCTTTAACGGCGTTATACCATTTAAAATACGGTCTAGAATGTCCGTTTGTTTATCGTTGTTATAGCCTAAAAACCAGCGGCTCCAGAGAAAATCCATTTGTGCACTCATGTTGCGCAATGCATCGAAGAACGCTAGCTGGCTGATACCGTTTAGCGGGTGATCGCCCTGAATTTCTGTCGAGAATCTTGCTGCCTGCTCAAAACCGTCGAAAATTCGTGAAGGCGCAACCATGGTTGTCGGATCGTAGCTTTGCCAGCTCACCCCGTCGGTTTTTGCTTCTACCCAGGCGTGAGCGTCGTACTGATACACATTGACGGTTTCATCATTGATAGGTGTGCCACCCTGATAACCTGTCACAATGCGGGCGGGTATACCGGCAAGCCGCAGTGCAAACGTCATCGCACTGGCATAATGAGCACAAAACCCCTGTTGATGGTCAAACAGGAAACTGTCTACCGGATCATTAAGCATGGGCGGTGGTGTTAGCGTGTAACTGAAAGGCTTGTCATTAAAATAACGCATCAGTGCTGAAACAAATGCACGGTTATCAGGATGCATCTCTCTGAGCCCGTGTACCCATTCCCTGGTTTTCTCATTACCTCTTTCCGGCACTTGCAGGTTCAGCGTATTGTCCAGCGCCGCATTCCCCTGACTTCGCGGGGAGTCAGGGTAGGAGGCAACATAATAAGCATAGCGGCTGAACAGTGGCTGTCTTGATGTTAGCTGGTATTGCCAGCCCTGCCACAATTCCCGTTGACTGGCTGCACTGTCCGGTACAGCTGTGTCTAATGCAAATAACCAGGACTTTTTGGTGGGTTCGGCAATGACTTCATAGCGGACAGGCTCACCGCTGAGGGCCGGCCGGAACGGCTTATTCATATACCGCAATTGGGTTTCTGCGTATTGCCTTGTTTCACTGACTGACCACGATTTTCCGTCAAAATGTTCCAGCGTCAGTGCACGCCAGTAAAGCTGTTCTCTGACCGGAACAGGCGTTGAGAATGTGGCACTGAATGCCAGCTTTTCAGACTGTGCGAGATTGGCAATGTCACCCGGCGTAATGGTTTCTGCCAGCCCGGTTTCTGTGGATTTGCCTTCCGGCATTTTCCATAAAGGGGGAAGCCGGGGCATAAACACAAACAAAATAACAGCAAGAGGCAACGCCTGAAAGAACAGAATAAAGGTTTTCTTTTGTCTGAATTGTCTGGTTGACGACGGTGTGTGAGCAGACAACAGAATATACAGTAAGAACAGAAACAGGATGCCGTAAAATAAGGTACGGGCCAGCGACTGATAGAAAATGAAACCGCAGGCCAGCAGGAATATGGCGCAGATAAAAAGTTGATAGAAATCCCGTCGCTTACTTAACAACATTAATTTTAGCGCACAGGCCAGCAGCAGCAGGTTAACCATAATATGCAGGAAATCCATACCGTCACTGGTGGTGATCAGTGCTGTTCCCGCCAGCAGGGCAAGTAAGTTGACCATACGCTTTCCGGGCATATGGTTGTACCAGCCGAGAAACAAAAATCCTCTGACAATGCCGGCACATAAACAAAGCAGTAGTACCCACAAATGAATATCGCTGAACAGGGAGGCTGCCAGCACCACAAAGAAAACGGAAGTCAGCATACTTTCACGGTTCCCCGCAATCGGCAGGCTTACAGGCATCATGACGGTGTGTCCTGACGGAAAAGGGCCAGAGCTTTTAAACAGGCCTGTTTGTGCTGTTGTCCGCAGCCCGGCTGAATAACCAGATTGTCCAGTTTCAGGCCAAATTGTGTGCCGGTTGCTGACAGCTGAGTGACCTGCCAGCTCAGCACCGACAGCGCCGTCTCTGTATCCGTGCGTAACTGATGGATATCCAGATAGCCGCTGACCGGCTGTTGATCGGTGAAAATCTTATTTACACGGTCACCGCCTTTGGCGACCCGTTTCCATGCAACGCGGTTTAACGGCTCTCCGCTCTGCCAGGGCTGCAGTGCAAAGAAGTCATCGGTGCCATTTTGCACCTGCTTGCCGGTACCGCTGCGGGCATACCATTGAGACAGATCGGCGTGCTCGGGCTTTTTCTGCGGATAGACTAACAGCGTCTGATTAAAATCAGGATGGGTCCAGCATTTCACCAGTCCGAGGGGAAAAGAGGAGGTGACGGTCACTCTGGGCAATCTCATGATGCCCCGTTTATCTGCCTGTATTGCCAGAAGATGAGATTTTTTTTCCTGTTCGAGATCCAACGTGCTGCGGTCAATATCACCGTACCATCTTATTTCCATCAGTCCCCGCAGAGATTTCCCTTCAGCGGCGTTAATGTCTACTGTCATAAATCCATTTTCGCCGGCGAACACCGGCTTTAGCTCCCTTGCTGACAATCGTATCCCTGAGATATTTTTGTAGGCAGTGAACAAAGTGATAAGGAAAAGGCTTAACAGAAACTGACAAAGAAAAAGCAGAAGATTATTCTGATAGTTAACCGCAAGCAGAAACAGACAGGCGGTCATCATCAGGTAAAACCAGCCGAAGGTACCCGGGAAGATGAAGATATTACCATGATGTAACTGATGAATAGTGTCCGGCGGCATTCTCTTAGCCAGCCATTTTAACGACCATGCTCCGAAAGTTTTCCTCATCATCCGCTTTTCAGGCTGCCAGTGGGTCCACACTGTTCAGCAACCGCTTACTCAGTGTATTTTCTTCGATGGATTCGTGATGAGTACCCCGTAATCTGTGTTCCGCCACAGCGGCAAAAATAGCCTGAACATCTTCAGGGACGATGTAGTCGCGGTCGTGAATGAATGCCCAGGCTTTTGCTGCGTTTAACAGGGCACGGCTTGCCCTGGGGGAGAGGGGTTGCGGATAACCACTTTGTTCCCGGCTCTGATTTACCAGGTTAAGCACGTATTCCAGTACGGCTTCACTGCAATGCACATCGTTGACCTGCTGCTGATAGCGGAGCAGTGAGCGGGGATCAATTTTTTCCGCCAGCGGACCTTGTTCTCTGCCACCTTGCTGCTGCAACATGGCTTTTTCCGCTTCTCTTGAAGGGTATCCCAGAGATATACGCATGAGGAAACGGTCCAGCTGTGACTCCGGCAAGGGATACGTTCCGCTCTGATAGCCCGGGTTTTGAGTGGCAATAACAAAAAAAGGTGAGGGCAGCGGATAAGTGGTGCCGTCGACGCTGACCTGGTTTTCTTCCATGGCTTCAAGCAGTGCACTTTGTGTTTTCGGTGACGCACGGTTAATTTCATCTGCCAGGATCAGTTCGTTGAATACCGGACCGGGGTGAAACCTGAATTCGTGCTGCTGTTGATCGAACACGTTCACCCCCAGCATATCTGCGGGCAGTAAGTCTGACGTGAACTGAATACGGGAATAAGACAAGCCGAATACATTTGCCAGCGCATGAGACAAAGTGGTTTTGCCCATGCCCGGTAAGTCTTCAATCAATAAATGACCTTTTGCCAGCAGGCAGGTTACAGCCAGCTTCAACTGTTGAGGCTTGCCAATAATATGCCCTGACAGTGCGTCTGTGATCGTCTGAAATTCTGTTCGCATGGGGTTTTCCCGCAACCGGTTTGTCCTTATTTATACATGCTAGCAATTCTGAAAGGAATTGCTGTTATCCTGTTGATACCTGAGTATAGACACGTTGTCTGCGCCGGGTGATATAAATTACCTGAGTGAACCTGATTTAGTGCTGTTATCAATATCCTTGTTGTCTATAATGGACCGGTTTATTAAGGAAGTACCATATGAAAATCATTGAAATTGATGATGAGCTGTATACGTTTATAGCAAGTCAGACAAAACACATCGGCGAAAATGCGTCGGACATTCTGCGTCGTTTACTGCTGGGTGATGCTGAAAGTAACGAAGTAAAAGCAGCACCTGTAAAGGCGGCTCCCGCGGTGAAAAAAGCGGCTCCTGTTAAAGCCCGTCAAACGAAAACACCGTCACAGTCAACAACGGTTTCTGCCCCCCTTGCTGTAGAGCACGGCAGCGGAGATATCGAAGCCAGACTCACCAGTGCTGCACTGGCGCAGTACACCAAACGGGTAGATCTGTTTCTGTTTATTCTGTCTGAACTTCATGATTTGCACAGCGATGCCTTTGCAAATGTTGAACAAATTAAGGGTAAAAATCGTATTTATTTCGCAACCAGCAAAGACGCATTGCTGAGTACGGGAAGCAGTACTAACCCTAAATCTATTCCTGACTCACCCTACTGGGTAGTAACAAATAACAACACTGCTAAGAAAGTAGCGATGTTGGAACAGGTAATGAAAACACTGGGATACAGCGACGAAGCCACGCAAACGGTTATCGCTAAATTTGCTTAATACCCCTGGTTAGCAAGACGCTCACTTAAATAAAGGACGAAAAATGGCATTACATCCGCAGGCAGGAGAACCCGCAGCTCCGGAGCAACTGATTAACGTTGCAGAACTTATCACCCAATATTTTACCTATGTTCCTGATGCTGACTCGCCGGCAGAAGCTGTCAGTTTTGGTACATCAGGTCACAGGGGCACAGCAGCAAATACAACGTTCACAGACACGCATATTGCTGCAATTTGCCAGGCGTTGGCAGAGTACCGTCAATCAGAAGGCATCGACGGCCCGCTGTATATTGGTAAAGATACCCATGCATTGTCAGAACCGGCAATGATCACTGCGATTGAAGTATTAAGTGCCAACGGTGTTGATGTAGTGATCCAGCAGGCAGATAACGCCAGCCGCGGCTACACACCCACGCCGGTTATTTCCCGCACCATTATTCGTTATAACCGTGGACGTTCTGCGAACTTAGCTGACGGTATTGTCATTACGCCTTCTCACAATCCGCCTTCTGACGGTGGCTTCAAATACAACCCGCCCCATGGCGGACCCGCTGATGGCGATGTGACATCTGTCATTCAAAAACGTGCTAATGCACTTATCGCTGCGGGCAATAAAGACGTGAAGCGAATGAATGTGCAACAGGCACGGGCAGAAGGGAAGTTTGTGGAAGCGGATTTCATGGAAG
Organism: Alteromonas sp. ABH4_457; assembly: GCF_056160625.1. Lineage (NCBI taxonomy): Bacteria > Pseudomonadati > Pseudomonadota > Gammaproteobacteria > Alteromonadales > Alteromonadaceae > Alteromonas > Alteromonas sp. ABH4_457. Next base: position 60,903 of record NZ_JBSWXN010000006.1, read on the forward strand.
CTTACATAGACGATCTCGCTGAAGTTGTGGACATGGAAGCGATTGCAAAAGCCGGGCTTAAACTCGGTACCGATCCCTTAGGCGGAGCGGGAGTCGGATACTGGGAGCGTATCAGCGAAAAATATGGCCTTGATATCACGGTTGTGAACGACAAGGTTGATCCTCAGTTTGGCTTCATGCGTCGTGACAAAGATGGCAAGCTGAGAATGGACTGTTCTTCTGCCTATGCAATGGCCGGTCTTATCGATCTGAAAGACAAGTTTGACCTTGCCTGGGGTAACGATCCTGACTTCGACAGACATGGTATTGTTTGTCCTGCTGCAGGCCTTATGAACCCTAATCACTATCTGGCCGTAGCTATCAATTATCTGTACAGCCACCGCCCTGACTGGCCGGAAAGCCTGAAAGTAGGTAAAACTCTGGTATCCAGCTCAATGATTGACCGAGTCACCGCGAACCTGGGTCGTGAACTGGCAGAAATGCCGGTGGGCTTTAAGTGGTTTGTGGGTGGATTATCCGACGGTGAAATCGCCTTCGCAGGCGAGGAAAGTGCCGGCGGTATTTTCCTGCAGCGCAACGGTCAAACCTGGGCCACGGATAAAGACGGTTTTATTATGTGTCTGCTGGCAGCAGAAATACTTGCTGTCACCGGTAAAGATCCCGGTGAGCATTATGAAGCGCTGACTGAGAAATTCGGTTCGCCTGTGTATCAGCGGGTCGACGTTGCTGCAAGCCTGGAAGAGAAAGCGAAACTGTCCGCCATGGATGCGTCTGTGGTGACCAGCGACTCCCTCGCCGGTGAGTCAATTACTTCAGTGCAAACTCATGCTCCCGGCAATAATGCTGCCATCGGGGGAGTGAAGGTATCCACTGAAAACGGATGGTTTGCCGCACGACCTTCCGGAACTGAACAAATTTATAAAATTTACGCAGAGAGTTTTAATGGTGAAAGTCACTTACAATCTCTCATCAAAGAAGCGGAAGAACTGGTAGCAAAAATTACTAAATAAACGAGAATGTTTAAATTTGACGCTTAAAGTGTAAATTTATTGTTAATTAATGGGCTGTATTTTTAAATGCAGCCCATTTTTTTTGAAAATTAACAAACATTTTACAAAAAATCGTTTTTAACGCTGCTATATTGCTGCCATATCGATATTTTATTGTGTAATTTAATTACAGTGTAAGGCTAATTTGTAGCCAGTTTACATCGCCATAGTAAAGTGAGAACTGATATGAACGCGAAAACCACTAAAGCGAAAACGGTTGCCCCTGTGGCCGTCAGCGCCGGTAGTAAAAACGAATTTAAATCAGCTGTTATCCGTCACCTGCATTGCACGCTGGGAACAGATGAAAACAAAGCGAATAATCACGCCTGGTGGAAGGCGACCTGTGCTGCTATGCAGGAACAGGTTCTAGAAGGTTTACGTAAAACCCAGAAAACCCATTACTTAAACGATACACGTGCTGTTCATTATTTCTCTGCAGAATTCCTGATGGGCCGTTTACTCTCCAACAATCTACAGAATTTTGGTCTGTATGATGTTGCCAATGAAGCGCTGAAAGAGTTAGGCGTAGAACTTGCTGATGTTATGGAAGAAGAGCCTGACATGGCACTGGGTAATGGTGGCCTGGGCCGTCTCGCTGCTTGCTTTATCGACTCTCTGGCGACCATGGAATTACCGGCAATCGGTTACGGCATTCATTACGAGCACGGCCTGTTCCGTCAGGAAATTCAAAACGGCGCACAGATTGAGCGTCCGGACAGTTGGCGCGACTTTGGTAACCCGTGGGAAATTTGTCGTCCTGAATCGATTCAGCAAGTGTCTTTATATGGCTATGTTGAAACTAAGTACGGTGACAATGGCCGCATTCAAAAAGAATGGCACCCGGGTTCAATTGTAAAAGGTGTACCGTGGGATATCCCGGTTGTGGGCTACGGCGGTAATACCGTTAACGTGCTGCGTCTGTGGAAGAGTGAATCATCTCATTACTTCAACTGGGACGTATTTAATGCCGGTGGTTATGTGGATGCCCAACGTGAGAACGTACAGGCAGAAACCATTTCGAAAGTGCTTTACCCCAACGATGAAACAGAAGCGGGTAAAGAACTGCGTCTTATCCAGCAGTATTTCTTCTGTTCATGCTCATTAAAAGACATCATCCGCCGTTACAAGCGCGCTCACGGTGATGACTGGAGCCGTTTCGTTGATCAGGTCGTTATTCAGCTTAACGATACCCATCCGGCTATCGCGATCCCTGAATTAATGCGTATCTTAGTTGACCGTGCAGAGCTTGACTGGGATACCGCCTGGGGCATTTGTACTAAAGTGTTTGCTTATACAAACCACACTCTGTTGCCGGAAGCGTTGGAAAAATGGCCTGCACGCATGATCGAGAAGATCCTGCCCCGTCACCTTGAAATCATTTACGAAATCAACCACCGCTTCATGGCTGAGGTTGACAAGAAGTGGCCGGGTGACAATGCGAAAAAAGCGAAATTGTCCATTATCGAAGAAGGTAATGAGAAGATGGTTCGCATGGGTAATTTGTCTGTTATTGCCTCTTTCGCCGTTAACGGTGTAGCAGAAATTCACTCTAAACTGGTGAAAAAGAACCTGTTCCCTGAGTTTGATGCGCTGTGGCCGGGTAAACTGACTAACGTGACCAACGGTATTACACCACGTCGCTGGTTGAAGGCGTGTAACCCTGCGTTATCTAACCTTATCGATAAAAAAATCGGTGAAGACTGGCCGCTGGATTTGAAAAAGCTGGATGGTTTGTCTAAGTATGCTGACAACAAAACATTCCAGAAACAGTTTATGAAAGTGAAGCTGGAAAATAAGAAGCTGCTGGCACAGGAAATCAAGCAATCCCTGGACATCGATGTTGATGTGAATGCTATCTTCGACGTGCAAATTAAACGTCTGCACGAGTACAAGCGTCAGCACCTGAACCTGCTTCATATCATGGCGCTGTACCGTCGTTTGCTGGAAAATCCGGATTACGACATGCACCCGCGTGTATTTATTTTCGGTGCGAAAGCAGCGCCCGGTTACAAACTGGCGAAAGACATCATCTACGCTATCAACAAAGTGGCTGATAAGATCAACAACGACCCGCGGGTGAACGGTAAGCTCAAAGTGGTATTCCTGCCGAATTACCGCGTATCGTTAGCTGAGAAAATGATTCCGGCTTCTGACTTATCAGAGCAAATCAGTACTGCTGGTAAAGAAGCATCCGGTACCGGTAATATGAAGCTGGCTCTGAACGGTGCACTGACTATTGGTACGCTGGACGGCGCGAATATCGAAATCGCCGAAGAAGTGGGTGACGACAATATCTTCATTTTTGGTCTCACCGTTGATGAAGTGCATGAGCTGAAAGAAAAAGGCTACAAGCCGCTGGATTATTATTACCGTGATCCAGAAATCAAAGCGGTACTGGACTGGCTGGAGACTGATTACTTTACTCCGGGCAAGCCGGGTGCCTTAGTGTCCATCAAGCAGAGCTTGCTGGATCACGGCGACCCGTACATGGTACTGGCTGATTTCCGTGCTTACTCCGACGCGCAGATCCTGGTGGATGAGGCGTACCGTGACAAAGAACGCTGGGCGAAAATGGCCATTATCAATACAGCGAAGATGGGTAAATTCACTTCAGACCGTTCAATTAATGATTATGTCGAGCGTATCTGGAAGCTTTCATCCTGTTCTGTAAAGTAAATTTATAGAGCGAACAACAACGAAAGCCCGGGATCTGAAAAGATGCCGGGCTTTTTTGTTTTAACGGTTTGGCCTGCTCAGCAGGCGGCTGCGGCCTTACGCTTTCTGGTGAAAAATGACGCGGGCAGGTTACTTACCAGTGTGCCGGCTAATATCATCACCAGGGCAACAGACAGGCCAGTTGTCCATTGTTCATTGAACATGGGTACAGCCAGCGTACTGGCAAATACCGGCACCAGTGCCATTAAGCCACCCATTTTGGTTGCGCCGAGAATATGCACGGCGCGGGCATACAAAACCATTTGAACGGTTGTAGCCATGACACCCTGATAAAAAGCCTGCAGGCCCAGCATTTCAAAACTTTGCTGCGCAATATTATGTGGCAGAAACAGAATGTATACCGGCACGAACAGTATGGTCGTGGTCGCAATGATACCCAGCGTGGCGTGCCACGGCGCGAACTGCCACCGTCTCAGCAATACCGTAAAAATTCCCCAGAATAAGCAGGCAATGACAAAACTCAGATCGCCGGACAAGTAGTGACTGTCTGCGAGCAACGTTTCAGCTAGCAGAGCAATAATTCCGGTGCTGCTTAGTGCTATACCGATTTGTGATGAAAGACGATGTCTCTCATTTGCGATGAAATAGGCAAGTACTGCAATCATGACTGGCATTAATCCCGGTAGCAATAATGCCGCGTGGGTGGCCGGTGCCAGGGCGAAACCGGTGAAAACCGATACGCCGTATGCCACGCCGCCAATCGCGCCGAGCACAAACATACGCCACTGGAATATTACCTTGCGCTGCTTGTAAATGAACGGAGAGAACAGCAGGCAAGCTGTACCGAAGCGCACCATCAGCATATCCGGCACTGCCATGGATGATACGGCTCCTGCTTTACTGATGAGTATGAATCCTGTCCATATGAGGACGGCAGCAAGGGCATAACCTAACCCCTTCAGTGTGTTCTGGCTGGCGCTGTTTTGCGCTGTCATGGTAGTTCTCCGTGGTGCAAATTTCCGGTATCAGGCGTTCATTGCCTCAACCCTTGTGCAAAAGTATAAGGGATTAGTTATTTCATTAATAATGAATAAATGAGAAGATTTCTTTCATATTAATTGAATGGCAAGGTTTGCTGATGGACATTTCAGATCTGGTGGTGTTTAAGGCTGTTGTGGAGCACAAGGGCGTCAGCCGGGCGGCAGAATCTCTTCAACGGGTGCCATCCAACGTCACGGCAAGGTTAAAGAAACTGGAAGGGGAGTTGAATGTAGATTTGTTTCTGCGGGAAGGTAACCGTTTAACCGTAACTTCTGCCGGTCTCAGATTGTTGGACTACACCGGTAAGATATTGCAACTTCAGAAACAGGCCATCGCTGAATTAACCCTTGCAGAGCCGGGCGGTCTATTGCGGCTGGGTTCAATGGAAAGCAGTGCCGCTTCCCGTTTACCCGGTATTCTTGCGCGCTTTCATCGCCAGTATGATGCGGTACAACTTGAGTTGACAGCCAACGCTTCGATGCCGCTGGTGGAGAAAGTACTCAGCGGTGAACTTGACCTGGTGATGGCATCGGATCCGCCCGACGATCCAAGGCTGGAACGGGTGAAGTGCTTCGAAGAAGAGTTAGTGCTCATCTTGCCCCGTGAGTGGGAAAATAACACTGCATTGCCGGAAACGTTGACCATGGTTGGCTACAGCCGTGGCTGCTCGTATCGCCACCGGTTGGAAAAATGGCTCGCCAGACATAATCACATTTGCGAAAGGGTCACGGAGATCCCCAGTCATTTCACCATGATTGGTTGTGTTATCGCAGGTATGGGACTGGCCATGGTGCCCCGTTCTGTACTGGCATTGCATCAAACCGAAGGGTTAACGTTGAAAACGGTAGATGAAGATATTGCCTTTGCACCAACCTATCTGGTGTACAGAAAAGACAATCCATCCAGCGCCATTTCTGCGTTCATTGATTGTGCATTAGCTGCGCCCGGTGCGGTAAACTAACCATTCCATTATTCCCCTTCATTTTTATCGAATGCAAACACCAGCCTGACAGGCTGGTTAATAAAGGACTTTCGTCAATTGCAAAATAAACCGGTTAACAAAGAGCTTTATGCTCATACACTTCTTATTGTCGTCACGCTATTAGCAGCCTCTGGCTGGTTATTTTCAAAATTTGTTATTTCTGCCATGACACCCATGTTTTTCCTGGCTATACGATTTGTCATTTCGGGTCTGATGGTCGGAGGATTGAAGCCCCGTCAAGTGTTGAGTACCTCCGTGCAGAAGCGCCGGCGGGCACTCATGACAGGATGTTTGCTGGGCGTGCAAACCGCAGTTTGGGGAGCGGGTTTGTTATTGTCTGACGGATTGGGGGCAGGCGCATTTTTGCTTAGCCTGAGTTTTCTTCTCATACCGGTGACGGGATTATTTTTTGGTTACCGTGCCAAAAGGCACACATGGACTTCTGTAGCAATTGCGGTGCCGGGGCTGATCTTTCTTGCGTTGAGAAACGGCTTTGTACTCGTGCCTTCTGATATTTTGTTTCTGGTTTCAGCTGTACTTTATGCACTGTATTTTAACGTAAATGGCAAATATTGCTCAGATATACCACCAGTCACACAAACGTGCTTTCAACTTATTTCAGCCGGCGCAATTTGCTTTATCGCCTATCTGGTCACCGAGCAGAGTGCGACACAAACCGTCACAGAAGTGTGGCAATGGCTGGTGTTAAGCATTGTGCTTGCTACCTGTCTGCGTTTTTTCTTTTTATTGAAAGCACAGAGCATGTCTCCGGAAGGGCAGGGAGCGATAGTGATGACCCTCGAACCGGTTTGGGTAGCTATTCTCAGTGCCTGGTGGCTCAATGAGTCGTTAAATACAATGGCTTTAACAGGTATGGCAATTATATTTCTTGCGCTCGTCGTCAATGCGATTGGCAGCATGCTAGCGGGCAGGAAGCAAAAACTTGCTGCTTTGGGACAAGCCCCGATTGTCTGAATAAGTAAACTCAGCCAAAGAGTAAAATAAGTCAATTACAGTGGAAGAAGTGTTTTATACTAAAGTTTAAACATTTATGTCTATCTAACTTGGTAAACACACCATTTGTCTGATTAAATGTTCATGTGCTTTCTTATATATGCGTTAATACAAAAGAATGGTTGCGGGTCTGGCTCCCGCATGTTTTTATAGATAAATAATAATAAAAGAAAATTTCAGTGACCGGATTGCCTCCTTATATGAGCCGTCTACATCAAAGTTTGGCGACAATTCCAAACCGCTATGCCTTTATCGATACCATAGAGCAATGTGCGGAAAAACATAAGCATGTCTCCCTGATGCTTATCGATGTGGTGCGTTTTTCCGACGTGACCACCAGTCTTGGTATCAATGTCGCAGACCAGTTTTTGTTGGAAATCGCGAACCGGATCATTCTGCTCTTTGATGAACCCCTGCGTTTCGGCCGCATCAGCGGTGATGTTTTCGGTATTGTTTTTCCTGACAAAATCAAACAGAAAGAACTCCGTGCTACGTTTGAGCATATCGTCGAACACTTCAAAACCCCTATGCATCACGGCAATCATGCTTTTATTGCTGATTTTAATGTCGGGGCGGTCAGTGGTAAGCAGGACAAGTTCGATATTACTGCGTTTGTTTCCCGTGCAGAGGCTGCCCTCAAGCAGGCGAAAGAAAATAAGTATGAAAACTTCCATGTTATGTCCATGGATGAAAAGGCGGAGACAGGACGCAGTCTTGCACTGAAAGCCGATCTCAAGCGGGCACTGCAACAAAATGAGCTGGAATTGTATTTCCAGCCTCAGGTCGATCTGAATACGCTGCAAATTACCGGTGCAGAATGTTTATTACGCTGGAATCATCCCCTGGATGGTGTGTTGTTTCCGGGCCCGCTGATTGAAGCCGCAGAATCCTACAACATGATGAATGAACTGGCTTACTGGACCTTCGAGCAGGCATTTCAGAACATGGTGAAACTGGATGCGCAGGGTCTGAACGTTTCATTGTCGGTAAACATTTCGCCGACACAGCTGTACGACAGTAAACTCATTCCCGCGTTGGTCCGTCTCAGAGATAAATACGCGCTGGATCTCAGTCGTTTTGAACTGGAATTGACAGAAGACGTTGCCCTGTCGAACTCATTGATGGTGAAAAAGCAACTGCATGAGCTGGGTGCGCTGGGTATTGGCATTGCGGTGGATGATTTCGGAAAAGGCTATTCCAACCTGGCGTTTATCCGGGAACTGAACATTGATGCTCTCAAAATTGATAAGTCTTTTGTGATGGAACTGGGGGATAACCCGGTGAACCGTGCCATTATTGAAGCGGCTAAAATTATCGGCAAAGCAAAAAATTGCCAGGTGATTGCAGAAGGGGTGGAAACAACGGAACAGCTGCATACCTTAAGAGAAGTAGGCATTCTGACAGGCCAGGGGTATCTGTTTTCCCGTGCTGTACCGCTTAATGAATTTATCAGTCTTGCCCACCAGGATATTATGATTGGTGACTCTCCTTTACGCAGGATGCTGGTATAAACCGGTCATGTTTGGCTTTTTAGCTGCACAATAGATAGAATCCTGCGGTATTAATTGCATAAACGACAGGATATCCATGCGTACCCGCTTGCTCGCCCACGGCGATTTTCTCAATCTCTCCCGTTTTTCTTCTGATATTGTTAAACCTCAGACTTTGAAACTTGAAAACGGTGTGCGTGTTCACATCGTTGCGCCCGGCATTGTCGCTTTTTACCCTCAAACACTTAATGCTGACAGTAAATACATTGTGCTTTCCTCCGGTGTTCACGGCAATGAAACCGCCCCCATTGAAATCTGTGATGACATGGTAAAACGCCTGTTCACCGGTTCTCTTGTTCCTGCCCATGCGGTGCTGTTCCAATTCGGGAACCTGGATGCTATGGCCATTGCGAAACGCTTCACCGAAGAAAATATGAACCGGCTGTTTTGTGGCGCGCATTCAGCCGGAGAAGGGCTTGTGAATGATGAGCGTATCAGAGCGAAGCAACTTGAAGATACCATGGCGGCATTCTACGCTGATGCCGGAGATAACGCTGAGAAACTGCACTATGATTTGCACACCGCTATCCGTGAATCTAAAAACGAAAAATTCGCAGTGTATCCGTTCCTCCATGGCAAACCCTATAGCCGTGAACAACTGTCGTTTATGAAGACCTGTGGTGTAAAAACGATTTTACTTTCAGAGTCTCCGACCACCACCTACAGCTATCACTCGTCACTGAATCACGGCGCCCATTCGTTTACCGTTGAGCTTGGAAAAGTGCAGCCCTTTGGTCAGAACGACATGGCGCGGTTTGAAGAGGCGAGAAATGCGCTTATCTCGCTGGTGTGTGAGCAGCAAATATCATTGAATGACGATTTATCTGATATGGTGATTTACCGGGTTAATCAGGTGATCAACAAGCAGGTAGACGATTTTGTACTGCATTTTGCAGACGATACACCCAATTTCATGGATTTTGCAAAAGGCGATAAACTGGCATCTGAAACCGGCGCAGAATATTTTGCTGAACAGGACGGTGAAGCAGTAGTGTTTCCCAACGCCAATGTGGCTGTCGGGCAGCGTGCTATTCTCACGGTCGTTCCGGCTTCACTGGAGTACATTAATGTTTAAACTCGACGAGCGCTTACAAAACGATACGGTGCTGGTAACCGATTTACCACTTTGCCGCGTGCTGCTGATGAATGACAGTCAGTTTCCCTGGCTTATCCTCGTTCCCCGTGTCGAAGGTCTGGCAGAGTTACACGAGCTTGATGACTGGCAAATGCAGCAGTATGTGCAGGAGTCCCGCTTATGTTGTAAGGTATTATCCTCATTGTATGCGCCTTATAAACTGAACATTGCTGCACTGGGTAATGTGGTCAGGCAACTGCATATTCATCACATTTGCCGTTATGAAGAGGATATCGCCTGGCCTGCGCCTGTGTGGGGAAGGCAGCCTGCTATACCTTATGGTGACAGTGAACTGGCAGCACGCATTGAAGCATTGAATAACGCTTTTTCAACGGAGGAAAAAAGATGATTTTAACAACAACACCCGGTATTGAAGGTAAAACCATTTCGCAATATCACGGTATCGTCATCGGCGAGGCGGTCATGGGCGCGAACATTTTTAAAGATTTGTTTGCTTCAATCCGCGATATCGTCGGCGGGCGGTCAGGTTCCTATGAAGACGAACTCACCAAAGCACGTAAAATGGCCTTCGCAGAGCTGGAGCAGGAAGCCCGTGCCATGGGCGCAAATGCGGTTGTGGGTATCGATATCGACTATGAAGTTATCGGTGAAAAAGGCAGTATGCTGATGGTCAGTATCAGTGGCACTGCTGTACGGGTTAACGGGTAATAATGAAAAGAAGACGATTATTTGTCTTCTTCGTCATCCCATTTTCGCGGTGTGAAGTCTTTCGGTACTCTGAACTTTGACGACGACTTAAGCAGTAAAATGTTGCCGATGATAAAGCCGGCGGCCAGTAAAATGATGAGAATTAACCATCCGGTACTCATCTTATCCCCTTATTCAGTACATAACGCTCAAACAGTGAATCAATGCGTTTGAGCACTGCTTCTTTGCCTTCCATGTCTGCCTGTTTCAGGGCGTCTGCCAGCGCATCTGCGCGGCGTTGTTGTTCAAATGTGCTGGCTGTTGACGTGTGAGTCAGATGCCATAATTCCACAGCCACGCCGCCTCTGTCTTCCAGAAAAGGGCGTGAAAAACCGAAGCGGTGCAAATTTTCATCCATCCAGCAGGCCAGTCCGAAGCAGGGACCGGATTCACGGTATTCACTGTCCACCAGTTCGAAGGGTTGTCCCCATTCATTCACTGCGTGTTTATCAAATACGTCAATATCTGATCCCCAGTGATGACGGCTGCCGCCGGGCAATGCTGACCAGGTCAGGATAGCATCAATTTTTTCATCATCGGACAGGGCGCTGTGATTGAGGGCCTTTCCCTGCGCATCATACAAGGTGGCTTCACCACGCCATTTTCTGTTCCAGATCGCCAGCTGACGGGTAAAGTCACGGTGACTGCTGACCAGCTGACAATCGAGCCCTTCCTCCTGTGCGGCCCGCTGCAAAGCAAGCCATGGTTCCTTTACCTCACGGTGTATGGAGAACTTATCATCAAGAGGAACCAGAAAAGGATTATCAATACCCAGCCATGCCGTCATACTCATGCCAGCAACCTGACCATGATGTCGTAATAAATATCAGTCAGCGTTTCCAGATCGGCCATCGATACGCATTCGTCGATTTTATGGATGGTGGCATTCACCGGACCCAGTTCAACGACCTGTGCGCCGGTTGGCGCTATAAAGCGGCCGTCAGAGGTACCGCCGGCAGTGGATAATTCCGTTTCTCTGCCGGTTACGTGACTGATGGCAGCCTGTGTAGCCTCAACCAGATCCCCGGAGTCTGTCAGGAACGGCTGACCGTTAAAGGTCCAGTCGATATGGTAATCCAGTTCGTGACCATCCAGGATGGTGGTGACCCGCTCAATTAATTCCCGGTCGGTGACTTCTGTTGAGAAGCGGAAGTTAAAGCACACTTCACAGGTGCCGGGAATGACATTGCCTGCACCGGTTCCTGCGTGAATATTGGAGATTTGAAAACTGGTGGGCGGGAAGAATTCATTGCCGTTGTCCCAGTGTGCCTGACTCAGGCTGGCCAGCGCAGGGGCGGCATCGTGCACCGGGTTTTTAGCCAGATGCGGATACGCCACGTGACCCTGAATACCTTTCACTGTCATATCACCGGTAAGAGAACCACGGCGGCCGTTTTTCACCACATCTCCCACCTGTGAAGTGGAGGAGGGTTCGCCCACGATGCACCAGGTAATTTTCTCGTTCCGGGCTTCCAGCGTGTCGATAACTCGGGTGGTGCCGTTAATAAATGGTCCTTCTTCGTCACTGGTAATGAGGTAGGCGATGCTGCCTTTGTGATTTGGATAGTCAGCAACGAATCTGCGGGTAGCGACCATCATCGCTGCCAGACTGCCTTTCATATCAGCTGCACCGCGGCCATGTAGATAGCCGTCTTTTTCAGTGGCGATAAACGGCGGGGTTTGCCAGGCTGATTCCGGCCCGCTTGGGACAACGTCGGTATGACCGGCAAAGCACAAAAGAGGAGCTTCAGTTCCCCGTCGGGACCATAAATTCGTCGTATCGTCGAAAACCATGGTTTCATGGTTGAAACATGACTCGTCCAGCCAGGCTTTCATGTAATCCTGACAACCGGCATCTTCAGGTGTGACTGAGCGGCGGTTGATCAGATTTTTGGCAACATCGATAACAGTACTCATCAGGCAAAAATCTCCTCATACTGAGCAGGTTTAAAAGCAAGATGGTAGCTGTTGTTGTGAATAAGCACCGGGCGTTTGATCATCGACGGATTTGCCAGTAACAGGCTCAGAGCCTTATCACGGGTTAAATCTGTTTTGTCTTCTTCCGGCAACTGACGAAAAGTAGTGCCCCGTTTATTCAGCAGGTTTTCCCAGCCCAGATGACTTTCTGTTTCTTTAAGCCAGGCTTCGTCCAGACCGTCTTTACGGTAATCGTGAAAAGTAAAAGGGATATTTTGCTGTTCAAGCCACTTTCTGGCTTTTTTGATGGTATCGCAGTTACTGATACCGTAAAGAGTAGTGCTCATAGTGTTCATCGTGATAATACGTTGCCGGTCAGTCTAATTAACTGTGCTGGCCGGCGCAACCGGCGCAGGAGCAAACGGTCATGACAAAGCGTATATTTGCCTCATTTTTGCCGGCTCGTCGTTGCGTTTTGCAAAGGTTTCTGGCAATTTCCCATGCTCTTTTTTTGCGGACATTATTTTATGAACACCGGCTTATTGTCTGTTTTTATTCCCACCTTTTTCTTTGTCTCTGTGACGCCGGGTATGTGTATGACGCTGGCGATGACACTGGGCATGAGTATCGGCGTTAAGCGGGCGCTGTGGATGATGCTGGGAGAACTGGCCGGCGTCGGTCTGGTGGCAACACTTTCTGCCGCCGGTGTGGCAGCACTGTTATTAAATTATCCGGATGTGTTCACCGTACTGAAATATGCCGGCGGGGTTTATCTGGCCTATACCGGCATACAAATGTGGATGTCACGGGGCAAAATGGCCATCAGCACTGACAGTGCGGCCCAGGCCACGGAAAAAGCGTTAATTATGCAGGGGTTTATCACGGCCATTGCTAACCCCAAAGGGTGGGCATTTTTTGTTGCGCTGTTACCACCGTTTCTTGATACCGGCTCACCGCTGGCAGCTCAGCTGGTCAGCCTGATTGCGATTATTCTCCTGCTCGAATTCACCTGCCTGCTAATTTATGCATCCGGTGGCCGCTCGTTGAGGTCGCTGTTGATGAAAAGCGGTAATGTCAGGTTGATGAACCGGATTGCCGGCACGCTGATGATCGGTGTCGGGATCTGGCTGGCAGCCGGCTAAACCTTTCTTTATTTACATCCGGCGGCACAACGCTGAAGCACCGGATGACCGGTGCTACAGCAGACGCCGTGCATTTGACTTCACTTTTTTGTGAAAAGGCTGAACCAGCTTCTCTGTCATTTTTGTTCCCGCTGCAGGTCCGTAGCGAAGCATTGCCTGTGCTGCGGTTTGCGGGATGAGTGCAGGGGTCATGGCATTACTGACAACTGCTGAAAAAATCTTCGTCTGAAAACGCAGGGATTCTGCCGTTACAGCCTGACAGGCACTGACCATGGCCTGTGTCTTTTCTGTCCACATCTCATTCATTTCACGCACTTCGGATTTTTTTGCCGGGTACGACGTGGTGGCCATTTGCATTAAGCGGGTGGCGATAACCTGAGGTGCCAGTGTCCACAGCTCAAATAATTGCATAGGTAATGGTTGTTTCACGGTATTCTCCTGAGTGCTGCTTCTGATACGGCACAATTGAGGGTTTGTTCAAACTGAAAAGGGTTTAATATAGCCGGTGTAATCCGCCATACTGAATTAACAGTACTAAGATGCAGAAAACTATGAACTTAACCGGGGGAGCAGGTATGCGGGTGATAGTCAGTATTATAGCCGTTTTATTATTAAGTGGCTGTGACAGAAATGAAGTTGGCGATGTGTCGCTGGGTGTTTTCACCACCAAAGATATAAAGCTGGACGCCTTTACCGATCCTGTGGTCACCGGTGTGACTTGCCATGTCTCCAGTATTGAAGCCAATCTGGATTTCTCCGACCCGTCAGACAGTTCCATTGCCTGCCGTCAGACCGGCCCGATTACCCGTGAGATGATAGATAAAATCGACAAGGGAAAAGACGGCGACGTGCTGTTTACCAAGTCTAAAAGCATACTGTTTAAGTCAATGAAAATCCGGCGCATTCTCGACGCGGAAAACCAGACATTGATGTATCTGGCATATTCTACGAAAGAGACTTCCGGCAGTTTCAAACATAGCTTATCTACTGTGCCGCTGTGGGGTACGCAGGCGCATGCAACTGCAGTAAACAGTAATGAAGGCGGGCGCTGATCTTCCGGAGCTTCACCTTTCCGGTCAGCTCTTCAGATGTAGGGTTAGTGCAGCGTCATGTTAAAAATTCGCCACCTTAGCAAGCAGTTCGGTGACGGCAATAAGCCTGTTATTGACGATCTCAATTTATCTCTGGACACCGGGCAGTCTGTCAGTATCCGCGGCGCATCCGGTTCCGGCAAGTCTACATTACTTTCGCTGATTGCCGGTTTTGATGAACCGGACAGTGGCTCTATTACTGTTCATAACGTTACTCTGCCTTTTAAGGGAGAAAAGCAGGCTGACCGCTTTCGCAGAGAACACCTTGGAGTGGTTTTTCAAAGTTTCAATCTGTTGGGTTGTTTATCTGTTGAAGATAACATTGCCTTTACCGCCAGGTTAAAAGGCAATGTGGATACTGATTATCAGCAGCACATTATGGAACGGCTCGGGATTAGCGCGCTGGCCGGTAAGTCTGCCGCCTTACTTTCAGGTGGAGAGCAGCAACGGGTCGCCATTGCCCGTGCTCTGGTTCATAAACCTTCCCTCATTCTGGCAGATGAACCTACCGGCAATCTGGATGAAGACAACAGTGAGAAAGTATCTTCTGCTTTATATGCATTGTGCCGTGAGCTGAATACTACGCTGGTTGTGGTAACACACAGTAATGAAGTAGCCGCTCTCGCGCAGCAGCAATGCTGGTTACGTCACGGAAAGCTGGAAGACTGAGAGATGCACGGTTTGTTTCCTGTGCTGCACGTTTTTCTGAGAATGGCACTGACCCGGCCATGGCAGCCGTTGCTTATTCTCATGGCATTACTTGTCGCCACCGGCGGGCTTTCTGCCGTCTGGTTAATTAATGAAGGCGCAAGGCAGGGGGAGCTGGCTTCCGGTAGTCGCGGTTTTTTTGCTGCCGGTACGGTGTCGCCGCGCTCTGACGTTGAGCCGTTAACCAAACAAGACTATGTCCGGTTAAGAAAGCAGGGGTTTACCGGTCTGATTGGTATCAGTCAGCGGGATATTACACTTTCCTGCGGTGATACCGGGAATGACAGAAAGCAAGGTAAAAACGCAAAAACTGTCACTCTGACCGGTATTGATGAAACGGCCCTGATGTCGCTACCTGACACGACTGTTCAGTCCCGCACATTCAACAGTGCTTCCGGTGGTTCTGCATTATTTGACTCCGGCAAGCGGGGAAATTCATCAGGCATTGTCAGCTATGCTGCACCGGGGTTTATTACAGGCTTAACCTGTGACAATCAGGAACTGTACGGCGATGGTACGGCTGTCCGGCAGCCTGTCTCTGTGCAGGGGCTGCCGGAGGATATACTGGTAACTGGTCTGCAAAACTTTTACCGGAAAGAGATTACGCCTGACAACACTCCTCTGTCTGCACTGATTGTTGCAGGCGACCCGGATGATCAACAAATCGCACAGCTAAAGTCTGCATTACCTGCTCATCTTACTTTTATACCGCCGCCGGTTCAGGCAGAAACCGGTACGTTGTCAGCCAGCTTCAGATTAAATTTGCAGGCCATGGGTATGCTCATGGCGGTAGTGGCTTTGTTCATCATTTTAAATGCACTCATGCTGATGTACCGCGCCAGGCTGGCAACGATTATACGGCTGAGGCAACTGGGTACAGCAAAGCAGACAATACTCACGGCACTGTTTGCAGAACTTATTCTGTATTGTTTTATCGCCGCGCCGGCGGGCGTGTTTTGCGGGCTCGGGCTTACCAGAGGTTTGACTCCGGTGTTGCAGTCTGTGTTTGCCGGCCTGTTCGACGGGGTATTTATTTCGCCTTCACCTTTTATCGTTCAGATGGTGCTGCTGGCCTGGCTTATCAACGTGATTGCGCTGGCGATCTTTTTTGCTATTCCGGTCAAACAGCTATCCGGTGCACTGTCTCTGCGCCGTTTCTGTGAGAGTCAGAAAGTACTATCTGTTGCCGGACGCCTGTTTACTACAGTAATAGTCACTGGCATTGCGGCAGGTTTTGTTTTTAATGCAGACAGTACCCTGACCGCGCTGGTGAGCACCGGCGCAGTGTTATTAAGTGGCTGTGTGCTGGTTATCCTGTGGTTGCCGGCACTCACAGCAATGGTTTGCAGGCTGGTGCCGTCTTCAATGCCGGTATTGTCTTATGTGGCAGCGGGCACGCACAGACTTTCTGCAAAGAGTAAACTGGCTGTTTGTGCATTTTTTATCGCCCTCACCGCGAATACCGGCATGAATGTGATGACAGACAGTTTCAGGCAGGCCACTGAAGACTGGCTGATGCAGCGGTTGTCCGCACCGGCATACTTTTATTCAGACGCTCCGTCACCTCCGGAACTGATTAACGATGAGGTTCAAACCCGTTCAGTCTATGAAGGGCGGGGCTTTATTCGTATTAATGTACCTTCAACTGAAAGACGCCTGGCGGTCTCAGTGAAGAGTTTTCCGGTTGACGACATTGCCCGTAAAAGCCTTGCATTGTATTCATCCGCTGAGCAGGCGTGGTCACAGTTTAGATCCCGGGAAGGGATTTTTGTTAATCAGCAACTGGCATTCCGGCTAAATATCAAGCCCGGCGACACTGTGGTATTAAGTGACATTCAAACTGATGATAGCACCGTGGTCAGCCTCTCTGACAAAACATCCGGTGACGCTTTCTTGATTGCAGGGATTTATCCGGATTATGGCAATCCTGAAGCGCAGCTTTTATTGCCCCTTCCGGCATTTTCACCGCCGTCTGGGTACGCCGGATTGTCGGCGATTTATTATGATAATCATGCACTCTCCGGACAGAAACCGGATTTGAGCGTACTGGCCAGTGCCGGAACACTGTATTTTACCGGCGAACTGATCACCCGTTCTATGGCCACCTTCGACCGTACTTTTGTCGTTACCGATGCGCTGAACGTGGCAACCCTGCTGGTGGCAGGTCTCGCCTTTGCCATTTCTGTCAGTGTGCTCACTCTTGATCTCCGTCCTGAACTGAATGTGCTGAGGGCCATGGGGGTTGGTCAGTGGCGGTTAAGACTGGTACTGATATTCCAATATATGTTGCTGTGCTTGCTGGCCGGGTTAATGGCACTGCCGGCTGGTATTGTACTGGCTCATGTATTTATTTTTCAGGTAAACCGTTACGCTTTCTACTGGGTTTATCCGCTGAATGTGTCGGTGGACGTTTTGCTGTCCGGTCTTATGCTTAGCATGGCTGTAGTGTTTATTATTCTGTTATTGCCTCTGGGAAAAATGAACGCAAAAGTGGATCTCAGGCAGGAGGAAGGGCTGTGAGAAAGCAGGCTGCACGTGTGCTGATAATCAGTTTTGCGTTGTTTCTGGTCACCCTGCCAGCGTTTCAGCTGATAACCCGTTCCGGTGATTCAGGTGCTGAGGAGGACGGTAACACAGCGAAAGCCGGTGGCATTTTCAGTGGTCTGAATATGCCTGAAAGCCGGAAACTTCCTCAAAGTGCAACAGTCAGCGCTGACAGGCCTGTCGTTCTGCCTGATGATCATGGCAGTCACCCGGCATTTCGCCTCGAATGGTGGTATCTCACGTTTGTACTGGAAGACACACAACCTGAAGCAGGCTCCGGACCGGATGAATACGGGCTGCAATTCACACTCTTCAGATTCATTAATGACGGATATGAGCCAAATAACTGGGCGGATAACCAATGGTGGATGGGGCATGCGTCTTTGCACAGTGCTGTCAGTCATGAGTTTGAAGAACGATTCTCTGCCGGTGGCACCGGTATGGCCGGTGTCACAACAGCACCGTTCAGTGCCTTTATTGACAACTGGCGCTGGCAGGCACAAGGCAATGCACTTACCCCGTCTGAGCTTAAGTTCACCATAAACCGGCATACGGATATTACCCTCAGCCTGACCGCAAATGGTCCGTCCGTGCTTCACGGACAGCAGGGCTACAGCACCAAATCAGCCAGTGAGCAATACCGGTCTTATTACTACAGTCAGCCATTTATTCAGGCAAACGGGGTGATAAACAGTCACGGTGAAAAGACGGAAGTGACAGGGGCTGGCTGGTTCGATCATGAATGGAGCAGCCAGCTGGCCAGTGACGATGCCTTAGGCTGGGACTGGTTTTCACTGCATCTGGATAATGGCGCTAAAGTAATGGCGTTCAGAATGTACGTTAATAAACTGCCTCCTTATGTCACCGGCACCTATATTTTTGCTGACGGACGCTCTGAAACCTTGTCGCAGGATGATTTGTCTCTGGTTCCGGACGGAGCCGAATCCTTTCATGGCCGCACGGCTCAGGTTCGGTGGAACATGAAGATCCCGTCAAAAAATCTTGATGTGACAATCAGTCCGTTCAAGCCCGGTCAGTGGAACGAAGGACGCTTTTCCTACTATGAAGGCAGGGTGAATGTAGAAGGTACACATTCAGGGCAGGGATTTATGGAATTAACGGGGCAAAACCCGTAAATTAGATTATTCGTTAATCATAATTGAAATACGATGTCTGTAAAACGAACTGAGTCTCAAGGTGTCCTGCGTAAACTCTACTGGCACATTTTCGATTACATCGCCGCCGTCAGGCTGAAAAAAAACGACCTCGATCCCAGAGTTATCCACGCGCATCTTATTACCGTGTTGTGCACCGGTGTTCTCATGTGGGCTTATGTCGCAGTGTCATTCATTTTTATGAGCAGCACGGCCCCTAAGGTTATCAGCCTTGTCGCATCCATCGTTCATTTGATCAGCCCGTTATTTTACCGGTTCTCTAACCGCGTCTTTTTAATTTCTAACATCATGTTGCTGGCAGGCATGAGCCATCAACTGGTTTCAGCGTTTTATTCAGGGGGATTCAACAGCCATATTTTGATCTGGTTCGGAATTTTGCCAAGTCTGGCAGGGATCATCTCCGGTATGCGGGGCTTGGTGCTTTGGGCAACACTCACCACCAGCGTATGCCTGGTGCTGCTTCTTATGGACATTAATGGTTTTAATTTCCCGGGCAGTGGTGACGGTATCATGTCGCCGGTTTTCCAGTCGCTGATGGTGTTCGGCTGGATATTTATCAACACCACCATGATGTATGCCCATCTGATCATGCAGCAACGATACGAGCGGAAATTGTCTGCCCAGAACGCCAACATCAGTATGTTACTAAAGGTACTGACTCACGACATGAGCACGCCGGTAGCCAGTATCAATGCAGCCAGCTGGGCTCTGAAAACCCGCCAGGGGGATCCGGAACATTATATTGATAATATTGATGTTGCCTGCCAGTCACTGACCGATATGACAAAGCGTGTTCAGCAAATGTATTTGCTGGCCAATGAATCCCTTGAAATTAAAAAGCAGCCCTGCAGCCTGGCTGATTGTGTCGGCCTGTTATCATCGTTGTTTGAGATGAAACTGCAGCATAAATCCCTCACGTTTACCTATGACGAAGAGAAGTTGTCGAAAATCCGGATTAACGTGGATCCCGGTTTGTTTACCCATCAGGTTATGGCGAATTTGCTGTCCAACGCAGTGAAGTTTTCCTATCACAACGGCACCATCAGGCTGGATGCAGAAGAGAAGGGCGATACCGTTGCCATTACTCTGGAAGACGAAGGAACCGGCATTGAGGGAGAAAAACTTGCCCGCTTGTTCACCGTGGAAAAGAACGTGTCTTCTATGGGAACAGAGTCTGAGCTGGGCATTGGCTACGGACTGAATATTGTGAAAACCTTTGTCACCAGTTTCGGTGGAAAGATCACCGCCGAATCGCCGCCATCGGGACGGACAGTACAAACACCTTTTAAAGGTACCCGCTTCACAATAACTCTGCCGGCGGGCTGAAAAGACCACACCGGCAGTGATTGATTAATGTTTGTTACCACGCCAGCGCGGTTGCTTCACGGCGCATATCGGCACCGGTACGCAACACGCCATTGGGTAAACGGCGGATAATTTGCAGACTACCAAAATTGGCCACCCAGCTTTCACTCAGTGTGATGTCGTGACCCTGTTCAGTCAGGGAACGGATCACACTGTCAGGCAGGCGTTCATCTAAAGTCACGGCAGTACCGGAGCCAATGCGGTAGCGGGGGGATTCGATGGACAGTTGCGGTGACATATCAAAAACATAGCTGTTGATAAGCGCCTGAGTAATAAACTGTGGTTGTCCTGAACCACCGGGCGTGCCTATGGTCATTTCAAACTTGCCATTGTCATCAGTTACCATGGCAGCCATCAACGTATGGAAAGGTCGCTTACCCGGCGCAATCTGGTTCGGATGTCCGTCTTCCAATGAAAAACCGGCCCCCCGGTTGTGCAGTACAATACCTGTTCCCGGCACCATAAGGTTTGAACCAAAACTGGAGTACAGGCTTTGAACCCAACTCACAGCATTGCCTTTCTCATCCACGACCATCAAAAATACAGTATCGCCGTCTTCGTTCAGTAAGGCTCCTTTATCATCGGGAACAGATAAACCTGAGATATAATCTGCGCTCGCTTTGTCACTGATAAGCGCAGCCCGATTTTTCAGGTAAGCAGGATCGAGTAACCCGTCAACAGGTACGTCAGCATACGCCGGATCTGCCACCCAGCGGTCCCGGTCGGCAAAAGCAATTTTGGTGGTTTCAATTAAATTATGTAACAGCGGGGCTGAATTCTGGCCCATCTCTTTAAGTGGCATGTTGCCGGCCATTGTCAGCATTTGCAAAAGCACAATGCCCTGGGAGTTGGGCTTTACCGTGTGCACGTTTTTACCCTGAAAAGGCATACTCACCGCGGTTGTCCATTCAGGTTTGAAACTGGCAAAATCTGAAGCGCGTAAAGGACTGCCTTCAGCTTCCAGAAACGCTGCCATCTTTTGTCCGAGGTTACCTTCGTACATCACTGAGGCGCCATCTTTCGCTATCGCAGAAAGGCTGCCGGCTAAATCAGGGTTTTTCAGTATTGAACCCGCTTCTAAAGGTGCTCCGGCGGGATAAAACACCGCTTTGCCCGCTTCATTCAGTCGCGGGCCGGCTTTGGCGAGATCTGCAGCTAACGTTGTGCTGACCATAAAGCCGTCCCGTGCCACTTCGATAGCTGGTTGCAGTGCGTCACTCAGACTAATTGTACCGTAACGTTTAAGCGAGGCTTCCCATGAAGCCACGGTACCCGGCACGGTCACTGTGAGCGGACCGGTAAACGGCAGTCTATCGAGACCCTGCGATGTGAAAAATCCGGGTTCTGCCAGTCCTGCGGCTTTGCCTGATGAGTTCAGTGCCGTTATTTCACCGGTTTCAGCGTCATAAAACAAAGCGAAAGTGTCGCCGCCCACGCTGTTCATGTGGGGTCTGACAACCGACAGCATCGCTGCCATTGATACGGCGGCGTCTACGGCATTTCCACCGGCTTTCAGTACGTCGTAGCCTACCTGAGAAGCCAGCGGGTGCTCAGATACCACTGCACCGTGCAGGCCGCCTTTTTCCGGCCGGATTTCCTGTAACACCACGTTCTCTGATGTCTGAATTTCTGTGGTTGCAGCATATGCGGCTGTGGTGAATAAACTGGCCTGAACCATTGCTGATAAAATGACATGCCTGAGATGCAGTCCGCTTCTGATGATTTTCATATTTATGTTCCTGGTAAAACTGTTTTAGGAGAATTCACAATGTTGAGCGGGATTTACCAGCCAACTGCATATGCGGCACGCCGGGGATCAGCGCCGGCCGTCACAGTGCCAAAGGTCTGGTGACGCAGAATTGCCTGAATGCTGCCAAGTGAATATGAGGGCGCCAGAGTGACATCATGCCCCCGCTCTTTGAGGCCTTCGAACTGAGCGACAGGGATGCGGTCTTCAATACGCATGGTAATTTTTGCACCGGCTTTATAGAAATTAGGTTCAGCAAAAATGCTGAATCGCGGTGCTTCAATGGCTTCCTGAACACCCATACCAAAATCCAGCACATTTACCAGCACCTGAAACTGTGTCTGACCAATGGTTTCACCGCCCGGTGTGCCAAGTGCCATCAGAAATTTTCCATCTTTCATGACAATAACCGGGGAGTTATTCAGAATGGGGATCTGGCCTCCGCGTGCGTAGTTAATATCGTCAGGGTAGGGTGACGTGGAGCCGACCCGTGTGCCGTTGTTAAATGTTAAACCTGTAGAGCCTACAACAACGCCCGTTCCGAACGCACCGCCGTGGGTAGGCGTCATTGCAACGACGTTGCCTGCTTTATCCATGACCGAGAAACTTGTGGTACTTCCGGCGAAGGATTTCTCGCGGCTGGCATCTACCAGTAACGGCCCTTCAAGAGAAGCCAGATAAGCTGATGACTGCGCATTCCCCGGCGGTGCACCGTGATCAGGAAATGTCATTGCTTCAGCAGGCTTCAGTAAAGAGACGCGTGAGGCGATATATTCATCAGAGAGTAAACCTTCCAGCGGAATCGTAAATTTGTTCGGGTCGGCCACGAAATGATAAACATCACTTTTCGCCAGCTTAATGGCTTCAGCAAGAATGTGGGTGACGC
The DNA here is from genome assembly GCF_056160625.1 of Alteromonas sp. ABH4_457. Lineage (NCBI taxonomy): Bacteria > Pseudomonadati > Pseudomonadota > Gammaproteobacteria > Alteromonadales > Alteromonadaceae > Alteromonas > Alteromonas sp. ABH4_457. The sequence goes on from NZ_JBSWXN010000006.1 coordinate 83,633, forward strand.
GGGGGTCATCCGGGGCATATTGACTGAGGTCAAAAGCTTCAACCAGTTTCAGTTGCATGGCGACTTCAAGACCTCCCCGTGAGGTCGGAGTGGAGGTGTAAATATCATAACCACGGTAATTTACATGCACGGGGTTTTCCCATTGTGGTTGATAGGCTGCGAAATCCTCTTCAGTGAATTCACCGCCATTTTGCTGATAAAAACGGGCCATTTCCTTAGCGATATCGCCCTTATAAAAACGGTCAAAAGCGGCCTGAAGTGCTTCAGTTCGGGATTTTCCCTGTGCCAGTGCCGTGGTCTCTGCTGCTGTTACTTTTTTGAATGTGGCGGCAAGATTTTTCATGTAGAACAGTTCGCCCGCTGCAGGCACTTTACCGCCCGGCAACAACATATCCGCACTGGTAGGAATGGTACGGTACAAATTTTCATCGTAACTGATTGCTTTGGAAACCGATGCTTCCAGCGGGTGCCCATGCTCTGCATACTCAATAGCCGGCGCCAGCACTTCAGCAAGGCTCCTGGTGCCGTATTTCTGCAGCATGCTGATCCATCCGCCAAAAAGGCCGGGAACAGCCCCTGCGTGGATCCCTTTATTTAACTGTTCCGGTTCAAGTGAAGCTGCGTCCAGTGCAAGGGGGGCTGCGCCAGTGGCACTAAGCGACCACACTTTATCTGTTGCTGCATCATAGTAGGTAGCAAATCCATTTCCGCCGGCGCCTGACATTTGCGGGCGTACCACATTTAACGTAGCGAGTACCGCAACAGAAGCATCAACCGCATTGCCGCCATCCATGAGAATTTTCAGTCCTGACATGGATGCCAGAGGGTGTCCCGCTGTCACCAGGCCGTTTGGTCCCGGCACTTCCGGACGGTGGATAGTGCGGGAACTGCTCATCTGCAGCGGATAAGCCGCTTCCTGAGCGTTTGCGGGAGTTACGACTGTGCCGGTTAAGCCGATTGCCAGTGAGAGAGTCAAATTACGGATGAGTTGGCGCTTTGGAAAGCGGAATGAAAACAATTTTTGCCTGGCTGTCATGGTTGAAGGTTCCGGTTACCTGGAGAAAATGGCTATAACGTCTGTGCCGGTAATTCCGGAACCACTCAGTGTGAATAAATGTGTGTGTTTGCAGACGGGCGTTATCTGTTCATTCGTTATCAGCACTCAGAAATCACCCGCTATGGATGCAGAAAGACCTTGACCCCGCAGTGGCCTGCATGCAAAAGTTATCAGGTAATCAGAAACTTGCCTGCTTCTGAATAATAATCATTGTCCGTTTTATCCTCTGCCAGTCTCCGTGTACCGGCATACTTTCTTTTCAGGACATATCCGCAACTGTGTTGACGGATTTTCACTTTTTTTCATAAAAAAGTTCCGCTGACCGGGACATCACCGTCTTAGTCATTGTCCGTTATAAACTGAGAAGAAGGCGCTTATGGGAAGAGCCATAGAAAAACACGAACTGGAAGAAGCTGCGCTACCTTGTCAGAAAGCCATCACAGGTCAGAAAGAAATCATTGCTGACTTGTTCAGGCAGCATAATGATACGTTGATCAAGTTTCTCAGAGCCAGGCTTCGCTCCGATGCCGATGCCCACGAAGTGGCTCAGGAAGCTTATGTAAAACTGCTGGATCTCGATAAACCGGATGCAATCAGCTACCTCAAAGCCTATCTATTTAAAATTGCATCTAATCTGGCTATCGACCGTCTGCGATCCAAGCAGCACAACACTGTATTCAAACCACTGACGTTTGTTGAAAGTAATCATCCGTCCGAAGAGCAATATGCGTTAAAAAAAGAACAGCTCAAGCTGATGACCGGATTTATCAATGAATTGCCTCCCAGGTGCCGGAAAGCGTTTTTGCTCAGCCGGTTACACGGGCTGTCATCCGCTGAAATTGCCAGTCTGATGAATATTTCAGACAGGATGGTAAGAAAATACCTTGTCCGCGCCACGGAATATTGCCGTGACAGACTGGACAGCCATCAAGGAGATATTTGAAGTGAATTTTGAAAACAGGACACGTTTTGAGATCGCTACCGAATGGTTTTATGAATTGCAGGACCCGAATATTGCCGTGGAAAAGATTCATGAATGGCAAAAGTGGCTGGCTGAATCGCCCGATAATATTCGCGAATACGAACGGGTTGAAGAGGTACTGAACCTGTCGGGTGATATGGAAGGTTTGGTGTGGCCGGACGACAGAGATTTGCTGGCTGATGATTACGACGGAGAAGAAAAGATAGAAAGCTGGAAAAAACCGGCAAAAAAACACGCCTTCAATCCGTTCAGCGTTTTCAGTCTTGACAAATTATATGACTGGCGGCCGTTTCAGGTATCCACCTTGTCTGTGGTGTATGCCGCACTGTTCTGTATCGCTATCGTCAACCTTACTGATTTCAGCGGTAACTATCCCGTTGACGTTGCTGTTTATGAATCTGCGACCGGGCAAAACCGCGAAGTGCTGCTTGAAGACGGTTCGGTCATCACTCTCGGTGGTCAAAGCCTGGTTTCGGTGGCATACAGCAAGAGCCGCCGTCAGATCGTGCTGGAAAGAGGGGAGGCTTATTTCGATGTGGCAAAAGATGCTGACAGACCATTTTCCGTGGTCACCGGTAACCGTGTTGTTACTGCTGTGGGAACGCAGTTCAATATTTCCAAACAGGCTGAGCGGGTTGTTGTCATTGTGGCTGAGGGCAAAATCAGTATTGCACCGGAGCAGAATGAAATCAAAACCGGTAATACCATTGATGCCTATCTTACGGCAGGGCAGCGGGTTTTTTACGACAAAGAACACCTTTCTGATATTGCGGAGTTTCCTGTGAATGCATCCCTGGCATGGAAAGACGGCAAGCTTCAATACATGGAAGAAAAGCTCATGTATGTGGTTGAAGATATTAACCGTTACTCGAAAATTAAAATCCGTTTCGCCGGTGAGGAAGCCAAGGAGTTTCTTTACTCAGGTACTGTTTTTACCGGCAATCTGGAGCAGTGGGTCGAAGTGCTGCCCCATGCTTTTCCGCTCAGTGTGTCTTATGTCGGTGACTCGGAAATCGTGTTATCTGTACATGCCGGGGCGATATAACGTGACTTTCCCCGCTGTTAACTGGATGCATGACGCGTTTTGCCCTGTTCATCTAAGGGGTACCGGATGAGGAAAAGAAAATTCCGGCTGACAGGTTTACTGCCAGTGTTGTCAGCCGGTCTGATCTGTCACAGCGTTGATGCCGCAGACAGGCGGATTGCCTTTGATATTCCGTCGCAACCTATGAACGCTGCATTGATCGAATTTTCTGAGCAGTCCGGATTACAGGTCGCGGTGAATGCCAGTCTCATCAAAAATATCAAAAGCCGGTCAGTGTCAGGGATGTATGAAAGTGCAGGCGCTATTGAACATTTACTGGGTGAAAATGCACTCACATTCGAAAAAATTGGAGAAGAAACCATTGTCATCAAAAAGGCTTCTTCTGAGGGAAAGTCATCTCTGACGTCCGCTATTAACCGTTCTCAGCGACGGGCGTCAGCAAAAAATGAGCATGATTCAAAAACGACGGGTATTGCCGGCGAAGACGAAAGCCGTGAGGTACAGTTTGAAAGGATTTCTGTTGTCGGTACCGCCATTGCCAGCCATCGTCTGAAGTCCGCTTTGCCTGTTGCTGTTTACGGTACAGATGCGTTTGATGCCACCGGAGTGACTGACGGCAACGAACTGGTCAGAGCGATCCCGCAGATGGGCGATATAACCTGGAATGAGTCATGGATCCCGGGAAGCAGTAACGCAGCGAGGGGAGATACCGCTTCGCTGAATCTGAAAAATCTTGGCGCGTCCAACACGTTATTGCTGATTAACGGCAGGCGTTCCGTGATTCATCCCACTACCTCAACCGTGGACGACAGTATTTCCACTACTACATTTAATACCAATGCCATTCCACTTTACGGTTCGGACAGAGTAGAGATCCTTCTTGACGGTGCTTCGGCGATTTACGGTTCAGATGCCATTGCCGGCGTGGTAAATATTGTTACCCGAAAAAATATTGAAGGTGCGGGATTAAAGATCCGTTATGGCAAAGCAGAGGGCACTGGCCGGACAGACTCAGAACTTACCGGCTTTGCCGGAACGGATTTTGACAACGGAAAGGGAAATGTGTCTTTGATGTTCAATGTAGTCAAAAGAACTCCCCAATATGCCGCCGATCAGTGGTACACCGCAACATCAGACCACCGCAACTTTTTTGCTAACACCGATTTGGAAAATGCCGCTTCTCTGGATGGTCGCAGTGTTTATACCCCTTGGGGAAATTTTGTCGCGCCAACGCAAGTTAGCGCTAACGGTCAGCCATTCACCAGTGCCACCGGCTACTTTCATACAGAGGCCGAAAACAGTAATAACTGTATCGCAGAAGGTTACAGCGGCACATGCTATGCGTCCGGTAGTGCAGCAGGTGACTATTTGTATGACTTTGCCGCTGCAGGTACTTACATTACCCCCGGTGTAGAACGGGTTAATCTTTTTTCCACATTCAACTGGCAATGGCTGCCTGACACGGAAATCTTCGGCGAAATTGCCTTATACAAAGCGGCATCGGATTACGTGACCAGTCACGGTTTTTTTTCAGTGAATACGCCGGTTTATGTGCCTGCTGACGCCTACTATAACCCCCTCGGCGCATTGACTCTCGCTGACGGTACCATTAACCCAAACCGGATAAGCGGGCTGGATAATGTGCCTGATGATGGTGTGCCTGTTGAAATCCGGCAATACCGGTTTACCGGTGGTGGTTTGCGCACTGTTGACGTACATAATACACAATCGCGGTTTCTCGCCGGATTAAAAGGACTGACATCCGCGGGTCTGTCCTGGGAGTCTGCGCTCCTCTATTCAAAAGGCCATGCAGCCGATACGTCAGACGGCTACAGTGTGTCGGCATTTGCTGAAGCCATTTCCGGGCGCAGCAGAGATGCATATAATCCTTTTTCCGGCGGTTTGAATGCTCAGGCGGACAGCTCTGATTTTGCAGTAAAAGCACATCGCAACAGCGTGTCTGAAATTGCGTCATGGGACGTGAAAATAACATCGCCTGATTTGATAAAACTCCCTGCGGGGGAGTTGGGTTTTGCTACCGGTGCTGAGTTTCGCTATGAATCCCTGAAAGACGACAGAGATCCGCTGGTGGACGGAACGCAAACCTATACCGACTGGTATACCGGGTATGAGTACCTCAGTGACCTGGCAGGAACCAGTCCAACACCGGATTCGGCAGGCAGCCGGCAGGTGATGTCAGTCTATGGTGAACTGGCTATGCCGCTTGTTTCCCCTGAATTTGATTTGCCCTTCGTAAACGCTCTGGATCTGCAAATTGCCGGCAGATATGAGCGTTACAGTGATGTCGGGAGTATCGCTACGCCGAAAGTGGCGGCAGTGTGGCAGGTAAATGATTCTTTACTTATCCGTGGTTCGTGGTCTCAGGGATTCAAAGCGCCTAATCTGGAAGTGCTCAATGCCAGTGAAATGGCCAGGTACAACAATCATACCGACTATATTTTCTGTGAGGCGGCTGAGCGTCAACAATATATTGAAAGCTACGCCGGTTGTTCAGCTACTTACGCAGTGACCTGGCATATTGCGGGAAATGAAAACCTGAAGCCGGAGCGCTCGGTAAACCGCACAGCCGGCCTGGTTTACAGAACCCCGGGCATGAACAGTGACAAGGGGAACCTGTCATTTTCAGCTGATATCTGGCAAATCGACATCACCGACAAGGTTGGCGTGGCGCCCGTGGAAGACGTCATTGCCCGTGATTTGTATCTGCGCACTACCATGCAGTCGCAGGATAGCCGCATTGTGCGAAACGATGCGAATAGCGAACAACAAAGCCTTTTTATTAATACCGGTTTGCAGGCGGCAGGACAGATCCTCTTTATCCAGACCGATTATCAAAACCAAAACTCACTGTCAGTAAAAGGCGCCGATTTCGCGATGGACGGCGCATACAAATCATTGGAGTGGGGCGACTTTTCTTTTCATCTGGCCGCATCGAAGCTGATCAGTTATCAGCAGGCACTGACGGCAGAAATGGAAGAAGTGAAGGCCGCACAGGATAACGGACTTATCGACGGGTTTGTTGTAATTGGCAATGGCAATGAAACAGGAGTGAACGGTAAAAAACCTGAATGGAAAGGCCTTGCCAGATTTACATGGCAATTCCGGAAACTGATATGCAGATTATCAGCGCAATATATCCACCATCTTAATGACGGGAGATACGCCGACGGCTCTGATTTTAAAGTGCCTTCGATGACGACATGGAATGCGTCCGTCAAATATACCTTTGATGACAGTCCTGCAGGTGCTGTTGATGCAGAATTAGGGGTACGGAATATGTTCCGTCAATCCCCGCCTCTTAATGCGTCCGGTGATTATCTTGCAAACCTCTACTTACCTTTTTCACGTTACTTTTACGCCAGCGCAGAGGTACGTTTTTGATGCGCTACTTTTTTCATTTACTATTTTTCACAGGATGAACACATGAATATCGCGAAAGGCGCGTTGCTTTGCTGCCTGTTAGTGTCAGCGGGACTGACTCTGCCGGCTGCTGCAACAAGCGGACAATCTGAGAGTATCACCGTGACGGAAGGCACCGCCATGGCTGCCAGTGTGTCTCCTGACGGGCAAACCATCGTGATGGATTTACAGGGCAGTTTATGGACTTTACCGGTTAGTGGCGGAGAAGCCACGCGTATTACCGGCGAATATCAGGATGCAAGGCAACCAGTGTGGATGCCTGACAGCCAAACAATTGTATTTTTCTCTTTTAAAGATGGCGGTTATGATCTCTGGTCGGTAGACAGTAGCGGCGAAAATATGACCGCCCTGACGTGGGGGCCTTATGATGACAGGGAGCCCGCAGTGTCGTCTGACGGGAAATTTGTGGCTTTTGCTTCAGACCGCAAAAACAGCTTTAACAGTTACGACATATACAAGCTGGAGCTTGCTTCCGGTGTCATCACCCAACTGACTGACGATAAGTACGAGAACCGGATGCCAGTGTGGAAATCGACCAGCGATGCGCTGACTTACACAACAATGCGGGAAGGACGCCATTTACTGGTCACCATAGATGCCAAAGGCAATGAAACCATCGAACAGGAAGCGGAACATGCGCTCACTCCTATGCTCTGGGATAGGGGCGAGCTGGTTTATGCCGCTGCAAGTGGCGACAATCAAACCGTGATGAAAAGAGGAAGCAGGGTAATTGCATCCGGTGAAGAAGTATTTGAGTTCAAAGCCAGTCTTTCGGCTTCCGGTGAGGTAACTTACGTTGCCGGCGGTAAGATAAAAACACTGGCCGCTGACGGTGCTGCTTCTGACATTCCGTTTACTGCAAAACTGACCATTTTCACACCGGAATATGCCAAAGCAGAAAGAGATTTTACATCAGACAAGCCGCGCCCTGTTTTAGGGATCATGCGGCCGTCTTTATCTCCGGACGGTAAATACGTCGCTTTCATCGCTGTGGGAGACCTGTATCTCATGAAGATTGGTGAAAAGCCCGTAAACCTTACCCAAGACCACTATATGGAAGCGGATCCTGCCTGGTCTCCTGACGGCAAGTCACTGGTTTATTCTTCAGATCGCGGTGGCGATAAAATGCAGTTGTGGGTACATGACATTGCTACTAATAAATCTGAGCAGCTTACTGAACTGGATACTCAACCCCTCGGGCCGGCATGGTCACCGGACGGGAGTAAAATTGCCTATCTGAGCGTAGATAAAATGTGGGGCGAAGCCAGTCTTGGCATGTATGATCTCGACGCAAAATCCGCTTTTCAGATGAGCCAGACGCTTAAACAACCGGGAAAACCGTCATGGTCTGCTGACAGCAGCCGGATCATGGTCGCTCTGCCTGACCAGTTTTCTGCAAGCTTCCGTGAAGGGACTAACCAGGCCTATATATTTCCGGTAAACGGTGAAAAGCCATACTGGAGTACGCCGGTGGAGAACTTGTCAGTGGATACCAGAGGGGGAGGCGGGCCAGTATGGTCGCCGGACGGAACAAAAATGGCGGGTATCTACGGTGGTGAACTGAATGTGTGGCCTGTTGACGATAAAGGCGAACCTCTGGGCCCGCCAAGAAGTTATACATCGGAAATTGCGCACAATCCCACCTGGTCGGGTGACTCAGCAACTATCCTCTACCAGTCAGATGATAAGTTAAATATGGTGAATCTTTTCACCGGTAACATTGAGACGATACCCTTCGACATGACATACGTGCTGGCAAAGCCGGCAAACAAAAAAGTTATACAAGTCTCTTATGTGTTTGACGGCGAAACGGATACTTTGCAAAAAGACAGGGACATCTTTATCAGCGGCAATACGATCACAGATATTGTCCCCCGCAACAGTAAATCCACATCCGGCTATGAAATTATTGACGGAACAGGCAAATATGCCATGCCCGGTTTGATTGAAAGCCATGTGCATCCGCAGAAAGACTTCGGACAGGGGGCGCACAGAGGTTGGCTGGCTTATGGGATTACAACGCTCAGGGACCCGGGCAACCAGCCTTATCATGGTGTGGAAGATCGTGAGGCCAGTGAAGCCGGTGTGAGAGTAGGCCCGAGAATTTATACCACCGGCCACTTGATGGAATGGCAACGGGTTTACTACAAAATGGGTGTTGCGATTGCCGGGCCGGCGCATCTGGAAAAAGAACTGCAGCGGGCTAAAGCATTAAAGTACGATCTGCTTAAAAGTTACGTCAGACTACCCGATGCCCAGCAAAAACGGGTAACGGATTTTGCCCATGATGAGATGGGCGTGGGAGTGACCACCCATGAGATCTATCCTGCTGCGAAAAGTGGCGTTGACCGCCTTGAACATCTCGGTGCGACAAGCCGCCGCGGGTACAGTCCCAAGCAAATAGGCGGCAGGGCTTATGACGATGCATTGCAACTGATGAACAAGGTAGTCACACCCACCATGTTCGGTTCATTAAATATGCTGATTGCACAGCATCCTGAACTGAAAAAGGATAAAAGGCTGTCGCTTTATCCTTTGTGGACGCAAAAAGGTGTAGAAAACCCGATGACGTTTCCTGCCAGCTACCTTGCCAGCCTGAAAGAGCAGGCGAAAACTCTAAAAACACTCTATGACCGGGGCGCAACCATCACAGCGGGTACAGATCTGGTACTGGCGATGAATCTGCACGGCGAGCTGGGTTTTTATGTGAATGAAGCGGGTTTCACTCCTTATGAAGCACTGAAATCTGCAACCTCGGTACCGGCTGATGTATTGGGTCTCAATGCCGGCAGGATAAAGGCGGGCAGTTTGGCTGATATCATTCTGCTCGACGCTGATCCGCTGGCAGATGTTTACAATGCATCAAAGGTGAACACGGTTATCACCAATGGCCGCGTATATACGCAAGAACAGTTGCTGGATATGACTTATCACGGAGAATAGCCGTGTTTAACCGGTGATGCCGTCCGGCATCACCAGTTTTCTTTCCTGATTTGATATGTTTTAAGGTTCCGCAGAAGTGAGGTTTTCCGTTATAGCAGGAGACATCACTTTTACGGACTACAAAGATGCAAACCTTCATTGCTTCACACCGCCCGGCCTCTCCAAAATTTAACCCTTTCAAAACGCTTATATACTCAATTTGCCTGTGTTTAGCCGTCCTTGCTCCTGTCACGGCTCGTGCTGAAAAACTGACCCTCATCAGGAATGTTAATGTGTGGGACGGCACCAGTGATTCCCTTAAGCAAGGCTACAGTGTGCTGATTACCGGTAATCTTATCACTGCCGTTGAAAAAGCAATCGACACACCACAGGATGCGGTAATTATCGATGGCAAAGGCCAGACGCTGATCCCCGGCTTGTCTGATGCGCATACCCATTTTGCCCAGACCTCGCCGTCAATTACCGGGATGCGCAACGACGAGAACTGGATGTACGTGGGGATCAAATCTGCACTTACGGCTAAACATTTTCTTATGCTGGGCTTCACCACTGTCAGAGATCTCGGCGGTCCCTCTTTTGGAGTAAAGCAGGCTATTGATGAAGGGCTTATTCCCGGTCCGCGTATTTATCCTTCCGGGGCGTTTATATCGCAAACATCCGGCCATGGCGATTTCCGCAATTACAATGAACCTAACCGTGTCATCGCCGGTGGTCCGGTGATGCCAATGGATCAGCAGGACTGGTTTTATCTGGTGGATGGTAAGGCGGAGGTTCGCAAAGCAGCGAGAGAAAACCTGAGAAAAGGTGCGACCCAGCTTAAAGTGATGGCTGGCGGAGGTATCGCTTCTGATTACGATCCTATTCATTCGGTGCAATTTGCGCCGGAAGAAATAAAAGCAGCAGTGGAAGCAGCAAAAGACTGGGACACGTACGTGGCTGTGCATGCGTATACCGAAAAAAGCATCATCCGGGCACTGGAAGCCGGAGTGAAAAGTATTGATCACGGTCAGCTTATTTCAGAAGAAGCGATGAAACTGGTCAAAGAGAAAGATGCCTGGCTGGTGCCGCAAAGCCACTGGGGTTTAAGGTCTGCTCCGGATTTAAGCAAAAAATTATCTGACCGGGAAAAGAAATCGCTCATGGTCAGAGAGGGCATAAACAGAGAAATGATGCTGGCAAAGAAATATAAGGTCAATCTGGCTTATGGCACTGATGTTTTCGGATCTTTAGGAAATGAGAAAAGGGCGCTGAATGAGTTTACGTCAAGGGTGAAATGGTTTACGCCACTGGAAGTGCTAAAACAGGCCACGTCAGAGAATGCCCGCCTGTTTGCCATGTCCGGTAAATTAAATCCCTACACAGAAGGAAAGCTGGGTGTCATTGAGCCCGGAGCTTACGCAGATATTCTGATTTACAGTGGCAACCCGTTAATTGATGAGCAGGTTGTTGTGAATTACAGCCAGAATCTTAAGTTCATTATGAAAGATGGTGAAATATTTAAGAACGTTCTGGACGACTAAGTGTTGCCGCTTAAATGTTAAAATTAAACTTTTTCGTAACAAATGGCGGCATTTCGTGAGTTTTAGTGTTTTTTAAAAGAAGTTGGTTCCGTTAATTCAAAGTGGTTCGTCTTAATGAGTGAAGTGTGAATCCCGCAATATCACACACAGATAAGACAATAAAATCATTCAACGGGAACTAATCATGCAGATACAGGAACTCAGAGGTTTCAGAAAGCTGGCACTGTCAACAGCGATAATTTCAGCGATGAGCGTACAGGCTTATGCTCAGGAAACACCGGCCGGCGACGGGCAGGAGAAAATTGCTGAAGAGCAGCGGATGGAAAAAATAGCTGTTGTAGGTTCCAAGATCGGCAGTGAAAGAACGGAGGCAGCATTACCGGTTGCGGTTATCGGGCAGGAAGCCATCGAAGCACTTGGCTCTGTAGACGGTAACGAACTGATAAGAAGTATGCCTCAAATGGGGGATATTACCTGGAACGAATCTTTTATTCCGGGAAGCAGTAACGCTGCCCGCGGCGACATGGGCTCGATGAACCTGAAAGGGATGGGGGCGTCAAATACCTTGCTGCTGGTCAACGGACGTCGTTCTGTTATTCACCCTACAACCGCTACGGTTGACGGCAGTGTGTCGACAACCACATTTAACTCCAACGCCATCCCCATGTATGGCCTGGATCGCATTGAAATCTTACTCGACGGTGCCGCAGCGATTTATGGTTCAGACGCTATCGCAGGGGTTGTGAACGTTGTTACGAAAGATAATTTGCAGGGCGGGGCCGTTAAACTGAAATATGGTCAGGCGCAGGGCTCTAATCGTTCGGATCTGGATTTAACCGGTTACTACGGCACAGATATCGACGACGGCAAAGGTAATTTCTCGTTGATGTTTAATGCCTTTCACAGAACGGCACAGAAAGCTTCCGATATGTGGTTTACTGAAACTTCTGACCGGCGGGATTTCCTGCCGGGCACCGATCTCGCCGGCACTGCTGCGCTGGACGGCCGCAGTTCTTACACGCCGTGGGGTAATTATCTGGCTCCCTATCAGATTTATCAAAATGGCGAAGCGATCACCACAGCTTCTGGTTATTTTCACTCAGAACTCGCCTCATCCTCTGACTGTCTGACAGAAGGCAGCACCAGTGAAACCTGTTATGCCTCCGGCACTGTTCCCACAGATTACCGGTCAGACAGTGCACGTGAAAACAGTTATGTCACACCTCAGGTCACACGGATGAACCTGTTCTCAACCTTTAATTACTTTATTAATCCTGATCTTGAATTCTTCGGCGAAGCCGGGATCTATGCTGCTGAAAGTAAATACATGAGCGGACCGTCTGTGTTTTCAAGTTCTCAGGTGGTTTATATTCCTGCCAACGCGTATTACAACCCGCTTGGCGCAACGTACCTGGAAGATGGCACACTGAATCCCAACCGTATTGCCGGCCTGGATAAAGTGCCGGAAGAAGGTCTCGATTTACGCATTCTGGCTTACCGGTTCACCGACATCGGCAATATGGAAGTTAATGTGGAGAATCGTCAGTACCGCCTGCTTTCCGGTTTAAGAGGATGGTTTGGCAGCAACTTCGAGTGGGAATCTGCCGTTCTTTATTCGCAGGGTAAAGCCCGGGATGAATCTGAAGTGATCAATGTAAATGATATGGTGACTGCGATTTCAGGCACAACAGCAGATGCCTACAACATTTTCTCCGGCGGTAACACTTCCCACGTGAACTACGGCCACAGCGGATTTAACAGCGAAGAAGTCATTAACTCATTTATCGATATCTCTGTACGGGAGAGCACCTCTCAACTGGCATCCTGGGATTTTAAAATCAATAACTCTGAACTGATGAGTTTACCAGCAGGAGATCTCGGGTTTGCCGCCGGTATAGAAGTGCGTTACGAATCATTGAAAGATGACCGCGATCCTCTGGTTGATGGCACAGACCCTTATGTTAACTGGTATACCGGCGAGTCCTTCAACAGTAATCTTGGGGGCTCAAGCCCTACGCCGGATTCTTACGGAAGCCGTAATGTAAAATCGGCCTATGTTGAACTGGCGGTTCCCATTGTCGGGCCTGATTTTGGTATTCCGCTTATGCAAACCCTTGATATGCAGTTAGCCGGACGCTACGAGAGCTATAGCGACGTAGGCGATATTTCTACCCCTAAAATTGCGCTGGCCTGGGGCGTCGATGAAAACCTCACTCTGCGGGGTTCGTGGTCAGAAGGGTTTAAAGCACCGAACCTGGAAGTACTGAACGCTTCTGAAATGGCGAGATACAACACCCGTACTGACTACATTTACTGCGAAGCTGCGCTGAGACAAGGTGCCATCGAAAATTACTCTGCCTGTACTGACAGCTATGCGGTGACCTGGCATATGGCAGGTAACAGTGAACTGAAACCGGAAACATCAACAAACCAGTCATTTGGTTTCCAGTTAATTCCGCAGTTCCTGCCAGAAGACTGGGGGAACTTCCGTGTCACACTGGATTTCTGGGAAATTCAACTGGATGACCAAATCGGTGTCGCCCACTCTCAGGACGTATTGATTTACGATCTTTACTTACGCACCGTTGAAGGCACATCTGATCCGCGGATAATCCGTGCTGACCCGACGCTGGACGATGTAGCCCGCTTCGAGGGGACAGGGCTGGATCCTGTCGGCGAAGTGCTTTACATGAATACCAACTACTCCAACCTGAACTCATTGAAAGCTAAAGGGATGGACTTTACGTTTGACTGGCGAAGTGTGGCGACAGACTTTGGCCGGTTTAACCTGAACTTCAGTGCTTCCCAGCTGCGCAGCTTCCAGCAGGAACTGACACCGCAAATGCAAACAGCCAAAGCAGCACAGGAAGCGGGTTTGCTGGACCCTTTCATCTCAATTACATCCTCTGATGAAGTGGGTCAGGACGGCATGAAGCCTGAGTGGCGGGCAACCACACGTTTTAGCTGGAATTACGAAGATTTTGCATACCGTATTTCAGCTATTTACACCGACAGTGTGGTAGATGGCCGTTACGCCAACGGTGATGATTTCGTTGTACCATCAACAACGTTGTGGAATACGTCGTTCCAGTACGAGCTGGATGAATCGACCTTTGGCGGATTTATCGTGGAAGCCGGTGTGAAAAACCTGTTTGATAAAAATCCGCCGTTAAACTCATCGGGCAATTATCTGGCTAACCTGTATCTGCCTTACAAACGTTATTTCTATGCCAGTATCGAAAAGCAGTTTTGATTACGCTGCCTTATAAGGTGTTGTAAACTCAAGACCTTCAACCGGGGAGTCAGTCCCCGGTTTGTTCCTGTCGCGTAAAAGTTACACAATTTCCACTGTTCATCATTAATGCAGCCGTCGTTTTATTACCTGATTCTTTTCTTTAATGTTTTTTAACACATTGTAAGTATTAGCTTTAATGACCCCCTCAGATAGGGCTGTCCGCTATTTCCCCATTTGGCATTTACCATGCATCTCTTAAATATGCACTGTGTAAGCAGCGTACTTTATGTTCAGTCAGCGGAGGTCATTATGACGATCAATCAGTTACCAGCTACAGCACTTGAAGAGCTTGAGGCCAGAAGACGGGCTGAAGAGCGGGGCGTGAGTGAGTCGTCGTCAGTTGTCTCTCCGGCTGAGCGGGCTGAAGAGGTCCGGGACAGTGAGCGCGAGGCGGATGAACGTCAGCAGGAAATACGCCGCGAAGAGCGATTGGAGCAGGAGTATCGTCAGGAAGCGCTGCAGGAGGAACGTCAGCGTGAAGCATTCAGGCGCGAAGAGCGTACGGCAGTGATTGAAGAACGTCAGCTCCGGCGGGAAGAGGACCGGGAAGCGTTATTGCGTGAAATAGAAGCCCGTCGTGAAGAAAGAAGGCAGGAAGCGTTGCTTCAGGAAGAGCGCCAGGCCTCATTGCAGGAAGAACAGGTTCAACTCAGAGAGCAACGTTTACAGCTGCAGCAACAGTCGCAGACGCGGCAACAGGAAGCGTCAGAGCAAGCTGATGAGCCGGCATCACAGGAAGAAATTAACGAAACGATTCAGTTGCTCCGTGCCGAGGTGGCCGTGCTGCGTCAGTTGCAGAACATCCGCGACAATGAGCAGGTTTCGCGAGACTTACAGGAAGCTTCACAGGCGCTTGAACAGCAAACCGGCAGGGCGGCTAACCAGCTACAGACTGGAGCCAACCGGCTGGGAAATTTCATTGATTCGGTGAGCTGATTAATTTAAGCGGGCATCAGGGATACCGCAGGAAGTGAATACATTCTGCGATATCCAAATTGTCAGGCCCCGGCAATTTAATTAAGACTTACGCATCCGCTTGCTTTGTGCAGCGCGTTTTTCGTTACGCTTTTCTTTTCTGTCGTGTTTATCAGGGGTCGCTGAGCCATCTTTAAAGCGTTGTTTTCGGGCGGCTTTCTTCGCCGCTTTTTTCGCTTCGGCTTCTGCGATTTCTATCTTCTCTTTTTCCAGCATAGCGGGCGTTTCGAGTGTGATCCGGCCCAGTTTTCCGGCTTGTAATTCGGTGAGGAGTATCTCGCAGATCTTATGCAGGTTCACACGGCCACCTGTCATGATTGCACCACGCTTGCGGGCGGCATCTTCGAGAAATTCAATCTCTGTATCCGCTATTTCATCCAGCTTAAAGCGGTCTTTCAGTACGTCCGGATAAGCTTTGATCAGATAGTCGGCGGCATAAAAGCCCACGTCATCAAACTCCATTGCGGTGTTCTTAACTGCGCCGGATGCAGCCAGCCGGTAAATGGAATTCGGGTTTTCCTGCTTAGGCCACAGTACTCCCGGGGTATCGAACAGAATAATGCCGCTGCCCAGATTGATCCGTTGCTGGGTTTTGGTTACCGCCGGTTCATTACCGGTTTTAGCAATCACTCTGTCAGCCAGAATATTTATCAGCGTCGATTTACCCACATTAGGGATACCGGTGATCATGGCGTGAATGGCTTTTCCGGGGCCGGCTTTCTGAGGAAACATGTCTTTCAGCATACTCAAAATGTGCTTAGTGTTTCCCGGCTCTCCCGTGTTGGTGGTGATGGTGCGCACGCCCCGTTCACTTTCAAGGTAAGCCTGCCATTCCGCCGTCAGTTCAGGATCGGCCAGATCGAACTTATTGAGGATTTTCAGGCAGGGCTTATCGCCACGAATTTTAGCGATTTCGGGATTTTCGCTGGAGTAGGGGATGCGGGCATCCAGTACTTCAATCAGCACATCAACCTGAGATAAGGTTTCTTTTATTTCTTTCAGGGCCTTGTGCATGTGCCCCGGGAACCAGTGTAACGCCACGATATTCTTTCATTCAGCCGGATTTGGCCGTAGTTTACTTCATTTCTGTACGAAATGCGGCGTTATTCGCAGGGCATCAGAAGGGGCGGGACGGGAACAGCCCGTGAATGGTCAGATAAATGATTGCTCGCGGTAAGTCCCTGTGGTCTGTACCACGAACAATGAATGCACAAAGCGGTGCGGATCAGAAATACGCTTTCTTTACCGAGTCATGAATGACAATAAGTGCAGCCTGTATATCGTCTATCAGTTGATGCAGCGCTTCCTGTTTCAGATCTCTGGTTTCAAGCTCCATGAGCATGGCGGATATTTCTTTTACCTTGCTGCTGATGTCCTGCGGTTCAGGTAGTTCCGACAGACATTTTTCCACCTGGCCCAGAGAATGGTTAATGCTACGGGGAAAGGACTTCCGCTTTAACAGGAATTCCAGAATATCAGCCCGCTGAACCCGTAAGCGCATTTCCTGCCGGTATACCTGATAGGCCGATAAAGACTTCAGTACACCCATCCACTGAATGTTTTCAAACGCAGAGTGTTCTTCTGACACTTCAGGGAGCAATGACGCTGACCGTACATCGATGATCCGTGTGGTCATATCACAACGTTCAAGATGCCTGCCAAGTCGCAGGAAGGCATAAGCCTGATCGCGGTTCATGGTGCCGCCGACAAGACCGGTGATTGCCTGGTTACCTTTTATTATTTTGTTTAAACAGGTGAAACGGTGACGACGGGTCAGCACGCTCTGGCTGTCAGCCTTCGCCTGCAAATGCACGTTATTGATTTCTTCCCAGGCTTCAGACGGGATGATTTCCCGTACAATGCGGGCATTTTCCCGTGCTTCTGCCAGCGAATTAATGATAGACCCGGGATTACTGGTGTCGGTTACCATAAAACGGATAACACTTTTTTCATCAGCCGTTTCATAGTTTGCATAGAAACTCTCGCGGATGGAAAGCATATCCACAATCGGCTCCCAGCCCAGGGTGACACTACGGGGTAAATCCAGTAACAGGTGAGTATTTACCTGAATCAGGCGCGCAGTATTCTCAGCCCGTTCAAGATAACGGGCCATCCAGTAAAGATGATTGGCAACACGTGACAGCATCTTATTCGTCCTCCATGTCAACAATCCAGGTATCTTTACTTCCTCCGCCCTGGGAGGAGTTCACCACAGTAGAGCCTTTTCGCATTGCTACCCGGGTCAAACCGCCTGTGGTAACAGAAATATCACTGCCGGATAAAATAAACGGACGCAAATCAAGGTGCCTTGCTTCGGCTTTATTATCGATTAAAGTGGGCGCTGTAGACAGCAACAGCATAGGTTGTGCAACATAATTGCGGGGGTCGCGGCGAATGAGCCTGACAAACTTTTCCCGTTCCGCTTTGGTTGCATGGGGCCCGATTAACATGCCATAACCGCCGGATTCGTTTGCGGGCTTAACCACCATCTCATCAATATGTTCGATGACGTAGTCACGCTCATCTTTGTTAATGCATTTGTAAGTAGGCACGTTTGGCAGCAGGGGTTCTTCATCCAGATAAAAGCGGATGATGTCAGGCACAAAAGCATAAACCACTTTGTCGTCTGCCACACCGGCGCCGGGCGCATTCGCCAGCCCCACATTGCCAGCCTTCCAGGCGCGCATCAGCCCCGGCACACCAAGCATGGAGTCTTCACGGAATACTTCAGGGTC
This sequence comes from Alteromonas sp. ABH4_457, assembly GCF_056160625.1. Lineage (NCBI taxonomy): Bacteria > Pseudomonadati > Pseudomonadota > Gammaproteobacteria > Alteromonadales > Alteromonadaceae > Alteromonas > Alteromonas sp. ABH4_457. The sequence continues at coordinate 101,626 of NZ_JBSWXN010000006.1, forward strand.
GAGAAACGCATCGTCGATACGGCGGTAAATGACATCTACCCTGGCCAGCCCTTCTACTGTGCGCATATAAACGATATCGTCATCGCCCACTACAAGATCGCTGCCCACCACCAGTTCTGCACCCATTTGCTGGGCCAGATAGGCGTGCTCAAAATACGCAGAATTATAGATACCGGGGGTGAGTACAACGATTTCCGGTTGCTTCGTCTTTCGGGGAGAAAGCTGGCACAGCATGTCGTAAAGTTCTGACGGATAATCGTCTACCGGCAGGATGTTGTACTTTTCAAACATGTCAGGAAAAACCCGTTTCATAACATGACGGTTTTCCAGCATATAAGAGACGCCGGAAGGGACCCGCAGGTTATCTTCCAGCACGTAAACGGTGCCGTGCTGATCGCGGACTAAATCTGAGCCGCAAATATGTGCCCACACGCCGTGTTTAGGTTTAACGCCAAGGCATTCCGGAAGGAAGTTCTTTGACTGGGTAAGAATGTCTTCGGGAACGATACCGGCATCAAGAATTTTCTGCTCGTTATACAAATCGTCGATAAACATATTCAGCGCTTTTACCCGCTGCTTCAGGCCAAGCTCAATTTGTGACCATTCTTTTTTATCGATAATGCGGGGAATAATATCGAATGGCCAGGCCCGGTCGATGGAGCCTTCTTCCTCGGTATAAACGGTAAAGGTGATCCCCATCACGTGGATTGCCGTGCTGGCGGCCACCTTATATTCCTCGATATCTTTGTCGGATAAGTCTCTTAAATAAGAGCACAATGATTTTGCTGCCTCTCTTGGCTTATTACGGCCTTGAATCAGCTCGTCATAAAACGGGCCGGTAGCATAATTTCCCCATCTGATTGCCATGGCCTGATCCTTCATTTTTTTGTGTTTTATTTATACTCATCTAATCGTGTTTCTGACCAAAAATCAATCGCTAATATGTCAATTTAGTGACAAGATTTTGATTGCGTATCTTGCGCCGGGCATGCATGCTTAGCCCCATGCTATATTGTGTTTTATCACTTTTTAGAAAGGTGAATTGTGACTTATTGTCTTGCTATAAAAGTAAACAAAGGACTTGTGTTTGCTTCTGATTCCCGCACCAATGCGGGTGTGGACTACATTGCGACGTACAGCAAAATGTGGCGTTTTTGCTGGCCCGGCGAACGTTCTATTGTGTTACTGACGTCCGGAAGTCTGGCAACGTCTCAGGCGGTGGTGAATGCCATCAAGCGTGATCTGGAAAATCCGGAATCGAAATTTAATCTTCGCGCCGGAAAACATCTTCATGAACTGGCAGACTACGTTGGCAAGCTGAGTCAGGCAGAGCAAAAGCAACATGCCGAAGCCATGGAAAGATCAGGCAGCAGTAATGAGTCTAATTTTATCATTGGCGGTCAAATCGCCGGTCAGCCTCACGAAATTTTTCTGATTTACCCGCAGGGGAATTACATTTCTGCGTCAGACGATACGCCGTACCTGCAAATAGGTGAGAACAAGTATGGCAAGCCCATTCTGGACCGAATTTTATCCGGTGCCACGTCGCTTGAGGATGCTGCCCGCTGTGCCATCGTATCGCTGGATTCCACCATCCGCAGTAATATTTCGGTAGGGCCGCCGGTGGAGCTGGCTATGCTGACAGCAAATCAGGTGGAAGCGCCGTATCATCAAACGTTTACCCTGAACAGCCCCATGTATAAATCCATGCAAAAGCAATGGACTCAGGGGCTGAAGCGCACGTTCAACCGCTTACCCCGTTTTGAATGGGAAAAGAAAGCGGAAACAGGGTCTGCGCAAAAGTAATCTTAAAGCCGCTGATGCAATAAGTCGTGTATGAACGACAACTTCTCAAGCGCCGGGTAGGATATGACAAACGGATACGCGTCATCCTGCCCCATGCTGCGGTTCAGGGCATTTAACACTGTGGTCAGCCTGCACCAGTCTTCAAATATTCGCTGGAAATCCGTTTCACTCGCACGCCGGTAGGTTTCTGCCAGCGGGTTACCCAGGCGGTTCTGCAAAATATTGATGCTGTATTCGGTAGCAGTTTCCAGCGTATCCACAATGTGCAGATAGTGCGCCCAGCTCTCAGCCCAGTCTTCCCAGGGATGCATGCTGGCATAGGCGCTTATCCATGACGACTGCCAGTCCTGAACCGGCCCGTTGGCGTAATAGATCTGCATTGATTTGGTGTAATCCTGTCGTTCATCGCCGAACAGGCTTCTGAATTTTTCCAGATGAGGGGAGTTCTGGATCAGTGTATCCCAATAATAATGCCCGGACTCATGACGGAAATGACCGATAAGTGTCCGGTAGCGCTCATTCATCTGTTCACGCATTTTAAGACGTGAAGCGTCTTCAGCCTCTTTCAGGTTTAAGGTGATAACGCCGTTACAATGCCCGGTGATGACCGTTGATTTTACTGTAAGCTCTTCGCCATATTCGTCTTCCTCCGTTTCATCCTCAAGAAAGCGGAAGCGAAGTTCGTTTGCGTTTTCCACACCGTGTTTCCACACGTCCAGCCCCAGTTTACTTAAGGTGTAAATTAACTGGCGCTTGGCCTGCTCCATACGGAACCATAATGACAGGTTGTCCGGCTTGGAGAGATCCGGAATGGTCTCAGTTAACCGGCAGGACTCGCACAGCGAATGGTCCTCTTCTGCGGGAATCAGCCAGTTACATACCTGATACTCACTGAAGTTGGTACAGGGACGGTACGCTTTACCGTTAAGACAACTTATCCAGTGACCGTTGTCATCAATTTCACAGGCAGATAACGTCATTTCCTGACTGATGAAGCCCACCGGCCGCTGGCAGGACAAACAAGTTGAGTTGGCGAAATACAGAGTGTTGCCACATTCGCACTGGCAGTTCTTCACGGTTAAACCTGACTAAACGAGCTGTATAAAATGTATAGCATGTTTACGCGAATAAAGATTGCGCGGCTATGAAATAAATCCTGTTTGAGACAGATTAAATGTAAACGTAGATCAACGGGTCTTCAGGGGCCATGAACTGACGGTTATGACTGTGCACGACGGCTTTACATTTTTCACCGTTCATCACACAGCACACACCGTTAAGCGGCAGGCTCTGTTGCTTGAGCCACTGCGGTTGAAAAGACATCAGCGGTTGTCCGGCTTTGACTTTCTCACCGGCTTTTACCAGACGCATGCAACGCTCGCCCATCAGAGAGTGTCCTGCCGGCAGGAGGTTAATGTGCAGTCTGAGGCCGTGACGGGTTTTAATGATAACCGCATAGCCGGTTTCGGGAATACTTTCTATCAGGCAGTCTGCCGGTGCGTACAAAGTATGCCCGGCGTAGGTAAATGCCAGTGCCGGGCCCCACATACCGGCAGCATAAAGCGGTGCATTAATTGACGCTAACTCTGTACGGGTGCCGTTAAGCGGCGCACGCAAAATAATTTCGCGGTTGAACGAGGCCGGTTTTTCTGAAGTAAAATTCATGCAGGGAAGCCGCTATTGTCCGACGATGGTGTAGCCATCCTCCTGCAATGCAGTAATGGCGTCATTCAGTTTGTCCGCTTTGACCAGAAAAAAATCTGTGTCGAATGTAGAGACAATAAACATACTGACTTTGGCTTTTGCCAGCACTGTCCCCAGGTTCGCCATGATCCCTACCATAGACAATTCAAGGGGGCCTAACAATTCAAGCGCCCGCCAGCCTTTATCAGATTCCAGTGACACAAGATTAACAGAGGAAGGTACGACAACCGACAAGGTATCTTCCGTCTTGCCAATGAAAAATAAATCACTGTTCAATACCGGAGCCGGAATGGCGGAGTTAGGATCGAAGGCATGGATAGTAAATTCACCGTCAATGACGGCTAACGTCTGCTTTTTCATTATCTGATGTCGTCCGGAACATGTCATATTATTAAATCATCATACTTGAATAACTTCTACGTGTTATCCACTTTATCTGTGGATAAGTTTGTTGAGTAGTATGTGTGTGAAATGTAACTCCATGAAATTGTTTAATAAAAAATACTGGTTAAACAATGGTCAGTGGATAACTATTGCCATAGTTCAAGCATTTTCCACAAGCTGTGTCTACCTTTGTGTGAAAAAAATATTGGAAAAAACTGGGTTTTCTTTAAGCTGTGTGTATTGACACTTCATATTTAGTCTGGAGCAAATCATGAGCGACTCAGCAGGTGACTGGCGGGATTTAACAGTAGCAGATGCAGTGGAAACCAGCACCTTTTATGAAAAGGTACTGGGATGGCAAAAAGAACCTCTGGACATGGGCGGCTACAATGACTTTGTTATGAAAGATGCAGACGGACAGGTAAAAGGTGGCATTTGTCACCGGAGAGGCCCGAATCAGGATGTGCCTGCAGGTTGGATCCCGTATTTTACCACCGGTGAGTTTGATGAAGCCTTATCGCAGGTTACGGCATGTGGCGGGGAGCAACTGACTGCCGTGAGAACACACGGTACGGCAAGGTTTGTGTATATTAAAGATCCCTCCGGCGCCTGTTTTGCACTTTACAGCGATGGCAGCGGGTCGTAATTCAGCAAAGGATTTTGCGGTCATGACATGACCGCCATCAACTGCTAAAGTACTCACAAATAAAAAGAAGTGAAGGGATAACACGTTGACTGCGCCACTGAATATTTACGCTGGCCCGGGCGCACTGGCCACATTAAAAGAGCACGGTTTCTATCCGCTGCTGTTCAATTACTTCCTCGGCGCGTCCGGCGGACCCAAATGGTTCGTGCTGGCGGGTCTGGATCGGGTGCTGTTTCCGGAATGGTTCGATGAACGGGGAGGGCAGGTGCAGGTGATTGGCTCATCTGCCGGGGCATTCAGAGCCGCATGTGCCGTTCAGAGAGACCCATTGGCGGCCATCAACCGGCTGGCACACCATTATTCACACACTGTGTATTCTGCCAAACCGTCAGCAAATGAAATTACCGTAAAAGCCCGTGAACTTATCAGCCATGTGCTGGGTGAAGAGGGTATTGACGATATTCTGCTGAACCATCGTTTTAAGGCGCATATTTTCGCCGTACGTTGCCACCGTGCTATGGCATCGCGGGGGCGCATTACCCAGTTCCATGGCCTTGCCATGAGTGCAGCTGCCAATGCTGTTTCAAGACGTGGTCTTAACCGCTTTTATACCCGCCATATTTTTTCGGCACCGGACAGCGATTTTACTATTCACGATCCGTACAACCTGAACACTGAACGGACAGAACTGAGTATTGTGAATACCCGGGATGCGTTACTGGCATCCGGTTCTATTCCTCTGGTACTGGAAGGGGTAGAGAAAATCGTTGATGCACCTGAAGGGGTGTACAGGGACGGCGGTATCACCGACTATCATTTTGACTTGTCTTTCGGTCCCCGTGAAGGGCTGGTGCTTTATCCGCATTTTTATGACAAGCCTGTTCCGGGCTGGTTTGATAAAGGCCTGAAAAGACGGGTACCACACCGCAGCAGTTACGATAACGTGGTGATGCTTGTACCGTCGGCAGAATTTGTTTCATCTTTACCTTACGGCAAAATCCCTGACAGAAAAGATTTCGATGCCCTTGATCCCCAAACCCGCATAAAATACTGGCAAACCGTGCTTAGAGAGACCGACAGGCTGGGAGAGTATTTTATGGATATTACTGCCAGCGGAAAAATCATGGATGAAATTAAGCCACTGCCTTTTCCAATGCTGAGCGACTAACAAAAGTTAACACAGAAAGCCCGTTTTTCATTTACAGGAGCGGGCTGCTCTTCTCTCTTTGGTTCTTCATCTTCCTGCTCCCGGCTGGCAGATCTTTTCATGACTTAGCACGGCTTCAGCAAGATATGCCAAAAAGCTCCGGCGCAGTCAAAAACACCTGTCGACCATAATTTATCTATGGCAGTCTTGCCTGAAACAACGAATGAAATGATTGAAGTGTCTCTGCTGCAATCATTTTCTGAGCATGAGAACGATAAAAATGACAACAATGCAAACTTCTGCGGCGAACCATGCAAAACGTATCGCGTCTATTGATATCCTCCGGGGGCTGGTGATGCTCTTTATGCTGGTGGACCATGTTCGCGAACGGTATTTCTATCATCAGCAGGTTGGTGATCCCATGGACGTGGACATTACCAGCCCGCAATTATTTTTCACCCGGATGAGTGCCCATTTCTGTGCACCGGTATTTGTATTTCTGACCGGGTTGTCTGCGTGGTTATACTCCCACCCTGCGAACAAGCCTGCACGCTCTGCAACACCGTTCTTATTTAAACGGGGTTTGTTCATTATTTTCATTGAGATTGCAGTGATCAACTGGCTGTGGATGGGCACCTACGACACATTGTGGTTGCAGGTAATGTGGGCAATTGGCGTGAGTATGGTTGTACTTTCTGTGCTGTGTCATTTACCGGCAAAACTGATTCTGGCACTGGGGCTGTTGATTGTATGTGGTCATAACTTGTTATCACCAATCAGCTTTGCGCCGGGGGAAACCGGCTACACCCTGTGGGCTATTTTACATGACCGCGGCTTTATATTTACCTCCGAAACCCTCCGTATTAAAGCGTCTTATCCTGTGCTGCCGTGGATAGGTGTGATACTACTGGGTTACAGCATGGGGCCGGTATTTTCGCGCAATGTTGCCTCGCCGCAGCGTAAAAGAGTATTGCTGGGTCTGGCTTTATCCATGTGGGGAGTACTACTGGTCCTGAGGGGCTTCAATATTTACGGAGAAGACATGCCATGGGAAACACAGGCAACAGCCATTCAGACCGCGATGGATTTCATTAATTTTACCAAATATCCGCCATCTCTGGATTTCGTGTTACTCACCCTGGGCGGGGCATTTTTAGTGCTGTTTGCTTTGGATACAGTGAACAATAAATTCACACAAATCATTGAGTCATTTGGCTCAGCACCCATGTTTTTCTATATCGTGCATCTATTTGTGCTGCTGGTCAGTTACAACCTTGTACTTGATCTCGCCGGACCGAACTACGATGACTTGTTTGCCTTCGATTATATCTGGCAGGTATGGCTGGTTGCGGCGTTGATGGCAGTGGGGTTGTATTTCCCCACAAAAGCATTTTCTCGCTTTAAACACAACAGTACGAACCCGCTGGTTAAATATTTCTGATGTAGTAAGCGCCTTATTTCCCCTGCGTTTTTGCGCAGGGGAATTACACAAAACCAATGTTCTCTTTCCTGCCTCAAAAGCTGAAACAGTATTCATCTGAGTGAAAAATCAGTTGTCAGCGCCGGTCCTTCCGTTAGTATAAATTTAATGCTGAATTAAGCTGCAAGATGCCACAAAGCAAAGTATCAGATAGCTGAAATTGCTTATGTTCAGCTACAACCGGCACTCCCACACCTATAAAGATAAGGAACAGATCATGACGTTGAAAACGGTTGCAGGTATTGCCTGCTTTGTCGGGCTGTCATTCACCTCTGCAGTAACCGCTGCCAGTTTCACCATAACCAGTGAAGACATGGCAGCCGGGGAACCCATGTCCAAAGAGCAGGAATTCAAAGGTTTCGGTTGTGACGGAGATAATTTGTCACCTCAGCTTTCGTGGCAGGGCGCACCGGAGGGAACAAACTTCTTCGCACTCTTTGTATACGATCCGGATGCACCTACCGGAAGTGGCTGGTGGCACTGGCAGGTAGTCAACATTCCGGCCAGTACCAGTGAATTACCCACCGGCGCGGGCAGTGCCGGCAGTATGGTATTACCGGAAGGCAGTATGCAGATAGTGAATGATTTCGGTTATGCCGGTTTTGGCGGCGCGTGTCCGCCTGAAGGTCATAAAGCGCACCGCTATCAGTTCACGGTATTCGCATTGCCGGAAAAATTGTCCCTGCCGGACAATCCATCAGGCGCACTGACAGGTTACATGGTGAACATGAATGCATTAGGGAAAGCCACTCTGGAAGTGACTTATCAGCGCTGAATGAAGAAATTATCAGCGCCGGAATGAGCAGGAAGGGAAAGCGGGTGTTAAAACCCGCCTTCACAGAAGTAAGCAATATATAAGAAGTCATCCAGGCCGTAGTGTGAGCCTTCACGGCCATAGCCTGATGCTTTGATGCCGCCAAAAGGTGCCTGTTCGCTGGCAACCGCACCTTCGTTTACGCCAATCACACCCGCCTGCAGAGCACCTTTTAACCGGTGAATCCGGTAGTGGTCACGGGTGTAGAAATATGCCGCCAGGCCATATTCGGTATTGTTAGCTTCTTCAATGGCTTCGCTTTCTGACTGAAAGCGGAACAGGGGAAGCACCGGACCGAATGTTTCTTCAGTGAACAGGCGCATGGCATTGTTAGCATCGGCAATGACGGTGGGTTCGACGAACAGGGTGTCGTCAGGCGCTTTATTCCCGCACAGTACAACGCCGCCTTGTTCCACCGCGTCAGCAATATGGGCGTTAATTTTGTCTACAGCCTTTTGATTTATCATCGGGCCGATGCGGGTATCTTCGTCCAGAGGTGAACCCACTTTTAACGCCGCGACTTTGTCCGTCAGCCGGCTGGCAAATTCATCATAAATACTGTCTTCTACATAAATGCGGTTAGGACATACACAAGTCTGCCCGCCATTTCTGAGTTTAGCAGCCATTAAGCCATCAACCGCCGCGTCTAAATCTGCATCAGCGAACACAATAAAGGGCGCATTGCCGCCTAATTCTAAAGACAGCTTTTTCAGCGTACTGGCACAGCGCTCCGCCAGATAGCGGCCTACCTGCGTTGAGCCTGTAAAGCTGAGCTTTTTCACTAACGGATCTTTAAGCCAGGCATCAACGGCAATGGCCGTTTGTTCACGACTGGCAGTGACCACATTCACCACACCCGGCGGGAAGCCTGCCATATCGATAAGTTTTGCCATCATCAGTGCCGTCAGCGGGGTATCTTCCGCCGGTTTAACCACTACCGTACAGCCGGCCGCCAGTGCCGGCGCAATTTTCCGGGCCAGCATGGCAAACGGGAAATTCCATGGTGTGATAACTGCAACAACGCCCACCGGCCGCTTTTCAACAGTCTGCATTTTGCCGCTGCCGGTTTCAGGTAAAATATCGCCCCGAAGCTGCATGATTTGCTGAGAAAACCATTTTACGTAAGAAGCGCCATAGGCTACTTCGCCTTTTGCTTCCGCCAGCGGCTTACCCTGTTCTGTGGTCATGGTAAGTGCAAGATCGTCAATATTTTCGTTGATGACAGCGTACCATTTCTCAAGCAGTGTGGCCCGTTCACGGTGACTGGTTTTACTCCAGCTCTGAAATGCTTTTTGTGCAGAGCGGGCAGCGTGGGCGGCATCAATGGCGTCACTGTCGGGCGCACTGGCAATCCGTTCACCTGTGGCCGGATTGATAACCGGATACGTCATCCCGGAAATCGCATTCTGCCACTTTCCGTTAATGTAGTTTTGCGTGCTGAGTAGTGTCTGATCTTTCAGGGTGATTCCTGTTTCTGTCGTCACGTTGCTGTTAAACCCTTAAAGGTGAGAAAGAATGGCGTCACCCATGGACTGTGTACTGGCATTGCCGCCCAGATCCGGAGTGGTAATGTCGCCTTTTAAAGCGGTTTCTATGGCTTTGATGATAGCATCGTGGGCCTCTGCACCGGAGCCTGAATCTTCAGTAAGGAACTTCAGCATCAATGCGCCAGACCAGATCATACCAATGGGATTGGCGATGTTTTTACCGTAAATATCCGGCGCCGAACCGTGTACCGGCTCGAACAGGGAAGGGAATTTTCTTTCAGGGTTTAAATTCGCAGAAGGTGCCAGACCAATGGTGCCGGTACATGCAGGACCCAGGTCAGACAAAATATCACCAAACAGGTTGGAGGCAACCACCACATCAAACCGCTCCGGATTCATGACAAAACGGGCTGAAAGGATATCGATGTGTTGTTTGTCCCACTGAATATCACTGTAGTCTTTACTGATGGCTTCGGCGCGGGAATCCCACCAGGGCATACTGATGGCCATACCGTTACTTTTCGTGGCAACAGTCAGTTTCTTCGCATCACGCTGACGTGCGGTTTCAAACGCATATCTTAAAACGCGGTCGGTACCGTGACGGCTGAACACTGATTGCTGCAATACCACTTCACGCTCTGTGCCTTCATACATAATACCGCCAATGGATGAATATTCGCCTTCAGTATTCTCCCGTACAACCACAAAGTCGATGTCATCAGCACGGGGCGTCGACAGAGCACATTTGACCCCTTCGAAAGTACGTACCGGGCGCATGTTGATGTACTGATCGAATTCACGGCGGAAAGTCAGAATGGAGCCCCACAGTGAAATATGATCAGGCACAGACGCCGGCCAGCCAACGGCACCAAAATAAATGGCATCCATGTCTGACACTAACTCTTTCCAGTTTTCCGGCATCATACGGCCATATTCGGCGTAGTAGTCGCAATCACCCCATTTGAATTCCTGGAAGTTAAGAGGGATGCCGAATTTCTTTGCAGCCGCTTTAACAATTTTCAGCCCTTCAGGCATGACTTCTTTTCCGATGCCATCACCGGCAATTACTGCAATATTAAACGGTTTCATTAGCGGGCCATTTCCTTCTTAACCATATCTAAGGACAACACTTCATCGAGGGTTTTCTGTAACAGGTCAAAGAGTTCATCAAAATCTTCTTTGCTGTAACAGAGCGCCGGGGCAAACCCGAGAATATTGTCGCCAAATGCACGGAAAATCAGTTTGTTCTTCCAGGCAATATCAGCAATGACCTCATGCAAGCCCAGTTCTGCGGGAAACTGACGTTTTGACGATTTATCTGCCACCAGTTCAACAGCAGCCAGTAAGCCCTGATTTCGCACATCGCCCACAAGAGCATGGCTGAGTACCGATTGCAGTTTGTCTTCGAAATACGGCGTCATGGCCTGCGCGTGTTCCAGCAGGCCTTCTTCGTAAATACTAATCACTTCCAGTGCCACAGCGGCACTAACCGGGTGGGCAGAATACGTCTGGCCGTGGCCGACTACCGCTGAACGGTGCGGGCCGTCGGCGATGCCTTTGAATATTTCATCTGACATCATCACGGCACCCATCGGCACGTAGCCTGATGTTAAACCCTTTGCCATGGTCATCATGTCGGGTTGGATATTTTCATGCTCACAGGCAAACATTTTTCCCGTGCGACCAAAACCGGTGATGACTTCATCGACCACAAATAAAATACCCAGTGACTTACACGCTTTGGCAATGGCGGTTAACCAGCCTTTCGGAGGCACGATTACGCCACCGGAACCCACAACCGGTTCACAGAAAAACGCAGCCACATTGTCTGCGCCCAGTGCTGCAACTTTATCTTTCAGTTCCTGTACGGACGCGTCGATGAGCGCCTGTTCGGTGTCGAAGTCGCTACGGTAAAAATAAGGGCAGGCAATATGATGGTGTGTCGGTAGCGGCACATCGAAGTTCGCATGAAAAGCCGGTAGGCCGGTTACCCCTGCACCCACTGACGAAGAACCGTGGTAGCCACGTTTCAGCGCAATAATGTGTTTTTTCTGAGGTTTGCCAATAGCATTGTAGTAATAGGTAATGTAACGCAGCGCGGCATCTACAGCGTCAGAGCCACCCAGAGAGAAATACACATGCTGTAATGAGTCCGGCGTAATAGACACCAGTTTTTCTGCCAGTTTGATTGCCGGCTCGCTGCCGAATCCGAAATAGCCTGTGGCATAAGGAAGTACCGACATTTGTTTGCTGGCCACATCGACAATGCGTTGTTCCCCGAAACCTACATTCACACACCATAAGCCTGCGAATGCATCCAGATAAGTTTCTCCCTCGCTGTCGGTCACCCGGGGGCCTTTGCCGGATTGTAAAATTTTGACACCTTTTTGCTGGTGACCACGGAAATCAGATACCGGATGGATCAGGTACTGGCTGTCCAGTTCTTTCAGGGCAGAGGTTTGCATGATGACATTCCATATTTGTATTTATTAAGCGAAGTGTGCGCGCCGCTCAATGTTTATGATTTTTTAAGACATCTGCGTGATTTATCCGGCGAGAAAAAGACGGAGGTAAAGAAACGCAGAGCAAATTCAGCTTGATAATAGTAGCGCTGCACCAGTTCGTTTATCTTTCAAACGATTTGAGATAAAGGTGCGGAAATATTGTTTTTTTGAGCTTCTCAGCAAAATATGCTGCGATTAATGCGGCATGATGATTAAGCAGGAGTGATGCGACAGCAGCATTGTTTTAAACCGTGGCACGGTACAAGTGATGTTACGGGAAACGGGCCATTTTCAGGCGTTCTGGCCGGTGGATTAGCAATTAAAACGATGCGGCATACTCTGCTGATTGTACAAATAAAACAGACGTATCATCCCGTGGTAACATTTCATTTTGGAATGTTTATACCGTTACCGCGTGGTGTAATAGATTCGACATAAAAATTACATAGCTGGAACCAACAATGAGTGCATTTAAACCTAAATATATTTCTTTCGACTGCTACGGCACCCTGATTTACTTTGAAATGGCGCCCATTGCGCAGCGACTGTTTGCAGACCGGATCACACCGGAGCAAATGCCTCAGTTCGTAAAAGACTTTTCAGCCTACCGTTTAGATGAAGTGCTCGGCGCGTGGAAGCCTTATTCTGAAGTGGTCCGCAATGCTGTTACCCGTTTATGTAAGAAATGGGGCATTGAGTATCGCGATGAAGACAGCGTAACAATTTACAAGGCTGTGCCAACGTGGGGACCACACCCTGATGTGGTTGAACCGTTAAAAAAGGTGGCTGCTGAGATCCCGCTGGTCATTTTATCCAACGCGGCAAACGAGCAAATCAATTCTAATGTGGCCAATCTTGAAGCGCCTTTTCACGCTGTGTATACCGCAGAACAAGCGCAGGCTTATAAGCCCCGCTTGCAAGCCTTCGAATACATGATTGATAACCTGGGCTGTAATCCGGAAGACATTCTTCATGTTTCATCCAGCTTCCGTTATGACCTGATGTCAGCGCATGATATCGGCATTAAAAATAAAGTATGGGTAAACCGTGGACATGAGCCGGCTAACCCGTTCTATGGCTACACCGAAATTAAAGACATCAGCGGACTACCCGGCGTAGTCGGACTGTAAAACATGAAAAATACGTCGTACTGGTTAGATACAGCCCCCACGCTTTCACTACCGGAAAGCCCGGCCAATGCCACAGTTGATACCGTGGTAATAGGCGGCGGCTTTACCGGCTTGTCCACTGCGCTGGCTTTAGCAAAACGGGGCGCAGCGGTGGCTCTGGTTGAAGCCGGCACTATCGGTTCAGAAGCGTCCGGCCGCAATGGCGGGCAGTGCAATAACGGTACGGCGCAGGATTATGCCGGGCTTGTCGCAACATACGGCGAAGAAAAAGCCCGCGCGTTCTATACGTTTTATAATGATGCTGTTGGATCTGTTACCCGCATTGTGCAAGAACATCAGATTGCCTGTGATTTCAGAGTGGCCGGAAAAATTAAACTGGCAGCTAAACCTGAACACATGGAAAAACTGGAAAAAACACACGCTGCGCTGATTCAGTCAGTCGATCCTGATGCGAAATTACTGGATAAATCCGCGCTGGAGAAAGAAATCGGCTCCGGTTCGTTTTACGGCGGATTGCTGACACCCAATGGTGTGCAACTGCATGTGGGCAAACTGGTCACGGGTCTTGCTCAGGCTTGTGTGCAGGCAGGCGCCATGCTGTTTCAGCATCAGCCTGTCACGCAGGTCCGTAAGCTGAATAATCAGTCATGGCAGGTGACTACGCCAGTGCAAACACTACAGGCAAAGCAGGTTGTGGTTGCCACTGGCGGCAGTGGTCCCGGTCCGTTTAGCTGGTTTCGCCGCCGCATTGTGCCGGTGGGCAGCTTTGCTGTTACCACTGCACCGTTGTCAGACGAACTGGTGGCTGAATTGTTCCCCGGCAACCGCTCCTACGTGACCAGCAAAAATATCGGCAATTATTTCCGTTTAACGCCGGATCAGCGCTTGCTGTTCGGTGGCCGCGCCAGATTTGCCGTATCTAACCCTAAATCAGATGCCAAAAGCGGCGTGATATTGCGCCAGTCTCTGGATGACATGTTCCCGCAGCTTGTCAGCACAAAAATTGATTATTGCTGGGGCGGAACGGTGGACATGAGCGCAGACCGCTTACCGAAAGTCGGACAGCACGATGGCCTTTTTTATGCCATGGGTTACAGCGGTCATGGCGTTCAGATGGCTGTGCACATGGGTGAAACCATGGCGGATTTAGTGGAAGGCAAACCCTCGCACTGTCCCTGGATTTCCAATGACTGGCCAGCGGTGCCACTGCATTTTGGAAAGCCCTGGTTTTTGCCTTTTGTCGGCTTGTATTACCAGCTTCAGGATAAACTTCATTAAGCGTAGAACGTTACGTGTCATGACGGAAGGTGTTACAACATGAAAGAACGACGTTCTCTGCATTCTGTGTCGCAACACGACAGAAGAAAATTATTAAAAGGGCTGGGCGCTGCGGGTGTAGCTGCGGCCAGCGGGCTGATTTTACCTCAGCATGTTCTGGCTGCGATGGCCGGAACCCCGGCAACGGACAAGCCTGTTTATGGCGGCCGGATCCGTGTGGCCGGTATGTCTATTTCCACAAAAGATACCTTAGATCCTGCAAAAGCCTCGTTGGGGACCGACTACGCCAGAATTTATATGCTTTACAGCGGATTGACCCAGTTTAACCGCGACCTGGGAACGGATCTCGCGCTGGCTGAAAAGATGGAGAGTGAGGACCAGCAGCACTGGTTTATCACCTTGCGTGATGGTGTTACTTTCCACAACGGTAAGTCACTGACATCAGACGATGTAGTGTATTCATTACTGCGTCATAAAGACCCGGCAGTGACGTCCAGAGCAGCGGCAATTGCTCAGCAATTTGATTCTGTAAAAGCGACAGGCAGGCTCACACTGTCACTGACTCTTAAGTCGTCTAATGCCGATTTACCGGTCATTCTGGCATCATCAAATTTCTGTATTGTTGCTAATGGCACCACAGATTTCAGCCGGGAAGCAAATGGCACAGGTCCCTACAAGCTTAAAGAGTTCTCCCCGGGCACACGTACTGTGGGAGAAAAGAACCGCAATTTCTGGAAACCCGGCAAGCCTTATCTGGATGAAATTGAACTGGTAGGAATTGCAGACGAATCGTCCCGTGTGAATGCGCTGCTATCAGGTGATGTACAAATGAGCATTGCCCTTAATCCCCGTTCAACCAAACGGGTCAAAGCATCCGGCACCTGCGACATTATGCAGACTGAATCTGGCCTGTACACAAATCTTATTATGCGCCAGGACGCTTATCCTACAAATAATCCGGACTTTGTTCTGGCAGTGAAGTACATGATGAACCGGCCTCTGGTGCAACGGGCATTGTTCCGGGGATATGCCACAATTGCAAACGATCATCCTGTTCCGCCTTCGCACAAATATTACAACGCAGATTTGCCTCAACGGCCATACGATATTGATCGTGCAAAGTATCATCTGAAAAAAGCCGGTATGAGCGGAGCGCGTTTTCCTGTCTTTGCCAGTCCTGCTGCAGAAGGCTCTGTAGATATGGCCGCACTTCTGCAATTGTCCGGTATTGAATGCGATTACCATTTTGGTATTAACCGTGTGCCGGCAGATGGCTACTGGTCAAATCACTGGATGAAACACCCTATGGGCTTCGGCAATATCAATCCGAGGCCGTCGCTGGATGAACTGTTCACATTGTTTTATAAGTCTGATGCTCCGTGGAATGAATCAGGATGGAAGAACGCGCAATTTGACCAGCTTTTACTGGCTGCAAGAGGTGAGGGGGACGAAGTTAAGCGCAAACAAATGTATGGCGATATGCAGGCGCTTATCAGTGAGCATTGTGGCGTGAGTATTCCGGTCTTCATTAACATTATTGACGGATACGACAAGCGGATCAAAGGCTTTTATCCCATTCCTACCGGCGGGTTTATGGGGTACACCTTTGCCGAGCATATCTGGCTGGACGCCTGACGGGAGTATCACGGTGAATATTTTAGTACCGATAATTATAAAACGATTAGGCACAGCGGTAATAACACTGCTACTGGTATCTGCTGTGGTCTTCAGTATTTCAAATCTGCTTCCCGGTGACGCTGCACAGGAAATGCTGGGGCAGAGTGCCACGCCTGAGGCTGTCGCTGAACTCCGGGAGGCTTACGGGTTGAACGATCCGCCTTTAACCCGCTATGGCAAGTGGTTATGGGGGCTTGTTAAGGGTGATGCCGGTGTCTCTCTGGCGAATGCACAGCCTGTTTCTTCTTTGATTAATGAGCGGCTATCCAAGTCTCTGTTGCTTGCGGCGTTTACCACAGTTGTCGCCGTCCCTTTTGCCATGGTCCTTGGTATATCTGCGGCGATGTACAGCGGCTCCCGGATTGACCGCGCTATAAATCTTTTCACGTTGTCTATGGTCGCGGTACCTGAATTTCTGCTCGCAACGATATTCGTGCTGATTTTTGCAGTCGAGCTTAACTGGTTACCGTCACTGTCTTACATAGCCGGTGATGCAGGTTTATACGATTATTTCCGTGCCTTTGCGATGCCGGTATTAACCTTGTGTATCGTACTGTCTGCGCAAATGGCCCGTTTAACCCGTGCGGCAGTCGTTGAACAATTATCTCAGCCCTACGTTGAGATGGCCCTGCTAAAAGGGTCCACACTTTCCCGGGCTGTGCTGCGTCATGCACTTCCTAACGCTATAGGCCCCATTGTTAATGCGGTCGCCCTCAGTTTGTCCTATTTGCTGGGCGGCGTGGTGATTGTTGAAGTGATCTTTAACTATCCGGGGCTGGCCAGTTTGATGGTCGATGCGGTTACAAACCGGGATATGCCATTGCTTCAGGCTTGTGCCATGTTGTTCTGTCTCGGGTATCTGTTGCTGGTGTTGATTGCTGATCTGGCCGCCATTGTGGCAAACCCCAAACTGCGTAAAGGAGGCTGAGCCATGCTCTCAACGATAAAGAATCTGCCGTTATCGGGTAAAATTGGCGCAGCCATTGTGAGTTTCTGGATATTTATTGCCGTATTTGGTCCTTTACTCTCGCCACACAGTGCAAAAGAAATTGTAGCCTGGGATGTATTTGAGCCCATTGGCGGTGAATACCTGTTAGGCACTGATTACATCGGACGTGATGTGCTCAGCCGTTTGATGGACGGTGCACGTTTTACCGTTTTTATTCCGCTACTCGCTGCTGCACTGGCATGTTCTGCAGGCACGCTCATTGCGCTGTACGCATCTGTCAGTCATCAACGTGTTGATGAGCTGATAAGCCGTTTTATGGATGCACTTATTTCCATTCCCAGTAAGATTTTTGCTTTAGTGATGATTGCTGCGTTCGGCTCATCAATCCCTATTTTATTAGCCATCACTGCAGTGAGTTATATGCCGGGCGCGTATCGTATTGCCAGAGCGTTAGCAGTTAATGTTGCCAATATGGATTTTGTTACTGTTGCCAGAACGCGGGGTGAGGGTAAGCTTTACCTCGCGGTAAAGGAAATTTTGCCTAATATTCTGCATCCCATGCTGGCTGATTTTGGTTTACGTTTTGTGTTTGTCGTGTTGTTGCTGAGTAGCCTGAGTTTTCTGGGGCTGGGTGTACAACCGCCTCAGGCAGATTTAGGTTCGCTGGTCAGAGAAAACATTTCTGGTCTGGCCGAATGGGCGCCGGCGGTAATTATACCGGCGCTGGCGATTGCCACTATCACGATTGCGGTGAACCTGCTTATCGACAGTTTCCGTGGCAGTGCCACCTATTCCGCAGGAGATAAATAATATGTCATCTCATGTTTCGGTTAATAAACTCGAAGTCTCCGCGGGGAAGGGCGACAGCAAAAAAGTTATCGTAAAAGACGTCAGCTTTACCTTAAAGCGCGGAGAAGTGCTGGCCCTTATCGGTGAATCCGGCTCGGGCAAAACAACCATCGCCATGTCGTTACTGGGCTATGCCCGGCCGGGCTGTCATATCACCGGTGGTGAAGTCGCGGTGGGCGGGCAGAGTATGCTCGGTTTAAGCGATACTATGCTGGCGTCATTGCGGGGCCGGAAAGTGGCATATGTTGCACAAAGTGCCGCTGCAGCGTTTAACCCCTCCCGGAAAATCATGGAGCAGGTGATAGAAGGGGCGTTAATTCACGGCGTAATGAGCCGGGCTGAGGCACAGAAAAAAGCCACAGAGCTGTTCAGACAGTTGTCGTTGCCTCATTACGATACCATCGGGAACCGTTATCCCCACGAGGTATCCGGCGGTCAGTTGCAACGGTTGATGGCCGCGATGGCCCTTATCTGCGGTCCTGAACTGGTTATCTTTGACGAGCCGACTACTGCACTGGATGTCACCACTCAGGTAGATGTGCTCAAAGCGTTTAAAGCGGCGGTGAAAGCCAGGAATACCACGGCTGTGTATGTATCCCATGATTTGGCTGTGGTCGCCCAGATGGCCGATCAGATCCTTGTTCTGCAACATGGCAAAATGGTCGAGCACAACACCACCACTGAAATCTTAAATAACGCAGCAGAGCCCTATACCCGTCAGTTGCTGGCAGCGGTGTCTCACGGTGCGTCCGGATTAAACCGGCCAACGGCAAAAACAGTTCTTGAGGTAAGTAAAATTGTCGCAGGCTACGGTAAAATTACCGCAGAAGGCTTACCGCAAATTCCTGTGTTGCATGACGTGTCTATTAAAGTAGAAAAGGGCAAAACCGTCGGCATTATCGGTGAATCCGGTTCCGGAAAATCAACGTTCGCGCGTGTTATCGCAGGCTTAATTCCCGCAGCGAAAGGTTATATGTTGCTGGATGGAAAAGAGCTGCCAGCGTCTATTTCGTCCCGCAGCAAAAGTGAATGTCAGCGCGTGCAGATGGTGTTCCAGAATGCGGATACGGCGCTGAATCCGGCGCAGAAAGTCGGGGATATTATTGGCAGGCCATTAGCTTTCTTCCATGGCATGAAAGGGGAGCAGAAGCGTGCCCGTGTGGCAGAGCTGTTAGCGCTGGTGCAATTACCCGCTGAACTGGCTGAGCGTAAATGCGGCGCGCTGTCCGGCGGGCAAAAACAACGTATCAACCTGGCCCGTGCACTGGCTGCGGAACCGTCGGTAATTTTATGTGACGAGGTGACATCAGCGCTGGATACTGTTGTTGCCGCAGCCATTTTAGAACTGCTGAAAGATCTGCAGACGAAGTTGAATATAGCCATAGTGTTTATCAGTCACGATATACCTACTGTACGCACTTTGTGTGACGATGTGCTGGTTCTCTATAAAGGCAATGCGGTGGAATACGCGAGCGGTGAAGCGGTAAGTACTGCGCCTTCCCACGATTACACGAAGAAACTGGTGGCCAGTGTTCCCACGTTAGATCCGGGCTGGCTGGACTCAAGACCGCCTGCTGCGTAAGGCGCTGGAAAAGGCCAGCTGTGCCCACAGAGCGGCATCGTCGGGATCATCATAAATACAATCAGGTGCACTGTAGTATTGCAGTGCAACCTGTTTGCCTTGCCTGCTGTAAGTAAACGGCTCACACCCTTCATGAATAAATTGCTGGCTGGTCTCCTTGTCCGCTTTCAGGTAGAGCAAATCATCAATGGCGATGGCAAACATGAGGCCATTGTGAAACAGGCCGGTGCCGCCAAACATCCGCCGTGTTGTTACCGGTTGCAGCGTTGAAAATACATCATGCAGGCTATCAATAAATTCTGAGGTCATAACGTTCTGTTTCTATTTTCCAGTCTGTGGCTCAGCTTGACGCTCAGCATACAGCAAACCAAAGCGGTGATTGCCCTTAGCTGCACGGTGATACAAAATACCTGCGGTAAGCATCAGCCCGAGAAATTCAGCTGCCGGGCCGGCATACCAGATTCCCCATTCTCCCCACATAAGCGGCAACACAAAAATTAACGGCAGGGCAAACAGGTACGTTTTGGCAATCGTTAATATTCCTGCCCGTCTGGCATCACCAATACTCTGAAAGTAGAAGCTTATCAGCATTAAGGGGCCTGTCAGGAATAAGGCGAGACTGACGACAGGCAGTAATCTGGCTATCTCATTTGTGACGGCGGGATCGTCCACAAACAAGTGACCAACGTCAGCCCGCAGCCACCATAATAACCCTTCGGTGACCACGCCATAAAACAGCGCAACGCCGACAGCGATGCACAAGCTGCGATTAGATCGCTGATATTGCTGCGCGCCCACGTTATTGCCCACAATACTCTGCATTGCGAGGCCAAGCCCCAGCAGTGGTAAGTACACGAAGGTCAGAACCCGTGTGATCACACCATAAGCACTTACGGTTACTTCATAGTTGTTCGGCAGCCATTGTTGCAGGCTAAACAAAATAGCCCCGGAAGTCAGTGCTACACCCACGTAGGTGAGGCTGGATGGTGCGCCCAGAGACAAAAACTCACGCCATCTGTTCCGCACCGCTGTGATGGCGAACAGCGGCAGACCGGTGCGATTTTTATGGCTGCGGCGAAACGCCCAGACAGCACATAACGCAATAATTTGTGAGGCTACCGTGCCGTATGAAGACCCGGCCACGCCCATTTCCAACAGTACAATAAAGACGTAATTCATCACGCCGTTACCCACCGTTGTTATCAGCGAGACCAGTGCAATAAAGCCGATGTGACCTTCACTGCGCAAGCTGTCTGAAGCGATGGCCAGCCAGAAAAATAACGGAGCACCATACATAATGATGCTCATATAGGTAAAGCTGGTAGCTGCCTGCGCAGGATTATCGTTGTTACTGGCCAGTGCCAGTGACTGACCTGACAGGGTGAATACGAGCATCAGAAGAACGCTTATCACCAGTGCAAGTGTAAGTGCCTGTGCATAGGCATTACGGGCTTCATCATACCGGTTTGCTCCCAGCAGGCGGGCCATTACACTGGCGAACCCGCTGGCAATCCAGGTGGACAGGGCAATCAGAACCATAAATAACGGAAACATCGCCGTGACCGCTGCCAGCGCATCTGACCCCAAGAATACACCAATAAAGTAAGCGTCTACCAGGTTCAGCGAGCCGCTTACTACCATCATCAGAATGATGGGCAGTGCAGTTTTTAAAAATACCCGTGTAAGGGGCGGGGTGACATACGGGTTGTGACTAGTTTGTTCCGTCATTTGTATCTTTACCTGTAGCGTGCAAGCCTGTGAACTTGTCTTTGTATATAGCCTGCAGCGCCTGAGGCCAGTTTGCTATTGCCTGCGTGAAAGCTGTTTCATCCAGCCGGTACAGTGCTCTTGAAGCCGCTTCAAAACCGGCTTCATCTTCAAATACCCGCATCATATTGTAGAGCTGATCCTGCTTAATGCGACGTGCCTGCTCAGGTGTCATCTGAGCCATGGCTGCGTCGATAAGCTTGCGTAACGTCGTCGATGCGCCGCCACGCTGTAACGACAGCCACTCCCAGTGTTCAGGTAACAGCGTCACTTCTTTTGATTTCACGCCAAGCTTAGGGCGGCCCCGCTTTTTAACCTGCGGCATCAGTGAAGCAGGCAAACGGCTGATAACCTCTTCAGCATCGCCCCGCCATTCGATGTCTGTGCGCTTGCCATCATCTAACTTAAATAAATAAGGCTCAGCGTCTGGAAACTGCTTCACTGCTTCACGAATCACCGCCGGCAATTCACCCTGCGCAATGAGAGTTTTGTTATGGATTGCGATGTAGATGTCACCCACAGATTTGTACCTGTTATTTTTATCAGGGTAAAAATAACAGGTGTTTGGAATTTGATCAATATTGTCGGGGTAAAAATGGGTTAGGGGTGTTTTAAATTATTTTTGCTCATGAAGTGGACTGGCTAGTTAAAGCTGGGAGTCCGGAATGAGCGAAAAGCGGATATCAGATGGTCACTTCCTTTTTGTCCGCTGAAGACAAGGAGCTGACATTCAATTAAATGATTCAAAATACAATTTCACTTTGTCACTAGCCGGGCATTGTCATGATATTTCAGGCAAACCGACCAATTCTAAAAGTTCATTTCTATCTTGCCTTGAAAGCCAAATTTGAAAGCTCTTATCTACAATATTAAGACGTAAATTGGTTTGATCATAATCTAGAACTATTGGCTTGACGTCTTTCTTGATTTGTAAAGAGGCCAATGACTGCAATGACTGAGTGACATTACCTGAGTTTAATTCAGCCCCTCTTGGATGAATTTGTTGCAAAAGATTCCTTATCTCAGCTTGCCTAAAACCTGCATCAAGTTTTTCAATATCGGAAATTAATACTGGGTAGAGTAACCATTTATGCATTTCCAAGACTGTATCTTGAAATCCTTCAGCAAACTGAGTGAGAAATGAATTGAACCTGCCACCCTGCTGACTTACAACTTGACTGACAAGTTCTTCACATTCTTTTTTGGTGCCTATGCTTCTTGGTTCTGGCTGTGTTTTAAACACTTCATTAGTAATACAGCATTGGTGGCATGTCTCTTGGACGATATATACACTTTCATAACATGAATCTAGCAACTCATTTTTAAATTCATTGTTAAATGAAACATTAAGCATAGCCTCGCCAGCAGCAATCACTTCTTCGAGCTCTTGTCGACTCCATTTGTCTGCATTTATGGGCAATAGTCGACCAGTTAAATCACCGTTGTACACACTTAGTCGATTTTCTTCTAACCATACGCCAATAATTATGAAGCTAAAATCTGAGTTTTCATGAAAGGCTTTCAGAGCAACTGAGAAATCCTTTTGGGTTTCTATTGGTAAGTAGTGAAAATCCTCTAGAACAATAAACTTTATAAATTTAATTTTTTCTAAAGCAGAGATAATATCATTTACGTCAACAGGGTCTAATTCAAGTGGAGTGGTGGTTACTCCTTCCTCTTGAGTATTTTCTGCTTCAGCACCACCTTCAACTTCAGAGCCAAAAATGCCAGCCTTAATTTTTGCAAATATCTTCTGCTTTCCAGAAGTCGCTAACGTTTTAGAAACTGTTAGCTCATACCCAGCCTGCTTCAATATTGCTTCATGTACATTATCCAAGCCCCATTTATTGGAGCAGTGCACAACGACGTAGTCATCTTCTTTCAAACAGTGTTTTCTTAAGGAGGTCTTTCCTTGCTTAGAACTCCCATAAATAACTAAGTGTTGACGCCTTGCCAAATTGTTTATCAATCGGTTATCAGCACTATCCCTTTCTACGTAATTCAGGGGGAGATCTCGATTTATCCCAAAGACATCATCAACCAAATATTCTTTTTCTACCAAAACTTTTCTCCTTTATGATGCGCTGGGTGAGCCATGTCAGTGTGCTATACCGACTATTTAATTTCGCCTTCCTTGCAAGCTAGATTACCTCGTATGATCAGAAAATCCAATGTCTGCTTTACGTACAAAGCAGCCATTAAGACATAAAGTACCAGATGACCGGTCCTGACCAATAGCACGACTTATGACAATCTGATATTCATGTCTTTTTCATTAAACAGCCTGGTCAACCCAAATGCGATTCCCATCTAAATCTTCCATGCGAAATTCAGTCATGTTGTAAAATGTTTCATCTAAATCAGGAACGTCCAGGCCGTTTGCTTTTGCGTGGCAGTGAGGGGCAGGGGTTACCTTTGTACCGGACGCTAAGCACCAATGGGATGGGAACTCTGTTTGATATTGGTGCCGGGAATATCCGGTGCCTGAACACAACCCTTCGTATTAAAAAACATACCTTGTCATACAATCTGATACCCGGTTTAATGTTCATACACTTCAATTCTTCAGTGCTGCGCATAAAATAGACGCTTATCTTCAAAAGGTGTTCTAATGCAAATCAATACCAATCTTTCTGTACAGGACTATCTTCGGGGCTACAAGGAAATGTGCCGTTTCATTGCCCGGTCACCTGTGATCTGTGGTGTGATGTTGCTGTTGGCTCTGCTTGTTACTGTGGTGCCGTTTTCTTTCTTTCCGATACGCATGGGCGCGTGTGCGTTGCTGGTGTCACTTGTGGTATGTGTGGTCAGTATTCAGTACCGGTATGGTTCGCTCAGACGATTAGCCGCCGAACTGAACTTTCATCAGCGGCTGATATTGCCGGCTATTCTGGGGATCACTGCTTTAAGCTGGCTGGCATTTTTTGCCGCTGATTTACTGTCAGGATTAATGCCGGCAGCCTCCGGAAATGCAGTGGTGGCCTATGACGGGATGACGTTGACGGGGATTGTCATTGGCGGTGCGCTGGTGTGTGTGGCCCAATTGATGCCCTACATTCTGGCTCATTTTTGTCACAGTTTCTCACTGTCCCGCAAACAGGGAGAGCATATCTGGTTGTCGCTGATGTTACGCTGGAAAACGCTGGCTGCCTTTCTGCCTGTGGCATTGTTTGTGCCGCTGGCGATTGTGCTGAAGCAGGACTGGAGCGCATTTTTGCTGCTTGCAGCAACCATGTACTGCACATTTTTAATGTTTATTGTGTTTAATATTACGCCGGAGCCGCAAGCACAGAAGGTGAGTTCACCGGCATTTATGCCACAGGGCGCCTGAATATTGCCAGCAGAAGTTAACTGATTAAGCAGCCCCGTTAACGGGGCTGTCTTTTTTTTTGCTAAGTATAGCGGGGTTATTCGCCTTTTACTTCCGGCAGGGTGGTGAACGGTGTAATGCCAAACTCAGGATACACTTCATCAGGAAACAGAATACGCCCGTCAGCAACGACCATGGCGATAGTTTTAATGGCTTTTAAATCTTCCACCGGGTTGCCGGGAATGAGGAAGAAGTCAGCCAGCTTACCTGTTTCAATGCTGCCCAGTGTGTCATCATGACCCATGTATACGGCCATGTCCCAGGAGCCCCGTTTCAAAGCTTCTGCCGGGGTCATACCAAATTGTTGAAACAACTCCAGCTCACGGTGCAGACGAAATGCGCCGCCCATATCCGTGCCGGGCACCAGAAGAATGCCGTTTTCGTGCATTTTCTTCAGTGTGGATACAATTTTCGCGTAGGCGTCTTTGTAAGCTTTATCTTCAGCTTCATCCGCCACATTCAGCATAGCGACCTTTGCGGCACGCTGACTGCTGAGAGGCATGTGGTCGATGTAGTCCACCACACCGGGGCTCACCGAACCGTTGCGGGAGGTCATGGCATGTTCGTGGATCACCGTTGTGGGATCCAGCGCGATGTTATTTTCCTTCATCAGCGCAAGCGTGTGATTAACCTGCTCGCTGTCCAGGTCCAAATCTGTAAAGCGTTTCATGCCGGTAATGCGGAATAACGTACGGGTATCTTCTTTTCTGTCGAGCACCCAGCCCAGCATTAACTGGTTAATATGGGTGATCTCGTTATAACCGGCAGCAATCATTTCATCTGCTTTGGCGAAAGCCGGAATGTGTCCGGCAACCCGAAGGCCGTTTTCATGTGCTTCTTTTGCCATGGCCGGCACCCATTCCGGGTTCACTGAACTGTAGATCTTTATCTGAATATAATCATCCATACCGGCATATTTGCGGATCAGTGCAACGGCTTCGTCTTCGCTGGCGGCCAGTTCACCGGTGGAGTTACTGAAGGGACTTTTACCTTCAATAAAGCCGCTTTTAGCAATGCGCGGGCCTACCAGTATGCCATTGGCGATATTGTCTGTAATACCTTGCAGAATATCGACTTCGTTGCCCATGTCTCTGACGGAAGTAACACCGGCAAGCACGTTTAACAGCGCATCGTTATCACTCATATGACCGTGCATTTCGTAGAGTCCGGCTACCAGTGTTCCGCCGTTGCCTTCAATGGTCACTTCGTCGTCTGACGGTGCGGCGCTGACTGCTTCGATTGCCGTGATTGTGTTACCGGTGAGCACTACAGACTTTGGTTCGCTGAGAGAAAGACTTTGTGGCTCAAAAATACGGACATTATTGATGCGTACCGGCTTTTCGTAGTCGTGCAGATAACGGCTGGCGATATCTTTATAGCGCTGTGCATTAAGCTGGGCGGTTAATTCCCTCAGGCGAGCTTCTTCCCCGGCAATCTCCGGTTTAACTATCGCTGTGCGCGGGCTGACCAGCCCCACTAACGCTTTGTTTTCATCAATAATGAAATAAGACGGGTTCATGGAAATCCCGCCAATGGCATAAAGTGTGGCTTTCATTTCACCGCCGGTGGCGGAGAGCGTGAGATCCTGCTTTTTGCTGAGCGTAATATTTCCGGAGGGAAGGGCGGGATACTGTGTCAGATTGTTATTCAGCAACGGCAGGGCATAAAGATACTCACTGAACGGGCTGCCGTTCTGTGCAATGTACACAGGCGCACCGTCAAATCCGGCTTCACCGGATTCGGCTTTAGATTGCCACGTGGCGGTGTTACCTGAGACTGAGAAATTCTCCTGCGTAGCATTCCCGAACACAGTTTTACCTTCAACAGACCAGGAAAGAGGAATGTCGTTGTCTGATAAAATTATGGTTTCAGTGCTGCTGGCCCCGCGGCCGTTGTTTGAGAAACCGTAATCAATGTCTATTTTATTGCCGGTACGGGTGATATCCATATCACCCACGTCTGTACCGCCAAGGTACATATCAAAATGAGTGGTTGTTGATTTCTGAGGTTGAGTCTGACTGTCTGACCAGGTTTGTTCAGCCGGACCCGAGCAGGCAGTCAGTGCTGCCGTGAAGGTGAGTACTGCCAGTTTTTTCATGTTATGTTCCCTTTATTATTTTAACCAGTATGTCACGGTTAACAGGGAAAACGCTGCAAACTAACCTTATTTCACTGCTGTACCCCGCAAACTTCAGACTACAGGCGGGGAAGGTTATCGGTTCTCCATATCAATAGACATGACCATTTCATCCAGAATATCACTTAAATCGGTAATCTTTTCGTGCGAGACAAACACACTCATACTTGACTCAACGGCAACGTTGCCGGTCTTTGTGCCACTGTCCAGCGTATTGTCCAGCGCGGTCTGTACCCGCTCAAAATAAGAACGGGCGCTGCGTTCTTCAATATTGTGAAGGCACATGATGAATTGCTCGGTACCGAAGCGACCAAGAATGTCATTCCCCCGGGTGGTGAGCTGTAATGTTTGTGCCAGTTTTCTCAGCACACTGTCCGCTTTAGTGGAGCCCAGTAGCCGGATAATTTCCCGGAGGTTGCTGATATCAAAAATAGCGATGGCAATGGCGCGGTTTTTACCGGGGGCATTCAGTCTGTTTATTCGGCTGATGGCGGTATCAGCATTTAACAACTGGGTGACCGGGTCGATGGCTTTAGAAGCAAGGAACTTCTTACGCAGCACATAGGCTGCCAGCGCAGCAGTGATAAGGAAAATCCCGGTCACTATGGCGAGAATTTGTTTGCGCTCCTTTTTCGCTTCAACAACTTCGCCCTCCAGGTCGTAAATCCGGTTGTACAGATTCGCTGCGCTCAGAATATTTGCGGAGTTTTGTTGTTGAATGCGTTTATTTTCAGCTTCAGCGGCAAACACTTCATTGGCGATTCGGGCTTTTTCTATGTCGCCCAGTGCCAGATACATGGCAAGATTGAAGCTCAGGTAATCCAGATTGGTTCTGAATCTGGGCGGGATGTAGTTATCACCTTTATTAAAGCTGTCTATGTAATTCTGCACACAGGTTAAATCATGATGGTACAGACAGACTTCCGTTTCGTGCCAGTTGTACATCAGCAGGCCGAATGAACTGGAAACGGCAGAAATTGCCGTTTTGAAATCCGGCAACGTGGCTGCAAGCTGGTCAAAATCCCGGGTTTTACGATAGTAATATGACAGAGCGTAATGATAGTGGTAGTTAGTCAACGGAGTATTAATTTCACGGTTCAGTGCGCCGTATTCCATGATCCGCCGGTACGCTTCTTCGGTTTGCCCGCTGCTTATCAGCGATACAATGGCACTGATGAGAATACTGAGTTTATTGCTGCCTTCATAAACCTTCAGGCCCATTTCATGAGCTTTGATGTATTGCTCTGCTGCCAGAGCATGTTGCCCCAGGCTGCCGTAGAGCAGGCCTATGGCGTTGTGAATATGGGCCAGTACGCCGGGGTTTCCTGATGCGGCATTCTGCTCCAGTACCGTAAACATCCTGCCAAGACGCTCTCCGGTTGTAGACGATTCTGAGCAATAGGTAATGAGTGATAATGAAGCGAAGGTGAAAATATCGCTGTGTCGTTCCGGTGAAGACAGTGATCTGGCCTGACGGTAATACTGACAACGTTCAGGACTTTCCTGCGCATCGTAGATAAAGCCAATTTGGTTGATGGCTGAAACGTAAGCGTATGAGGTGTCATCCA
The DNA here is from genome assembly GCF_056160625.1 of Alteromonas sp. ABH4_457. Classification (NCBI taxonomy): domain Bacteria; kingdom Pseudomonadati; phylum Pseudomonadota; class Gammaproteobacteria; order Alteromonadales; family Alteromonadaceae; genus Alteromonas; species Alteromonas sp. ABH4_457. The sequence continues at coordinate 129,905 of NZ_JBSWXN010000006.1, forward strand.
CATCTTCCTGCGCGATGAGGGATTTGAGCATAGTCAGTGCACTTTCGTAATCGCCTCTGCAGATCAGAAACTGGCCCTTCGCGCTGAGCAGGGAAAAACGTTGGTCAGCCGTAACAGACTTATCACTCAGCGTGGCTTCCAGTTCATCAAACAGGGCAGAGTCCGGGCAATCATAAGCCGGCGCCCGAACTTTATTGATGACATCATCGACTGTGGTTGCCGCAGAGGCCGGCATTGCGGACAGCACGAATAACGTGAGCGCTGTCATCAGAGCGCGTAATTTACTGTACATGGTAATTATTTTTTCTTTTTTTAATCAAACCGGCTTTGTAAAGAAGCGATGCCGGCAAGCAGTTCCGTCCGGGCTGCTCATCCTGAGCGAGCCTGATACGGAAAAATATCATTTTTTTATCCGCTATGTGTAGATAATGATAACCATTATGAACAATGCCGCACAGAGGAAAATCAATTATTCGTAAAAGTTTTTAAGTTGCTGTTAGTAATCTATATTTATATTGAAAAAAGCGCATATTGCAGTGATGAATCAACAAAATAGTATGACAAACAACGTTGTTCAACAGCCATCACAATGCGGTATAATAATGTCGTTCCGATGGATCGGCCCGAACACTAAACAATATCAACATTAAAACATCATACTGCGAAGTCCGGCTACATTCTGTTTTATCCGAATTATCGCAGATACACCTTACACCTGTATTTCACATTCTATATCCGGTAGGAAGACTTGCTAAATCATCAGCGATGTAAAGCGATGACAGGCAGTGGCTTTGCCGGCTTTATTTACACACTATCCTGATAGAAGGTATCTATGTCATTTAATAACGGGACATCGCAGACGTCTCATTTCTGGCCAATTCTCATTATGGCACTGGGAACGTTTACCCTCGGCCTGACTGAATTTGCGTCTATGTCAATGTTGCCGCTGATTGCAGCTTCATTTGACGTAACGCCGTCGCTGGCCGGTAATGTGATTAGTGGTTACGCCATCGGCGTGGTGATCGGTGCACCGCTTTTCATGTTGCTGACAAACAAAACTAACCGGCGTACATCGCTGATTTTATTCGTGATGATGATGTTTGTGGCAAACGGCCTCAGTGCTATCGCAACGTCCTTACCGGAAATGGTTTTCTACCGCGTACTCAGCGGTTTACCTCATGGCGCATATTTTGGTACAGCATTACTGGTAGCCTCAGACATGGCACCAAAAGGTAAGCGTGCCAGCTTTATGTCCAAAGTGTTTATGGGCCTTACCATTGCAACGATTGTGGGTGTACCCATGGCTACTTTGGTGGGGCAGGCTATGAGCTGGCGGGTTTGTATGGGCATTGTTGCCGTACTGGCCCTTATTACTGCAGTACTGATTTATTTTGTTGTGCCAAGCAGTCCGGTGAAAACGCCTACCCGGTTACGCGAAGAATTCGGTGTGCTGAAAAACAAGTTAGTATGGTCAATTTCCGGCATCATATTCGTGGGTTTCGGTGGCGTGTTTTGTATTTACACGTATCTGGCAGACACGATTATTAATGTAACTGAAGCCCCTGAAGTGACCATTTCTATTGCCATGATGATGTTCGGTATCGGTACGACTATCGGTAACTGGGTGTGCGGACGATTAGCAGACAAATCGCCCATCGCTACCACCGGCATCGCATTGCTTTGCAGTGTGGGTATTGCGGTGATGTATGTTTTCGCGGCGTCAAACATTTACTGGTTATATGTGACTGTATTTTGCCTCGGTGCCAGTGTGGGCCTGGCGGCGGTTATTCAGTCCATGTTGCTGGATGTATCGCCTACCGGTCATGCCATGATTGGTGCACTGGTACAGTGCGCGTTTAACACGGCTAACGCCATCGGCCCTATGATTGGCGGTACTCTGTTGGCTACAGGCGCTACCTTCAATGAAACTGGCTATGCCTCTGCCTTATTGTTCCTGGGTGGCCTGGTAATGTGGGCACTGAGCTATATACAAATGCGTCAGAAACAGCAGCCCCGGCCTGTTTGTACCAACCCCAATCCAAGCTGCGGTTGATTTATGAAGATTTCTCCGGCGGCATTGTTGCCTCCGGAGATTTCGCTGCAGCCAGTATTGCTGCAGCATTCTCCTGATCCACATTAAGCGCTGTAATAGGAAAGGGGATTACAATGCCTTCTTCATCAAAGCGCTTTTTCAGCATCTTGATGAATGCACTTTTGATAAAGAAGCGGTTAAAGTATTCCTTTGTTCTGAGCATCACGGTCAGGTTAATACTGGAATTATCAAAGGTGTGAAACAGCACAAACGGCTCGTAGGTTTCTACGCCGTATTCGTGGTGTTTTAACGTGTAATTCGCTACCTCCAGACAAATATCTTCCACCTTGTCCAGGTCAGAATTATAGTGCACGCCTACTTCCACGGGCACAGACAATTCCCGCTCGGGATAGTAATAGTTGATCAGTTTTGAATTCGACAGTTTACTGTTTGGCATGATCACAATGTTATTTGGCAGCATGCGCACCCAGGTGGAACGCCAGCCAATTTTTTCCACAAAGCCCTGTTCACCTGAATCCAGCTCAATAAAGTCACCGATGCGGATAGGTTTATCCACGACCAGTTGCAAGCCGGAGAAGAAGTTTTCCAGAGTAGGCTGAAGGGCCAGAGCCACTGCCAGAGAAGTGATTCCCAGTGACGCAATGACCGGCGTAATAGACACGCCCATAGTGCTCAAAATTATCAGCAGAGCCAGTGACGCCAGTATGGCGCGGATTGCGCCGCCGGCAATGCCGCTGCTATTTTTAACCAGCGTGGACTGATTCTGATACCGCCGTAACGAATAACTGAAAAAGCGCTCAAAAAACAAAAATAACGTGAGGATCAGACCGGCCTTCACCACGTGATCCACAATGGCTGCAATGTCTTTGTCTATGATACCGGGCCATATGAGCAGAAACCGGCCGAGTACAATAATAACAAGGAAGATAAACAGGGTAAGAGGCGCATCCAGAGACAGCACAAGTATGCGGTAAATGCCTGCCATGGAGCTGTCCTGAGAGCGGGCTTTTCGGGTTAGCCGCACCAGGATAATGCGTTTGGCGATGAAGAGTAGTGCAATGACACACAACAGTACGCCCAGGGTCATTGCTTCCTGGGTCTTAAGAAATGCAGGTATCGTCATATTGGAGGATTTCCGGCAATAGCAGAACATTATTGTTTACTGCTTTTGCCGGTAAACGGTGCAAAAGCTGCACCATTCTCTTATAAGTCCGGTAAGTCACGCCCGTTAACGGATGGTTAAATTGCACCTACTTCAATTTTGGAGCCGTCAGTTAACCGTGATAAACGATATGCGGTAGCATCTACCTCAGGGGTATTGTTTACTACCAAATCGGCGGCAACTTTTGCCAGTCCGGGCCCGAGGCCGAACCCATGCCCTGAACAGCCTGCTGCAAGATAAAAACCTTCCAGGCCATCGACTTCGGACATTACCGGAATGGCATCCGGTGTACAGTCTACATAACCACCCCAGCTTTCGCCGATTTCCATGTCTGCCAGTTCAGGAAAAATGGTTCTGACCGCATGTAAAGTCTTTTCCAGATTACTTTTCACTGGCGCCGGATCCAGAATCCGGTGTTTTTCCATGGGAGACATCTGTGAATTTTTCCAACGGTTGATTGCTTCAGGGCCGGAGAAAAATGAGCTGCCGATCCCGGCCTGAACCGCTTTTAACCGCTTGATAAACATAGGCATAAAGGGTTTGGCAAAACGTATGCCCTGTGGGGTAAATTCAAGCAGTGCCGTGCCGCTGAGGGCGACGGTGTACGTGCCGTCCAGGCGACGGGTTAATGCCACGCCGGACGTGTAAATGGCTTCACCGATGTTCTTAATGGGTTTGGAGCGGAATGCGGTTTGTCTCACACTGGCCTGTGGAAAGATAATGCCGTGATGACGACAGAACATGGAAGCCCATGCACCGGCAGCGCACAGCACCCGCTGAGTTTGAATGGTACCTTTTTCGGTGATGACACCGCTCACTTTGCCACTGGTAATATCTAAACCACGTGCTGCACAGTGCTGATGTATGGTGGCACCGAGTGCCCGTGCGCCTTCCGCTATCATGGGGGCAGCAAGGGCAGGCTCACCTTTGCCGTCGTCAACAGAATGCACACCGCCCAGCCAGGTTCTGCCATTGGCCGGTATTTTTTCATTGGCTTCTGCTGCACTCAGCATTCGGGTGTTCACATCGAACTGTTTTGCCGTTTCACGCCAGGCATCCCATTCAGCCAGCTGCTGAGGATCGTCGGTGGCATACATTAAACCGCAGCGTCTGAAACCGAGATCTTCTCCAATATCACGGGACAATTCGTCCCACAGGCGCATGGAGAGGCCTGATGTGGGCAACTCCCGGGCATCACGGTTTTGCTGGCGGCACCAGCCCCAGTTACGGCTGGATTGTTCTGCGCCAACCCGTCCTTTTTCTACCAGCACAACGCGGTAGCCTTGTTTAGCCAGAAAATAGGCGGCTGACGAACCAATAATACCGCCACCGATGATCACCACATCGGCGTGTGAAGGTAAGGTGTCATCGCTGGCAATGTGCTTTAACTGTGGAGACATGCTTCTTCCAATTTTATCAGGTTAACGTGATAATGTTATTCGGGTTGTGCGTAGCCGACGATGGCTTTGGTTTCCAGATATTCTTCTAACCCTTCCACGCCGTATTCACGGCCTGTACCGGATTGTTTGTACCCACCAAAAGGCGCTTGCGGGTCCCAGGCCGGATAGTTGAGGTGCACCTGACCGCTGCGGATTTTTTTTGCGACCTTACGGGCCATCGTCAGATCCTGAGACTGTACATGTGCGCCCAGCCCGTAAACGGTGTCGTTTGCGATTAAAACGGCTTCTTCCAGTGAATCGTAGGGGATTAAGCAAATCACCGGACCGAAAATTTCTTCCTGTGCAATGGCCATGTTGGTGGTGACATCACTGAATACTGTCGGTCTGGCGAAATAGCCTGTTGGAAGATGGTCAGGTGTTCCGGTGCCGCCAACAATGCAACGTGCTCCTTCGTCTAACCCTTTTTGAATCATTGTCTGCACCCGGTCGAACTGCGCTTTATTGGCAAGGGGGCCGTGGGTCGCATCCTCATTGTCTGCCACATCCAGAATAAACCCGTTCACCGCAGTAACCGCTAACGCTTCCACTTCCTCAAGGCGTTCACGGGGAACCAGCATACGGGTAGGTGCGCTGCAGGACTGTCCGCAGTTTCGCATGCCTGCAGCAATACCAGCCGGTACAGCGGTATTAAAATCCGCATCGGGTAACAGCAGGTTCGGTGATTTACCGCCCAGTTCCTGTGCGACACGTTTCACTGTTTTCGCCGCAGCCTGTGCCACCAGAATGCCGGCCCGGGTTGAGCCGGTGATAGAAATCATGTCCACATCGTTATGTTCAGACAGGGCTGTACCTACCACAGCACCATCACCATTCACTAAATTAAATACGCCGGCCGGAAACCCTGCTTCATGAACCGCCTGTGCAAAGGCAAGGGCACTTAACGGAGACAGTTCACTGGGCTTTAACACCACGGTACAACCGGCAGCCAGCGCCGGGGCGACTTTGGCAGTGATTTGATACAACGGCCAGTTCCAGGGCGTGATAAGTGCAGCCACACCAATGGGCTCTTTGACGATGGCTGTGGTGCCGCGTAACTGTGTGAACGGGTAGCGCTGTAGATTATCCCTCGCTGTCTGGATATGAGCTTTGGCCAGAGGCACCTGAGCATTCCGTGCATAGGTGAGCGGTGCACCCATTTCCGCAGAAATCAATCGGGCAAAAGATTCTGCCATCTTATCAAATTGTGCCAGCAGCCCGTCCAGCAGCGCAAGGCGCTGTTCTGTTGTGGTTTCAGACCAGCTCCCAAAAGCGGTCCGGGCAGCGGCGACGGCGCTGTCGACATCCTGCTGACTACCCATCCGGACAGACGTTAACACTGATTCATCAGAGGGGTTAACAACATCAACACAGGCTGTGCCTTGTGTGTCGACCCAGGCGCCATTGATGTAGCTTTGTGAAACAGGTAAATCCTGAATAAGAGATGAGGTTGCCACTTGCATAAGAAATCCGGCTGAATACTGATGGTGAAAAGTCTACCTGTTTTACAAGAGCATAGGTTGCCGCAGATAACTATGTCACAGCAAAAAATGTTGCTGCAGACTCATTAAACACGTCGAATGCGCTGTAAGAGATACGGTAAACTGTGTGAAACAGCAAAGTATACCGCAGCGGAGTAACCCATGGGCACCAGCAATTCCATCGATGATTTGATACCGTCGTTAGTCACTTTCAGACGGGATATTCATCAGCATCCTGAACTGGCTTATAAGGAGTACCGCACCGCTGAAAAAGTTGCTGAGGCTTTACACGCGCTTGGTTTAGACGTCACGACAGATATCGGCGGAACAGGTGTTGTGGCGACTCTGACAAAAGGCGACGGAAAGAAAACGTTGGGTTTGCGCGCCGATATGGATGCACTGCCAATTCAGGAAAATACCGGTTTACCTTATGCCAGTTGCCACGATGGTGTATTCCACGGTTGCGGCCATGACGGACACACCGCCATGTTGCTCGGGGCGGCACAGCAACTCACCCGCGCCGGTAATTTTAACGGCACAGTCCGGTTCATTTTTCAGCCTGCGGAAGAAGGCAAGGCCGGTGCCAGAGCCATGATTGAAGACGGGTTGTTCGAGCGTTTCCCATGCGACAGGGTGTATGCTTTGCATAACTGGCCGGATTTACCCGCCGGCACCATTGCTACCCGTCCCGGCCCGATTATGGCGGCGGCAGACAAATTTGAGATCACAATCTCGGGCAAAGGCGGCCACGCAGCATTACCTCATCAGACACCTGATGCCATTCTTACTGCCAGCGAATTAGTCAGTCAGCTCAATACTATCGTTGCCAGGCGCATTCCCGCCACGGCGACGGCTGTGGTGTCTGTAACCCGCATAGAGGGCGGCCATTCTCATAATGTGTTACCGGCCAAAGTCTCTGTTACCGGTACCGTACGCACGTTTGATCCAGAGGTACAAAACGCCATTGAACAGGCGATGCTGCAAATCATAGAAGGTACAGCGAAGGCCAGCGGTACTGACATTAAACTTGAGTATGACCGCTACTACCCGGCAACCATTAATCATCAGCAGGCAGCAGAAGATGCGCTGGTGGCGGCCAGTGCAACAGGTAAGGCCCTTGAAGCGCCAGAAGCTGCATTTACTTCTGAAGACTTTTCTTTCATGCTGCAAGCCTGTGAAGGCGCGTATATCTGGTTAGGGCAAGGTAAAGCTGACAAGCATGTTCCGTTGCATCATCCTGAGTTCGACTTCAATGATGATGTGCTGGCAACCGGCGTTTCTCTGCATTGCGCGCTGGCGGAGCAATATCTGCGGTGACAGGCAGTGTTTTCAACATAACATGCTTGTTGAGAGGTATTATCATTTACGAAAGTTGATTGAAAAACGCAGGTACTTAGTTTTTGCGTTTGTCCCCATCAGGCAGAGGATGTAACTATGACGGGAACCCCATTCACAGTCAGACCCATGCAGGCAACGGATTTACCGGTTTGCTTATCATTTACGCAGGCCGTTAAGTGGCCGCACCGCGATATCGACTGGCAACTGCATTATGAAACCGGTAACGGCAGCGTAATAACCGGTGAGAATGATGACATCGTTGGTTGTATTCTGTGGTGGGATTACGACAACTGTGCCACCGTGGGTCTTGTTGTTGTACCGGACCATATGCAGGGACAAGGCCTCGGCCGCCGGCTAATGAACACAGTAATGTCTCAGGCCGGCGACAGAACGTTAATGCTGGTGGCAACAGAAGCGGGTAAGCGCCTTTACGAACAATGTGGCTTTTCAGTTACAGATAACGTCACTCAGGTGCAGGGGACATTAACGGGGATTCCGCTGAAACCTGATGTGCCGGATGTTATATCATCCATGCAACAGGATGATATTCAAGACGTTTTTTCTTTCGATGCCCTTGCTTATCAGTGTGATCGCAGTAAACTGCTCGGAAGTTTCTTCTCGCTGGCACAGGGTGTGGTAGCGAGAGACGGTGACGCTTTGACAGGCTTTGCTTTTTTACGTACCAGTGGCCGTGGCCAGACAATCGGACCCGTGGTAGCGGCATCTGAAGACGTGGCAAAAGCCCTTATTCTCACTTTAATTGAGAACGTAGAAGGCTTTGTACGTTTCGACTTAACCGGCTGTGCAGAAGCAGTGAAAACCTGGCTCATTGATGCAGGACTTCAGCAAGTCGATTATGTATGCGTAATGCAAAAAGGTGAAAAGCCACAGGGTGACGGCTCCCGTAAAGTGTTTGCTTTAGCCTCACAGGCGTTTGGCTAAGAATTTGATGAGAAGGCTCAGTGTGGTTTCAACCCGGTTAAGATCGTTGATAGTCGTTCTGCTTATGGCGTTTTGTTGTCAGAGCATGGCGTCGGCGTTTGATAATCACGAAGCCCATCAGTCCGGAACTGAACATCTGACTTTCGAACATGGTCACGACGACGATGCCGGCAGCGATGTGAGTTTTTCTCAATCCTTTGATATCAGTGAAGATGGCGGTGCGTATGACTGCCACCATTGTTGCCACTGTCATGGTGGTCATCATGTTTTCCTGCCCGTGGTGTTATCATCATTGCATGTAGATGCCATGAAACACCGGGCCGGTGCCAACCGTTCTTCAGCCGGTGACGGCTACCTATCCAATCTGTTAAGGCCTCCTATTTCTGCTTAATTCCGGCGCGGTCACAGCGCCTGTTTACAGCTCTGTTGATGTCAACAGACAACGTTAATCACAGAATTAAGAGAAAGACTATGCAAAAACGTGTCACTACGGCTGCGCGTGTTGTCGCAGCCTGTGCATTCATGATTGTTTATCCGTCTGCGTCTGCCACTGGATCTGCAGACTGGGCCAGTATGACCCTGGGCACCCTAAACGAAAACCCGCAGTTGCAGGCTCAGCAGCGTGCGGTATCAGCGAACCGGTATGGGCGTAAAGCCGCATCCCGGCCTCTTTTTAACCCTGAACTGCAAACCAGTGTGGAGCGGGAAGGGGAAGAAACCAATTATCAAATCGGACTGTCCTCGCAGATAGACTGGTGGGATGTAAAACAAACCCGTACTGATGTAGCAGAGGCGCAGTTTTTACTCGCAGAGGCTGAGCTTTCCGCTGTGACAAATCAGTTGCTTGCCCGGCTGGTTGATGCGCAGCTTAACGGCTATCTGGCGCGCAAAGCACTGGTGCTGGCATCGGAGCAGGTGAGCCGTGATTACGCCATGTTGTCTTTGTCTGAGCGGCAACTGGCAGCGGGTGAGATTGCACAAACCGATGTTGCCATTGCGAAGGCTATTCTGGCTGACAGTCTGGTGTGGGAAGGTGAAGCCAGCTTTGCGGTGTTGCAGGCAGAGCAAACACTGGAACAACTAGGTGTGAGGGACATGGGTTTTCCCGCTATTCCTGATGCTGTCTGGCAAAATGAGCCGGCGTTGCTGCCGGGAAGTGACATTATGGCTCTGCCGCAATCACAGGTGGCCCGGTTCAGCTGGCTGGTGGCGAAGCAACAGGCCGCAAACGAACGTCAGGGAAATAAACCCGTACCGGTTATTGGTGTTGGCGCCGGCAAACAAGCCGGTGAAGGACTGGTTTCACTGAATGTGTCTGTGCCCCTGCAGTGGCGTAATGATTTCAGTGATGCTAATGCCGCCGCCAATGAGCAGGCGCTGTCGGCTGAACTGATGTTTAAAAATACCATACAGGCACAACAAAGTGCCGTGTCTCTGGCTTACCGGAATGCGCTTCAGCACCGTCAGCGTTTTCAGCGCTGGCAGCAGCTTTCAGCGGGTCAGCTCGATCAGCAGTTCAGTGTGTTGCAATCCCGTTATGCGCAGGGGGATTTAAGCATGGCGGATTATCAGAATCAGATCACACAGTTACGTCAGGGAAAACGGGCTGCACTGGCGCTGGAAGCCGCCTTTAAAGAAAGTCATCTCACCTGGTTGCAGGTCACTGCAAAATTACCCTCTTTACTAACCGCAATGCCGGCAGACAAACCGGGCGCAGAAGGAACACGATAATGATTACATTAAGTCACTTATTCCGCTTTACGGGGTTATCGCTGCGTCGCACGGTATTTTCTCTGTCAGTCATACTTTTCTCTTTCACAGCGACGGCGCAGGAGCACAGCCACGATGAAGAACATCCACACGAAGAAGTGCGGGAGCATCAGGCTGAAAAACATGATGAAGAAGGACATGTCGAAGACGGGCACGATGAAGACCATCATGATGAGCATGGCGAGTCAGCAGCAGTAGTTTTGTCTGAGGCTCAACGGCAAATGGCAGGGATCCGTTTAGATACGTTAAACCTGCAAACGTTAAGTGCTTCTGCCTATGCGCCGGGGGAAATTAAAGCCAACGGTTATCAAAGTTACATCGTGTCGCCACGGGTAAGCTCAGTGGTTACCACGCGGTATGCTGCGTTAGGTGAGCACGTGAAAGCAGGTCAGCCTCTGGTGGGCCTGTTCAGTGAAGAGATGGTGACCGCCCAGAGTGCGCTGCAACAGGCGGCGACCGAATGGTTCCGGGTAAAGCAGCTTGGTCAGCAGGCGGTGGGAGAGAAGCGCTTTGTCAGTGCGCGGACACAGTTCAATGCGGCAAGTCGCCGTTTAAAAGCGTTTGGTCTGCGTAACGATACCATTGATGCCATTGCCGGACAGGAAGACTATCCGCTGGGTGAATATACGCTCTCAGCGTTGTCTGACGGTGTGGTGATGCAGGACGAATTTAATCAGGGCCAGCGTATCGAAGCCGGCCAGTCTTTGATGCTGATTTCAGATGAAGCAAGATTATGGGTTGAAGCTCGGCTGCCTGCGCACAACGATCTGCCGCTGAAAGTAGGCACGGAAGCGGTGGTCATGGCTGGCGGCCTTCGGGCCATTGCTACTATCACTCAGGAAGCGCATACCATCGATCCGCAAACCCGCACACGGGTGGTAAGGATGGATCTGAATAACCTGCGCCATCAATTTCATGCCGGCATGTTTGCCGATATCTATTTTCAGTCCCCTTTTGCTGAAAACGTTCTCGCTGTACCTGAGTCTGCGCTGATGCGTGATGCAGACGGTGAATGGCAAATATTTGTTGCCGTTGAGGACGGCACACTGCAGGCACAAACCGTGACATTAGGTAAAAGATTCGGTGAGTTTCAGCAAATTTCCGGTGTTGAGCCCGGTGTTACCTATGTGTCATCCGGCGCATTCTTTGTGGCATCTGAAATCGCTAAAGGCGGTTTTGACCCGCACAATCACTAGGAGAGCGCCGTGTTTAGTAACATGATTGAAAATGTGGTGCGTCTGCGGGCACTGTTTTTACTTGCGCTCATTGCACTGTGCGCTTTTGCGGCCACCATGGTACCGCAACTAAATCTTGATGCGTTTCCGGACGTCACCAATGTGCAAGTGGCAATTAATACTGAAGCGCCCGGCCTCGCTGCGGAAGAGGTTGAGCAACTCATTACGTATCCGGTTGAGGCCGTGATGTATGCGTTGCCCGATGTGGAAGAGGTACGGTCCATTTCTAAAACCGGTTTGTCCGGTATTACGGTGGTTTTTAAAGAAGGCACCGATATTTATTTTGCCAGACAACTGGTATTTGAACGCCTGCAACTGGCGGCACAAATGATTCCGGAAGGTGTGGGGGAACCGGTTATCGGTCCGAATACGTCCGGGTTAGGACAGGTTTATCAGTATTTGCTGGTTGCTGAACCCGGTTCCGGTTATGACAGTAAAGCATTGCGCAGTTTGAACGACTACTTGCTGAAACTGTTGCTGATGCCGGTTGACGGGATCACTGACGTGTTGTCTTTCGGCGGTGAGGTTAGGCAGTACCAGGTAAACGTGTATCCGAACCGGCTGCTGTCTTACAACCTTACTCAACAGGACGTGATTAACGCACTGGAGAAAAATAACAACAACGCCGGCGGCTGGTATCTGGACCGGGGGCCAGAACAGCTTATTATCAGAGGGACCGGTTGGCTGGGCAGTGGCGAAGACGCACTGGCCGCCATGCGCCAGATCCCGCTGAAAAACGAGGGGCAGGCGCTGGTCACCGTAGGTGATGTGGCAAGTGTCGAAATGGGCGCCGAGATCCGCCAGGGCGCGGTAACCATGTCAGTCAAAGACGACAACGGCCGGATCATCAATCGTGGTGAAGTGGTTTCAGGCGTTGTGCTGAAAAGGATGGGGGCCAACACCAACGCCACAATCAATGCGATTAATGCGCGGTTGCCCGTCATCGAAAAGGCCCTGCCGGAAGGTGTCACCTTCGAGCCTTATTACGATCAGGCTGATCTTATCCATCAGGCGGTCAGCACGGTGGTTCAGGCATTAATTCTGGCATTCTGCTTCATTGTTGTGGTTTTGGCCTTATTCCTGCTCAGCGCCCGCGCTACTTTCCTGGTGTTGCTGTCGATTCCGGTTTCCATTGCTTTCGCACTCAGTGTACTGAGTTTGCTGGGCATTTCAGCAAACTTAATGTCCCTCGGCGGTATTGCCGTGGCCATCGGTATGCTGGTAGACGGTTCGGTGGTGGTAGTTGAAAACCTTTATCAACGCCTGCGTGAACAGCCCGGAAAGTCCATGGCGGATTCAGTGGTTATGGCCACCAGGGAAGTCGCTCGGCCTGTATTCTTCGCGACCTTGATCATTCTGGTGGTGTTTACCCCATTATTCAGCTTTGAAGGGGTGGAAGCCAAGTTGTTCCAGCCCATGGCCGTTGCCATTATGCTGGCACTTATTTGCGCGGTCATTGTGGCACTGATTTTTGTACCTGTTCTGGCGACTTACGTGTTGTCGTTCAGGCCTGTGCGTGTGCGGGAAAACCGGATCCTGAACAGTCTGGAATTGCGCTACAAAGCATTGCTTGAAAAAGCCATGCTTCGACGGAAACTACTCGTTGCCGGTATGGCGGGCTTGCTGGTGATCACTGGGTTCATTATTCCACGCCTGGGCACCGAATTCGCACCGGAGCTGGAAGAGGGGACAATTAATCTGCGGGTGACGCTGGCGCCGTCTGCCAGTTTGCAAACCGCACTGGGCGTTGCCCCGAAACTGGAAGCCTTATTGCTGGAATTTCCGGAAGTCACTTATGCGGTGAGTAAAATAGGCAGGGCTGAAATTGGTGGTGACCCTGAGCCGGTAAACAATATTGAAATCTATATCGGCTTGACGCCCCAATCGTCCTGGACAACAGCGGATACCCGTACCGGCTTGCAAAAACACATGGAAGAAAAGCTGGAAATTCACCCGGGCTTACTCTTTAACTTCTCTCAACCCATTGCTACCCGTGTGGACGAACTGTTATCCGGCGTAAAAGCGCAACTTGCTATTAAGTTGTTCGGGCCGGATCTTGCAGAACTCGCCAGATACGGCCAACAAATTAACGATGTGGTTGCGCAGGTTTCCGGAACACGGGATGTAGCGTTAGAGCAAATATCCGGCGAAGCCCAGCTGGTTATCCGTCCCGACAGGCGGGCGCTCAGCCAGTATGGTCTTAACGTGGCTGATGTGATGGGGCTTGTACAGCAGGGACTTGGCGGTCAGGAAGCCGGGCAGATCATTAACGGTAACGAACGTTACGATATTATGGTGCGGTTTGCCGGCCCCTATCGTGACAACATTCCTGCTCTGGAGGAATTACGTCTGTTATCCGCTCAGGGGGCGAGGGTACGCCTGAAAGATGTGGCAAGTATCGAAATTGAATCAGGCCCGCCTCAAATCCGCCGGGATGATGTTCAGCGGCGGGTGGTTATTCAGGCCAACGTGGAAGGCCGTGACATGGGCAGCGTGGTTGCTGATATCAGCCAGCAGATCGACAGCAAAGTGATGTTACCCGCCGGATACACAGTGCAGATTGGTGGTCAGTTTGAAAACCAGCAACGGGCCATGCAGCGTTTGTCGGTGGTGGTGCCGTTGTCACTGGTACTCATTGCGCTGTTACTGTTCTTTGCGTTTAAGCGTGTGGATCAGGTGTTGCTTATTATGCTGAACGTGCCGCTGGCGGCTGTGGGTGGCGTGCTGTCATTGTTTGTGAGCGGGCATTATTTGTCTGTGCCCAGTTCAGTTGGCTTTATCACCTTGTTCGGGGTTGCAGTGCTGAATGGTGTGGTCATGGTGGAGAGTATCAATCAGCGCAGGCAGAGCGGTACAGATCTCAACCAAAGTGTACTGGCCGGTGCAGCTTCCAGATTGCGACCGGTTCTGATGACGGCAGCAACATCGGCGCTGGGTCTGGTGCCCATGCTGCTGTCAAACGGTATTGGCGCTGAAATTCAGAAACCGCTGGCTTCAGTGATTGTTGGTGGTCTCATCACCAGCACATTGTTAACGCTGGTGGTTCTGCCTGTTTTCTATCCCTGGTTTATCCGTGAGAATAAAGCTGAATCCTGACGATAACAGGTAAATAAAAACACCGGTGTGCAAAGCGCAGACCGGTGTTCTTCAAAGGAGCAGGTTCTCGTCCTTTTTACTGCTCAGGCTTTTTCAACATATCGTCATGATCATCCATGTTCCAGGGCAATTCACCCGGGCTGTTGTCCAGAAAGTGCAGATAGTTTTCAAACTGGTCGAGGATATCTTTAACGATGTTGTCTTTTGCGTACCCGTAAATATCGTAAGACAAGCCTCCACGGCGTAAAAATACCTCCGCACGGTAATATTTTTCCGACTCATCTTCTTCGGGCTTGAGCTGTGCGTAACTGAAGCCCGGTACCAGATGTTCTGTCATACGAATATCGTACACAAAATCCATGTGGTCGTGACGTTCAACGGTTAACCATGCACGGCTTAATTCCTCATCAAAGGTTACACCGGCATGCCATTCCTTCGATTTAAGCTCATCACGGACATCATTCATGGCAAGTACGACGGTATCCTTAATAAAATTATGCACGGTTTGTTTATCAGGATAATCCACCATAGACGCCAGGCGGCGTTGCCACTGGGAACCGCTATGATTATTTTTGTTCAGCGTATGGGCCTGAAGACTGTTATTTCTGTAGCCCTCGATAACCAGAGCCCGCCACAGGCCGGTTGCTGCCAGCAGCATGATCACAGCAAAAGGCAGTGCACTGGCAATGGTCATGGTTTGCAGTGCACTCAGGCCGCCGGCTAACAACAGTACTGCTGCCACAGTCCCTTCCAGGAAGGCCCAGAATACACGTTGCCACACCGGGCTGTGAGGGTTACCGCCGGATGCCAGCGAATCAATAACCAACGAACCTGAATCTGATGAGGTGACAAAAAAGGTAATAATAAGCACCACAGTGAGCGCCGATAGTAATGACGATAACGGTAATTGATCGTACAGCTTGAACAATGCGATGGCGTGGTTTGCCTGCACTTCCGAAATCAGACTGGTGACCCCCTCGTTCATAATGGCGTTGAGTGCTGTATCACCGAATACCGAAAACCATAAAAAGGTAAACAGGGTAGGTACAAGCATTACACCGACAACAAACTGACGGATAGTGCGGCCACGGCTGATCTTGGCGATAAACATGCCCACAAAAGGTGCCCAGGCAATCGTCCAGCCGAAAATAAACAAGGTCCAGTTGCCAATCCAGTCACTTCGGCTGTAAGCCTGAATATTAAATGTCCGGGCCACAATGCCGTTCAGGTAACTGCCGGTATTTTGTAAATAAGACTCGAGGATATGAACCGTCTCGCCAAGCACAAAAACAAAACTCATGAGAGAGACCGCCAGCACCATGTTCAGTATTGATAAGCGCTTCACACCTTTGTCCATTCCGGCAACAACCGATACTGTTGCTGCCAGTGTAATTACTGCAATGGTAATGACCTGTACGGTGGTATTGATGGGAATGTCGGATGACAGATAGTTCAGCCCGGCATTAATTTGCGTTACTGAAAGGCCAAGGGTGGTGGCAATGCCGAATAGCGTGCCCAGAATAGCGAAAATGTCCACGGCATGTCCCAGGGGACCATAAATCTTATCCCCGATAAGCGGGTACAGGGCTGAGCGGATAGACAAGGGGAGTCCGTGGCGAAATGCGAAATAAGCCAGCACCAGGCCTACAAGGCCGTAAATGGCCCAGATATGAAATCCCCAGTGAAAGAAAGCAATTTGCATAGCCTGTTTAGCGGCATCAATGGTTTCCGGAGCGCCGGCCGGTGGCGAGGCATAATGCAACACCGGCTCAGCAACGCCGAAGTAGAGAAGGGCAACGCCATAGCCGGCTGAAAACAGCATGGCAAACCATTCAGGAAAACTGTATTGCGGTTCGGCATGATCCGGCCCGAGTTTAATGTTTCCCCAACCCGAGGCAGCCACCGCCACAATGAACATAAGAAACAGTGCGACTGACAGCATGTAAAACCAACCAAAGGTTTTGGTGATCCACGCTAACGTGTTGTCAAAGGCTTCTCCGGCTAATTCCGGATTACTGATGGTGCCGGCGACCAGCAACAAGATGATGGTAACAGCCGGCAAGAATACCGGAATGAGTATGGTGGAGCGGGTCGCCTTTTCTTTCATATATTATCCTTAGCAATGACAGTGCATCTTCGTGCCTTTAAAGACAGCCTTCAGATGATGGGTACAGTGCCCGGTAAGGATTAGTTCACCTCCTGATAACATTGCCGGTTTCACCTGTTGCGTCAAAGCGTGTGAATCCCTTCAGGGTTTTCAGCGAAATAAGCAGATTTGACCGCGGATTTAACTATTTTATGCCTTCACACAGGAAATGAAGAGGCTAATCTGCGGGAATAGCCGGGATAGAATTTCTGCCAACAATTTACAAGGAATCATTATGACTTTACTGAATACCGTTGAGCAGTCCCCTGCAGAGAGTCCTGAAGAACGTTTTGTGAATCCTGACATCCTTTTGGAAGGTAATCCGCTATTACAATTGTGGGCGCCTTATTTGTCGGCTTCTAAAAAAGTGAAAATTGGTGTGATGTCCGGCGAACCCGGTGTTAACCGTTCGGCCAAAAATGGCATGCTCGAGTTTTGCTACATGATTGAAGGTGAAATCGAACTCACTGAAGACGGTTGTGAACCGAAGCGATACAGTGCCGGCGATACATTTTTCATGGAAGACGGTTACCGGGGGACGTGGCGGACTATAGAAACTTATAAAAAAGTGTATGTGTGTGTATATAACGACGAGCAATAAAACGTAAGAGCCTGCACTTTACTTTAAAGTCCCTTTATCGGGGACTTAAGCCTGCTCTTTTTCAAACGTCCAGTCGTTACCTTCAAATTTCAGCAAGAAATTTTCAGCATTAGCACTGGAGTGTAATGATACCTTCAGCAGGTTGGCGTTTAACGATAAAAACTCAATGGTGCCTGAATCGGAAAGCGTGGCCTTGATGTGACCGGTTTTCAGGTTGCTGTTAAACTCTTTAATATGCAGTAGTTTCTTTTTGCAGAAAAAAGAGATCCCGTCCAGAACTGACATCTGCTTATTTCTCTCAACAGTATAACTTCCCATAGAACAACCTCTGTATTGCCGTCATTTGATTCTGGCAGCAAGTTTGTCTATGCGCCACTATACTTTCAGACGAAGAGGTATGCCTTACGAAGCAACGTTTTAGCGAACTATACGTTTTTTGGTTGTTGAGCGTTCAAACAAGTCACCAGGCTGATTGGCGGCCTTAATTTCCCTTTTTCTTATCTATTTGAGTGTCGATGTGGTAGCGTGACTCCCCATTTTAGACTTTTGTCTAATAAAATCTCTTTGCAAAGGGGTATCGATGCAAACACAAAATTCGTCATTTTCATTTCAACGTTGTGAAGATGAACCTATCCATATCCCTGAAACTATTCAGAGTTACGGCTTTCTCATCGCGTTCGGAAAAGAGACGTTAGATGTAACGATAGTCAGTGAGAATATAAATAACCTGTTCATTGACTCCATTACCGGTAAAGCCTTTCTGGCTTTGCTCTCGCCGGAAACTGACAGTAAATCATTCCTGACGGATACCTTTGAGCGTGTCTCAAAAAGCAATATCAGGCTACCCATTAAGATACGGTTAAATGAAAAGTTGCTTTGTGAAGGGGCGGAAGCTGAATATCTTGCGGTAGTTTATAACAGTGGCGATCACTATGTGGTTGAACTGGAACCGGCTACTGAATTCCGTGATACGTACAGTGCAGAGCAGTTTATTAAACTGTATTCCATGTCTGTGGCTCCCCGTTTTAAAGAAATGTCCACGCTGAATGAAATGGCGGCGGAAATGGTATCAACCATCCGCTATCTCACGAATATGGACAGGGTGGTTCTGTACAAGTTTAATGACGATTTTTCCGGTAAGGTTATCGCAGAAGCAAAAGCGGACGATATGTCTTCCTATCAGGATCTCTATTTTCCGGCTACTGACATTCCCAAACAGGCGCGGGAGCTGTATAAAACTAACTGGGTTCGCCTGACACCGGATACAGAATTACCCGCCTCTGAACTCATCCCGTCGCGTGAAGAAACCGGCCGTGAACCGCTGGATTTGACCCGTTCTCTGTTGCGTCGTTTTTCTCCGATACATTTGCAGTACATCCGCAATCAGGGGCTGCGGGCATCTTTTTCCGTCTCACTGGTAACCGAAGGCGAACTGTACGGACTGATATCCTGCCATCACCGTGAACCCTGCTATATTCCTCAGGATGTGCGCCTGCAATGTGAGAACTTAAGTCAGTTGTTCAGCTGGCATTTGCGGGCGAAGGAAGAAGAAATTGCCAGGATTAAAAAAGAAGAAACGGATAAAGCCGTTGATTTGATGCTGGATAAAATCGGCCCGTCAAACCCTATTGGCAGAGTCGTGAAAAGCGGTGAGAAAGCGTTTCTCGATGCGTTAAATTCAGATGGTTTTTTGTATTTTTCTCAGTACGAAACCATCTCTTTAGGGAACGTTCTGCCTGTTGAACTGGTTAAATCTATTTTTAGTAAGGTGAGTCACAGTTACGGCTTTCCTTATACCAATGACCACCTCTATGAAGAGTGGCCGGAAGCCCGTGAGCTTGGGATCGCCGGGATTATGATTATCCCGTTGTTCGAGAAAAAACGCTACTTTACGGCATGGTTCCGGAAGGAAACGACGCGTATTCAGCGCTGGGTCGGTGTTGAGAACGAAAAAGACGAAGATGCGCCTAAAGAGGAGCGGTTAAAACCCAGAACGTCTTTTGCGGTGAATGAACGCCGTATCACCGGGTATTCTCATGCTTTTGACAAAGCCGATATTGAAACAGCAAACCGGCTGAATCGTATGTTCCTGGTGTACGCACTGGATGTGCAGGAAAAAATGCATATCAGTATTCAGGAGCTTGAAAAACAGGATCGCTACCGCAACGAATTCCTCGCTACGCTGGCCCATGAGTTGCGCAATCCGTTAGGGCCGATTACGTCCGGTGCCAGTATCCTGGAATCCGTAGACGACGAAGCAACCAGAAAGCGTGTGACAGCCATTATAAGTCGTCAGGCAAACTACATGTCCAAATTGGTCAACGACCTCATGGATGTGTCGCGGATCACGCAGGGGAAAGTAAAACTGGAGTTCGAAAAACTACTTATTCATGAAGTGATTTCCCAGTCACTGGAAATGGTCAACGAACATCTTGCTGCTAAGAATCATCATATTGATGTGGAATACCCGAATGAGCATGTCACTGTTTACGGCGATAAAGCAAGGCTCAGCCAGATATTCTCCAATATCATTCATAATGCTGCCAAATATACAGAAGATGGCGGACATATTCGCATTCTGGTGCGGGGAGAAGGCTCACTGGTTGTGGTGGAAATTGCCGATAATGGCATGGGGATCCCTCAGGAACGGCTTGCAGATGTGTTTAATATGTTCACGCAAATTGAAGCCCATTCTACCCATACTAAGGGCGGGCTGGGGATCGGTCTGACTCTGGTGAGCAAGCTTGTGGCTCTGCACCATGGCGATATCCGCGTGGAGAGTGAAGGCACGGGTAAGGGGAGTACTTTCTTTATCCGTCTTCCAATTTCGCGTATTGCCTATGATGAAACCACCGTGGGTTCTGACGAAGATGAGGTCACGTTAGAAACCAGGGTAATGTTTGTCGACGATAATGCAGACCTTGTTGATACCTATTGCATGCTGGCCGAGTCCATGGGATACAAAACCAAAGGCGTGTCAGACCCGACTAAAGCGCTGGAAACATTCAGGGCCTTCAGACCCAACTGTGTGTTTCTAGATATCGGCATGCCCGGCATCGACGGCTATGAATTATGTAAGGTGCTGAAGATTCAGCCGGAGGCGTATCAGGTTAAGTTTTATTCGCAAAGTGGCTGGGGATCAGACCGCTATCTGGAAGACTCCAAAAACGCCGGTTTTGAAAAACACCTGGTTAAACCCCTTACCAAAGATGTAATTAAAACTGCCGTGGAATCCTGAATTTTCCGCTTAGTTTGAAGAGGGGACTCTTTTCAAATTATTACATGCAGGCAGGGCTAATAGCCTTGCCTGCAATCCACTTCCCCTTCCATGGGTTCATCATTAAGCCAGCGTTTTATGTTATCAACAAGATGCAAAGCAGCTGTGTCATTGCGGGTCGATGAAGCGATGTGAGGGGTAATATGAATTTTCGGATGCGCCCAGAACGGGTGGGATTCCGGAAGCGGCTCTTTTCCAAATACATCCAGCACGGCGTAATTCAAATGCCCGCTTTCCAGTAAGGCCAGCAAATCCTTTTCAACCAGATGGCCACCCCGTCCGGTATTGATCAATGACGCGCCGGCCGGTAGTGCCGACAACGTGTCATGATTCAGAATGCCCCGTGTCTGCTCTGTGAGTGGCAGTAAGCAAACCAGCACATGACATCCGGAAAGAAATGCCGGAAGACTTTCTTCACCGTGAAATGTCGTAATCCCGGGTAAGTTTTTAGCGCTTCTGCTCCAGCCTCTTACCGTAAAGCCCAGCCCGGAAAGCATGGCCGCGACTTCATTGCCCAGATTTCCCAGGCCCAGAATACCCACTGTACATTCATGAGGCAGGGCCACAGGCAGGGGAGACCAGGTTTTACGTTGTTGCGCCTGTGCATAGTCCATATGTTGCCTGTGCAGCATTAATACGGCAGAGGCAACATAGGTTTTCATTTGCTGAGCGATGGCCGGATCGACCATTCTTACCAGCTTTATATCAGAAGAAAGTGATGCCGGAGAGAACTGGTCTACCCCGGCACCAACGGAGAAAATCGCTTTCAAATTTGTAAACCGCGACAACGCATTCTCCGGCAGCGTCCAGGTGACAATACCGTCCACGGCAGTATCATCGGGCACATCCGGCCAGGTCAGCCAGTTTACTTCCGGTAACGCATTGGCCATGGCTTCCTGCCAGCATTCCCCGCGGGTGGCGGGTCCTTTATAGAGTAGCGTCAGTGGCACGTTATTTTTCCGGTTTAAATAAAGTAGACAAAGGATAATGCAATTTTTCGATGGGGGATTTCAGCACGATGTAACTAAAATATTTGGATATCCCGAAATCGGCTTCCAGAATTTCTTCCATCAGTGACTGGTAGTGAGAAATACCCCGGGTCACAAACTTAAGTAAATAGTCGTAGCCACCACTGATCAGGTGGCATTCAATGACTTCGTCAATAGTACGGATATTCCGTTCGAACTTGGCAAAATCTTCCATGTGGTGATCTGCCAGAGTTACTTCAGTAAAGACTGTCGCCGTTTCGCCTAACTTGTGCAGGGCGATTTTTGCATTGTAACTGGTGATGTAACCGGCTTTCTCAAGTCGCTTAACCCTCGCCAGACAGGGGCTGGGAGACAATGCTACAGCATCTGCCAGGTCTGTGTTGGTAATACGGCCGTTTTTCTGCAATTCGGCCAGAATGTTGATGTCGATACGATCCAGCTTTGTACCCGCCATAAAATACTCCGTTTACTACTTAATTCGCTTTACGTTACCTGTATTAAGTAACGTAAAGCAACGCTTACCAGCAGAATCTGCTATTTAAAACGCGTATTTCACACTGATCCTTGCCGTACGGGGAGGTCCCGGCTGGGTCCACAGTGCGGAGTAGGAACTGGCGTAGTATTCCTTATCGAACAGGTTATCAATATCGGCGTTAACCGACAGCTGCTCAGAGAAGTTTATGCTGCCGAACAGCTTCACCGTGGTATAGGCGGGCAGCACATAATCCGGATCGATAGTCTCACCTAATCTGTCACTGACATAAGTAACACTGGCGCCTATTTTAGCGTCGTGTCCGGCCACATTTAAAAAGTGCATGGCAGTGAGGTTGGCTTTATTTTTAGGGATATTAATTAACTGACTGCCTGCGGGAATTTCAACACCCCAGTCAAAGTTGATAATATCATTCGACGTTTCTGCATCTACGTATGCGTAAGCAAGCGTCAGCGTAGTATCAGCGCCTATAAAAGCATTAATATCGATTTCAACACCCTGACTTTCCGCTGCACCAAGTGCGGCTGAATAGCCTGAGTTCACAGGGTCCGCTGTGAGTACATTGGTTTTTTCTGCACGGAAAATGGCAACTGTACCACTGATACTTTCATCAGCGTTGTTGAACTTCATGCCCGTTTCATAAGATTTACTTTCTTCCGGCTCGAAAGCCATACCGTTAATGTCTGCACCTGAGTTTGGTCTGAACCCTTCAGAGTAACTGGCATAAAAAGTATAAAGAGGTGACATTTCATACACCAGACCTACACGTGGGCTGAGGGCCGTTTGCGATTGCTCTGCAACTGTGTCAGTCAGGTATGTGTAAAAGGTTTGCTCGAAATCGTCAAAACGTATGCCGCCTAGAAGCTTCCAGCTTTCTGTTAAGTCAATCTGATCCTGAAAGTAAACCCCGTATGCGCTCTGTTCTTCGCGGTTGTCCCACATAGGAGATGTTTCCGGCAATTCCTGTCCATAAACAGGATTTTGCAAATCCACAGAGTAGGTAGTGTCGCCTGCGCCCCAGGCTGTTCTCCAGCGTTGCTGGATTTGATCTAACTGGTAGTCGTAGGCATCAGCACCAAAGAGAATGTGGTGGGTCAGGCCTGCGGCTTCTACGGTGCCGCTGAACTCAAAACGACCGGAGAGATCGTCCGCTTCATAATTACGGTATCGTCGCTGACGGGAAACCGTTTCACCGTCTGTGTACAACAATTGACGTCCGGCAGAAAGCTCAATATCTGTGGAATAGCCTTCGAAGGTTGACTCACGATAATTCAGACCAACCAGTAAATTCCAGTCGCTGTTAATGCGGTTCTGAATTGTTAACTGATGGCCCAGTGCCTCAATTTGCATGGGACCGTCGTTTGGTTCGCCATAAAAGTTCTCTATGGGTACAGCGCCAAATTCATAGTTCAGAACCGGAATACCTCGGTCAAACGGTGCTTCCTGATCCAGCAGTTCCATTTCGTAAGTAACACTGGTATCGCTGTCAAAGTTATAGGTTACAGAGGGGGTCAAGGCGAGCTTCTTGCTTTCTACAGTATCACGGAAGCTGCCGGCGTCCTCATAAGCGCCATTTACACGAAAAGCGGCGTCTTTGTTAATGGCATTCGTATAATCACCTTCAATCCGGTAAAGATCGTAGGATCCCAAGGTCGCCTGAATATAACCTTCTTCATCGAACTGAGGCTTTTTGGTAATGATATTAATCGTACCGCCGGGCTCACTTCGGCCATAGAGGGCTGACCCCGGGCCTTTTAGTATTTCAATTGACTGAATATTAGAGGTGTCACGGCGACCGCTGTAACCACGGCCTGCACTGAAGCCGTTAACGATATAGCCTGAAGGTAAGTTTTCATCGCCGGCAAATCCACGTATGGCAAAGCTGTCCCACAAGCCACCAAAACTGTTCTGGCGGGCGATACCACTGGTAAAGTCCAGTGCATTTTGCAGATCATTAATTCCGGTATCTTCTAACAGCGCGCCGGATACGATATCCACATTCTGGGGTAATGATTTTAACGGAACGTCGCCACGATAAGGCTGACGCTGGGTGACAACCTCAATTTTTTCAACATCATCTGCTGATGCATTTTTTTCCTGGGCATTAACACTTGCCGTCAGTGCCATGCTGACAGAGGCTGTCAGCACAGACACCATAAAAATTCCGGGTTTCTTCATCACGCGTTGTTCTCCATGTATTTATATTCAACGGCAAAAGGATTCCGGTGTTATGTTTTTACGCTGCTTATGCAGTCTGGTTGTCACCCGGATTCACCTTCCACAATCAGTATACGGGAAGGTAGTCGCTGGAAATGCGTCGAAAGGCGCTCTGCAAACAGCCAAAAATGTTAACGCGAGAGTATTCGCGGCATTTTATGCTTCTGCAGCTTCGTAGACGATTTGTGCGATGAGGTGATGGTTATCTACGACCAGTTTCAAAAATCAATCTGAAAATTGTCATTAACACAAAAGGTTAATGACAACTTTTTACTGATTCAGCACCATTTTCATTGAAAAAGAGGTGTTACTGGTATCCGGAAATTATACGATGCATTTATTACCAGCCATAAAAACGTTGCCACTTATGAATTACTGTTAAATTCTCACCTTCTGTGACTTCATAGTGAGGGTGTTGTGCTGCTGTGGCGCAGGCGTGATTGGGTAAGATTCTTAGTCTGGTGCCTACCGGTAAATCCGGCAGGGTGCCTTTGCTGCTGTGAAGGGACAGTATACCGTGTTCCTGGTTGGCATCGACCATCAGTAAGTCTTCATAAATATGGCCGTGGATATCGCATACTACGCCGTATCCCTGATCCACTTTTTGTTTTGATGTGCCTTTATCACGTGACATCGCCATCCAGCCTGCGTCTACCAAGATCCAATTCTTTTCTTTCCTGTTCAGCACATTCAATCAGCGCCTGTGATGTTGACTCACTGTAACTGGCACCGGCATGTGTCATCACCCCTTTGAGCTTTGCCGGCGTTCCTGCCAATTCACCGGCGATAGCGGTCAGCGTGGCTGAATCATGAGGTTTTACTCCTGAGCGGTGACCGTCGCAGTCTATTTCAATCAGCACACCAAACTTACAATCACTGGCGGTACAGTACACTGCCAAGTCTCTTGCCTGTGCAACTGAGTCCAGTACCACTGTTATTCCCGTGCCATTTTTTGCGAGGGCAGCCAGACGCTGATATTTACACGGCGCAATGCCCACTGCGTACAAAATATCAGTCACACCACCGGCAGAAAATTGCTCCGCTTCTTTCAGTGTGGAGACGGTTGCCGGCCCTGAAGGCGTTGACATCATCATCCGCGCAACATAGATGCACTTGGATGTCTTCAGGTGTGGCCGGAACGAAACATTGAAGGGGGAAAGATGGTCTTTCAGCCTTTTAATGTTGGCGTTAACTTTTCTGATATCGAGGATCAGAGACGGCGTGTCTATGGTGTTGATTGTTCGCTGTTCTGTTAGCGGACTGTCTGTCCCGGTTCTGGCTGCCTGTACATAATGGCCGCCGGGAGATGGTGCGTTTTCAGTTACGATATTCATTCACTTTAACCTTTGTCTTTTTTTCTATCATAAGCACAAATTAAAAGTGATTCGAGCTATTTGTCTTTATGTGAAGATAAAAGTGCGCAATTTGTATTAACTATTCAGCACAGTGTGCTGCCGCCGTACTTTAACCGGAACTGAGGGATATTTTTCTGAGCAGGGTAATTAACGTGGACAGTTCTGATTCATCCAGCGCACAGACCGATTTATCTGCCAGTGCAAACCGGCTGGCAATGGATTCTTCTATCAGAATATTGCCTTTTGTTGTCAGTGTGACTTTAACGCCTCTGCGATCGCCGTCTGACACTGTGCGTTTCACCAGCCCTTTATTTTCCAGCCGCTTCAGACAGGCCGTCATTGCGCCTGAGGTTAAAATAACGGATTTTTGCAGTTCTCCGGGTGACAATTGAAAAGGGCTGCCTTTGCGACGTAATGTAGCGAGAATGTCGAAGTCGGTATAATTGATGCCATGTGTTTTCAGAAACTGGTTTACGTTCTGTTCAAAACGGTTGCCAAGGTGAATGATGCGCGCACTGGCTGCCATTCCCGTTCCCGCCATATCCGGCTTTTGTTTCGCCCAGTCCGCAAGCAGGCTGTCAATAATATCTGAATTCATAGGTGTGTAACGTTGCTGAAAAATGAAAAGAATCAAGGGGAAACACTAGCACAAGATTGCAGGGCAGAGTAGAAGTGCGTAGAGATTGAACAACAACCGCTCATAATACCGGCGACCGCGCTTTTCTTTAAAAAATTACTTGCGCCAGCCAGACTGCATCGCTATTATACGCGCCGTTCCAAGCAATCGCGGAACGTCCTCAAATGCGTCTATAGCTCAGTTGGTTAGAGCGCTACCTTGACATGGTAGAGGTCCCCTGTTCGAGTCAGGGTAGACGCACCAAATAGCCAGGCACCAACTTTAAATTCAAATTCTACTGTTCATCCAGATTATCCCGGATATTTTGTCGCCTTAGCACCGCCATAATTTCAACGGTATCTTTTCCGGCAATGCGGTATTAGATGGTTTCATTAGCAATAACCGACTTGCGACAGCCTTGTCTTATATCCGTCGCCTTCGGATACCGGTAGGGATGTGTTGCAATTTGCTCTATGCGTTCAAACAAGGCTTTGTAGTAAGCATCGGCTCTGGCTTCACCAAATCGCTGAAATCCGTATAAATATATCCCCCGGATATCCTTTTATGCTTTATTTGAAATCTTATAATTTGCCCCACTAATCATGAATTGTGCTCACTGATAAAGTGTCATTATTCACATTGAGTGGCTGGATATGATGCTTGCACTGGTTCGAATTGCACTAAGTAAACCCTACACCTTCGTGGTGCTGGCGTTACTTATTCTTATTTTGGGGCCGTTGTCGGCCATGCGGACGCCGACGGATATTTTCCCGAATGTGGATATTCCGGTGATTGCGGTTGCCCTGCAGTGGCGGGGCTTGCCGCCTGATGGCATTGAAAATGGTGACGTGGTTCGCGTGGTAAACGGGCAGCAGGGTTAAAATAAGAAACTAAAACGGGATGTGAGTGGTTGTGTATGGTAAGTCGATGCGGGTAACGATAGTATTTCGGATTACTCAGACGCTAAGGGAATGACTTACGACAATGCGTTACTCACACCTTCTGTTTCTTTTTTTCATACTGTTTAACCCTGTACGGGCTTTCGCTGACAGTTTCGTCACTTCTGCAAATGACGGGTTTACTTATTCTGGCAGAGTGGCTTACACAGAGCAGGGAGCATTTTTAAGCTGGCCGGGTAACAGTGTTACCTTTTCTTTCTCCGGCAAAAAATTGGTACTGGCGTTAGACGATCAAACCGGCAGGAATTATTACAACGTCATTTTTAATGGTCAGGACATTTCACCCTATGTCATTCATACGAAACAGGGTCTGCATCAGTACGATCTTAGTCATAGGGTACGCAACAATACAACGCAAGTGACACTGTTTAAACGTACTGAAGGTGAAGAAGGCGGAACCTATTTTCAGGGCGTGACACTGGCAGACGGGGGGAAGCTGCTGGCAAAACCGGTGCCGCCGTCAAGACGCATCCTGTTTTATGGCGATTCGATTACCGTCGGCATGGGCAATGAAGCTGCCCATAATGACCCGGATAATAAGCCTTCTGAAAAAAATCACTATCTTTCCTATGCGGCTATCACGGCCCGGCATCTCAATGCGGAATTCCATTCAATTGCGAAAAGCGGTATTGGCTTTATGGTCAGCTGGTTTGATTTTACGATGCCGGAATATTATGACCAGCTTACAGCGGAAAGTAACAACAATTCTTCATGGCATTTTGATGACTGGCAGCCTGATGTGGTGGTGGTCAATCTTGGCCAAAATGATCGTTGGCTGATTGAAAACGAAAAGCGTTTAAACGCCGGGCCTGAGGAGATCAAAAAATCCTATGAAGAATTCATCCGCACGTTGATGAAGCATCATCCTGATGCTGAGTTTGTGTGTGCTATCGGCAGTATGGATGCAACAAAAACCAGCGTGTGGCCGGATTACATTGCCAGTGCTGTTGATGCAATTAAGGCGTCACCTGATTCACAAGGAGACGGGCAAAGAGTTCATACGCTGGTCTTTGATTTTACCGGTTACGGTGCTCATCCTCGTGTGGAACAGCACAGAGAAAATGCCGCGAAGCTGACGGGTTATTTGAAAGAAATAATGAACTGGTAGCGTATTTACGATTATGTGAACCCGGTTATCCGGATGCCGTTTTGGCGTGGAAATGGTCACTTCCATGTTGGAACATGCCGGGGCTGCATCCGTATTCGTTTTTGAAAAGCTTATTGAAATAGGGCACGTTTTTATAACCTACCGAGTATGCGATTTCAGAAACGTTGGCGTCCTTGTTTTCCGTCAGCAGGCGGGCCGCTTCGTTCAGCCGCAGCTTGTTTAAATAAGTTGAAAACGTGTATCCGCACTCACTTTTCAGAATGTCGTTAATTTTATTCCGGTTAATGCCTAACGCCCGGACAATAAACTCAAGATTTAGCCCGGGATTTGCGTACTCTTTGGCAAGGAATTTCAAAATGGCCGTTTTATCTTTGTCTCTGTGGCTTTCCAGTGAAAGGTGTTCGCAGTCAATTAACGGCCGGTCCTTCTGAAGCTTATTTTTCACTTCTTTCATCAGATATTTGCTGTGGGCTTTAAACAGCCATGCGACCAGCATTGCACCTGAGGCAAGTAATATAGCAGCGCAAGTATATAAGTAAGACCAGTCTTTACCGTTAAACACAATTTCGCGGATACTGATGGTGGACTGCACATTCAGTGGACTCTGAATGGAACTGCCAAATGAAATTTTCTTTACTCTGGCCAGGCTGTATTCCTGCTCACTGAGCGCCTGATTATACCACTTGTACCACCATTCCGGTGTTTCCAGCCGGGTGATATCTATGTCGTAACGCTGCCACTCACTTTTACAGTGAAAATACCGGGTGGAAATACGATCAGACCTGGCATCATCAATTTTGCTGGCATTTTTATCGAGAGTGAATAAAGAGAAGGTCAGGGTACTTTCCGGTGAACATTTTGCCATAAACGACAAGGTATCAAACGGACTCAGGTCCACGAGATCAGGCTGTCCCTGACTGTTCAGAAACAGCATTTCGCCCATGGCAAAGGGATAGTCTTTCTGTTCGTTCAGTAACATGCTGAGTGTGTAACTGAACCCGTCATCGATAACCGAAATAGTGGATGCGCCACCTTCCTGCGAATCATCGTAAGTCAGGCTTTTCCACTTCAGTTTGTTTTCTTCAGCGGCGCGGGGGAGCAGAGACTCTTCGGGGAAAGACTGATGATATGCAATGGCTACCAGCATTACGGCGAAAATAGCGTATGCCGTTAACGAATAAATAACTTTTTTATGGTAGCCAAACATACTTTCCGTTGTAACCACGTGCCAGTCTGCAAATAGGGATAGGTTTATATAATCAAACTCACAACCATTCGTCAATGCGCGCAAGGGTGCGACATGTAAGAATATTTACATGCTAAACATAGTTATATTTTCTGTCACAATTTCTTCTGTTTTTTGCACATTGCTAGCTTTTTTGCGTTTTCAGATATCTCAGGACCAGTATTCTCATTAGTTTTACCTCCATTAACAAAAAACAAACATTGCATCCCGATCGTGGTAACAACATGAAGGCGATACGTGTTCAAAGATGACTTTTATGTTTTGGGTTTCTGGCAAATAAAATGAAAAAAGCAAAAGACTTTAAAGAAAAAGTAAATAATGGTTTACTGTTCATCACCGTTGCCATCGCTTTCTTTTTTGCGTCCGGTTCGTCGCTAAGCTACGGGCAGAATTCGCCGGTCAGCCCTCCGGATAAAACCGCTATTAGCAAACATGAAGTCCTTATTTTTAATTCTCCCGGTGAAGATTGGGAGTCTGAGTCGCTTCCTCTGGGCAATGGTTTGCTCGGTGCAACCATTGCCGGTGGTGCAAAAGAAGACGTTATTCAGTTTAATGAGAAAACACTCTGGACAGGTGGCCCCGGCAAAAACGGTCAGAATCAATCCGGCTTGCCTGACGATACATCCGGTTATGCTGAGCAGGTAGAAGCCGTCGTCAAAGAAATCACGGGAAAAGGCTCGCTGTCACCTGACTATGTGGCTGGCAAACTGGGCCATCAACAGCCGGACTATGGCAGCTATCAAAGCTTCGCTGATCTGGTGCTGTCGTTTCCTGACATGACGCAGGAGATTCACGATTACCGTCGCAGTCTGGATTTAAATACGGCTGTGGCGACAGTGAGTTATTCCGCAGACAAAATTGACTACAAAAGAGATTATTTTGTTACTTATCCCGACAACAGCATTGTCATCAGGCTGACGGCATCTGAAAAAGGCGCGCTGAGCGTATCCGGCAAGTTACGCTTTCCTGAAAACAGAACCTGGTCGGCAGAGAGCAGCGGTCTGGATACGTTACTTTACAGCGGAGCATTAACAGACAATGGGCTTGAATTTGCAGCCGGCATGCGTATTTTGCATGAAGGTGGCACCAAAAATGTGACAGACGCAGAATTCAGCGTAAGAAACGCTGACGTCGTGACCATTGTGCTTACCGCGGTCACCAATTATGCATTACGTCACCCGGATTACCGGCAGGGACATGCAAAAGATAAAGTCACCTCGCAACTTTCTCATCTTCAAAACCTCACTTTTGATGAGCTGCTAACCCGTCACCTAAATGATTATCAGCCTTTGTTTAACCGCGTCAAACTCGATCTTGGCGATGGTGAAACCGGAGAACTGAAAGCTGCGCTCAAGGCTTATCCTTCTAAAAATGAGTCGCAGAACCGCGCGCTGGAAAGTCTCTATTTTCACTATGGTCGCTATCTTTTAATCGCCTCGTCCAGAGCCGGTTCGCTGCCGGCGAACCTGCAGGGTATATGGAATAAAGACATTCAGGCTCCCTGGAGTGCTGACTATCATCTGAATATCAATTTACAGATGAATTACTGGCTGGCTCACACCACAAACCTGCCCGAAACACTGCCACCGCTGTTCGATTTTGTAGAGAACCTTACTATACCCGGACGGGAAGCCGCCGGAAGCTTATTCGGTGCAGCAGGTTGGGTGGTCTTTCTGAATACAAATCCCTGGGGGTCATCGGGTTTAATTGACTGGCCCACCGCATTCTGGCAACCGGAGGCGGCTGCATGGATAGCAAGACACTTCTATGAAGAAGTCGCATTCAATGCTGATGAAAGCTTCCTGAAAGAACGGGCCTGGCCGCTTCTCAAATTAACCAGTCAGTTCTGGCTGGACAACCTGGTTGAAAGCGCGGATTCAGACACGCTACTGATTTCTCCTTCTTATTCTCCGGAACAAGGCGATTTTACGGCCGGTGCGGCTATGTCTCAGCAAATCGTCACGGATCTGTTTGCAAACACGCTAAGACTTGCAGAACAGGTCGGAGACAGGGAGTTTGCCGCTGCATTAAAAAATGCACTTGAAAGGCTCGAACCCGGTCTGCGGATTGGTAAATGGGGTCAGTTGCAGGAATGGCGTCAGGATATTGATGATAAGGAAAACCGCCACCGTCATATCTCCCACCTGTTTGCATTGCATCCGGGCAATCATATCTCGCCGGTTGATACACCGGTCTTAGCGAAAGCCGCTGCGGTATCACTTAACGCAAGAGGTGATGCCGGCACAGGCTGGAGTCGTGCCTGGAAAATCAACTTTTGGGCCCGCCTTGCTGACGGGAACCGGGCCCTTAAATTATTGCAGGCACAATTGCGGGACAGCACGTTAAGCAACCTGTGGAGCTCTCATCCTCCCTTCCAGATCGACGGTAATTTTGGGGCAACGGCTGGTATTGCGGAAATGCTGTTGCAAAGTCACAGGGGGGAACTGCATTTACTACCAGCGCTGCCCGATGCGTGGGAGAAGGGCAGAGTAACCGGCCTCAGGGCGCGGGGGAATCATGAAGTCAGTATGGAATGGTCTGACGGGCGCCTTAATAAAGCGATTATTAAAACCTTCACAGACGGCGAAATCCGCATTCGTTGTGACAGTTTTGACCACAAGATTATAGTAACAGCTAACGGAGAATACGTTACTTTTACGTCGCCTGAGCAGGGCGTTATTAGTTTCACCACCTCAGCGCAGCAGGAGTATGCCGTTTCTGCTGCTGAGTAACAACAATAGCCACGAAGAGCTGAACAGTGGCATGGTTCAACGCAACATGGACTTTTAATATATGAAAACTACACATTCAGGACTTGAACAGTTTAAGCACGCAAAACTTACCGCTTTTCTACTGGCATCCTTAGGGTTGGCCTGTCCCGACACGGGTCTGGCACAGACTGACACAGAGGAAGAAGACAGTGAAGCGCTGGAAGTTATAGAAGTAAAAGGCATGCGGGCCAGCGTCATTTCCGCTCAGGCAACTAAAATGAATTCCAATAAAATCATGGACGGGATCAGTGCTGATGATATCGGCGCACTGCCTGACCGCAGTATCACTGAAACTTTGCAAAGGGTGGCGGGTGTTGCTATCGACCGTTACATGTCGTTAGGAGATCCCGAGCACTTTTCGGTGGAAGGTAACGGTGTGATTGTGCGCGGCCTTACCCAGGTCCGGTCAGAACTGAACGGACGGGGAACGTTCAGTGCTGACGGGGGCCGGACGCTGAGCTTTGGTGATGTGCCGCCTGAACTGCTGAATGCTGTGAATGTGTACAAAAGTCCGTCGGCGGATCAGATTGAAGGCGGCCTTGCCGGTACGATTGATCTGGAAACCCGTCTGCCTTTTCACCGCGACGGTCAGCAAGTCGCGTTTGATATCAGTGCCAACTACGGCGACGTGATAAAAGAAACCAAGCCGGGCTATTCATTTTTATATTCCAACAACTGGGATACCTCTGCCGGTAAAGTCGGGTTTTTGTTTGATATTGCCGTCTCTGAATTGTCTACCCGTAACGATTCCATGTACGTAAGACCTTTTTTCTACCGTGATGACATTGCCGGATACGAAGGGTCAACAGTCTATGTCCCCAGAGGTGCAGACTGGCGTACCATGTATTTTAACCGCGAACGTAACGGCGCTTATGCGGCCCTGCAATATGCCCCGTCTGAAAAACACGAATTTACCCTGACATACTTTTCCAGCGATTATGATATGCAGTGGAATGAGGATGCCATATTCGTAGATAACTGGCCCTATGGTGTGCAGGTGGAAAGCGGTGCACAGTTCAGTGACAGCGGTGTACTGGAAAAAGGACGGCTGGTACAGGATGGCGGTATTCCCATGGGGGCCGATGTGAGAGCCTCTTCCCAGCAGGCGAAAACGGAAGATATCGCACTGCGTTACCGTTACGCCGGTGAGCAATTTCTGGTGGAAACTTCGCTGCAGCGGGTAAGTTCTGATTCTGCAGGGCTTGATAACACGGTGGCCACACAAATAAGTGTGCCTTACATTGATGTCGATTTAACCGGCAGCTTGCCCACTGTGACCTCAGATGCTTCTTATCTGGGAAACCAGGACAACTACGTCTGGAATTTCATCATGGATAACCAGTACGACCGCCAGGCGGATATGACTGCGGCAGATATCGATATTCAGTACTTTTTATCTGACGGTTTTTTCGAAGCTGTGAAGTTTGGTGCACGCTACAGCAAAACATCGTCTGATAACGCCGATACCGGTTACAACTGGAGTCCGTTAGCACCAAGCTGGTTGCAGGCTGCAATTGTGGAAGGGCAGGAGAATATTGTCCCTGATGTCAGTGAGCTGAATCTGAACTCCTTTGATAACTTCTTTGGTGGTGATGTGCCGGCGCCGGCAAACGTGTATGCACCTGATGCCAGTTTTGCGTTTGGTTATCCGCAGAGTTTTCAGGCCTTACAGGACCGGTTCGTGTATGCAGACTGGTCTGCCTGGGCGTACTGGAACCGCCGTGATTTAAATGATGATCAGTATACCAATGACCAGACAGAGGAAACGGCCGCCGCCTATGTGATGCTCGACTTCTTTACTGACGCACTGGGCAAACCCGTGTCGGGCAATGTGGGCGTGCGTTACGTTAAAACAGAAAATACCGCTCATGGTTATCTGCAATATCCGAACAATGCGCTGTTTGGCAACGGTGCTTTCACCGCCATGGATGCGGAGCACGATTACAGTAACTGGCTTCCCAGCTTAAACGTAAAAGTAGAGCTGACCGATGATTTGCTGCTGCGTTTTGCTGCCGCCAAAGCGATGGCGCGGCCAAATTTTGCAGATTTAGGCGCCAATATTGTGCTGAACGCAAATTTATCCAGTGCAGGAGAGGCCAGCCAGAATGCCGGTAATCCGCCTAAAGTGGAAGATTACGTGCTGACACTGGACTCCACACAAAATCCGTATCTCGACCCTATGGAGTCCAACCAGTTTGATGTGTCTCTGGAATGGTATTACGCCGAAGACAGTTCTGCTTATGTGGCATTGTTTACTAAGGATATCTCCGGCTACCAGGTGCCACAATTGTCTCAGGTTGAATTTGGCGGCTATACCTATAATGCCAGCTGGCCAGTCAGCAGTGCTGATGCTGAAATCACGGGTGTCGAGCTGTCGTTAAATCACTTCTTCTCCTCACTTCCTGCACCTTTTGACGGCTTCGGCGTGCAAATGAACTACACCTGGATTGATAGTGAAATTGCTGCTGACTCAAGCTCTCAGCCGGTGGATACAGACGGCTCCGGCTACGGGGACATGCCATTCAGAGGCTTGTCGGAAAATGCGGCAAACCTGGTGTTAATGTACGAGAAAGGTCCGTTTTCCGCACGCCTGGCCTACAACTGGCGGGATGAATTCCTGATTGCAACCAATGCAAATGGTTTCACCGGCACGGAAAATGGCATCACTTATGGCTTACCGCTGTTCAATGCGGCGACTGCTTACCTCGACGGCTCTGTGACATATCGTATCAACGACAATTACGCCGTGGTTCTGGAAGCGAACAACCTCAATGATGCGGTGACTAAAAACGAGATGCGTCAGAACGGTCCGGGTAATCACTATAGTGCTTATCACGTGAATGACATCCGTTATGCACTGTCCCTGCGGGGCAATTTCTAGTACCCGCGCGTATCGCACTGCACCGGCTTTGTAATGGTAATACCTGCCGGTGCAGTGCAACGCTTTTCCCAACCCTGAATTGATATTTGGACACTATGAAAATCTATTATTTTGCAGGTCTTCTTCTTTGTGCAATGTGTGCGCTAAGTGCCTGCCAGAGTGCGGGGGTTAAGCCCGCCGCAGCTTCTCAATCCCGGCACGACTTACCTCAAGTGGTCACTCAAAACGGCCGCCATGCCTTTCTCGTCGATGGTAAGCCTTTTCTGATGCTGGGTGCGCAAACGAATAATTCCGCTAACTATCCCGCAGCGCTGGATAAAGTGTGGCCGGTTGTTGATGCCATGCATGCTAACACCCTGGGTATTCCGGTGGCGTGGGAGCAAATCGAACCGGAAGAAGGACATTTCGACTTCAGCTACCTTAATATCCTGATCCGCCAGGCCGCAGAACGGGAAGTGAAAGTGGTATTGCTGTGGTTTGCCACCTGGAAAAATAACGCGCCTCATTACGCGCCGGCCTGGATCAAACTGAATAATCAGCGTTTCCCCAGAGTGATCACACGCGACGGGCGAACCCTGAACTCTCTGTCGCCTCACGGCGAACACACGCTGGCTGCGGACAAGCGCGCTTTCAAAGCCCTGATGACGTATTTGCGCGATAATGATCCGGCCCATCAGGTGATCATGGTACAGGTGCAAAATGAAACCGGCACCTACGGCTCAAAACGTGATTACTCCCCGTTAGCAAATTCTCTTTTTAATGAGCCTGTCCCTGACACGTTACTGGCCCGGATGAACAAACAACCGGGTACATGGCCTGAGGTATTCGGTGATGACGCTGATGAATTCTTTCATGCCTGGTCTATTGCCCGTTACGTCGATGTGATTGCACAGGCCGGTAAAGCAATTAAACCTTTGCCCATGAACGTTAATGTGGCGCTGAGAAATCCCTTCAATCCCGGCACGGGCTATTCCATGGGCGGCCCCACTGACAATGTCATCGACGTCTGGAAAGCCGGTGCCCCGCACATCGATATGATTTCACCGGATATTTATTTTCGAGACCATAAAACGGTAAAGCGGGTGCTGGAATTGTACAGCCGTGAAGACAACCCCTTGTTTGTGGCAGAGATTGGTAACGACCAGCCCTATGCCCGCTACTTTTTCAGTACCCTGGGGCATCAGGGGATCGGGTTTGCGCCATTCGGCATGGATTACACTGGTTATGCTAATTATCCGCTGGGCGCGAAAACCGTTAACGACGACACCATCGCTCCCTTCGCTGAAATTTACGGGCTGATGCAGTCATGGTCCGGCGTATGGGCAAAACTCAGTCTTGAACATCAGGTTTGGGGAGTGGCAGAGCCTCACGACTCGTCAAAAGATGAAAAAGTGTGGAATGCCAATGTGTCGCAAGCAAAAGAGGAGTCTCCCGCCTACAGTCAGCAACTGGATCTCGGAAACTGGAATGCAGAAGTGTCCTACGGACGACCCATGTTCTGGATTGACCCGCCTGCTGGAAATCATCCGGCGTCCGGTGGCGCACTTATCGCTAAATTATCCGACGACGAGTTTTTAGTGACTGCGCTGCGTGCACGCGTCACCTTTACACCGTCAAAAGAAATCGCATCACTCCCAGTGATGATTGAAAGGGTAGAAGAAGGCCATTTTGACGAGCAAGGTAACTGGATATTTGAGCGGGTCTGGAATGGCGATCAAACTGACTGGGGACTAAATTTCAACGATGAGCCGCATATTCTCAAAGTAAAAATGACCACCTGGCAAGAATGAACACCTTGTCACTATGAATACCTTGCAACCACGAACAAAGGTAAAAGGAATAACACCATGAAAAAAATACACCGAATTGCAGCCAGTGTGGCCGTTGCGTTAATGTCAGCAACCGTACTCAGTGGCTGCGAAAACAGTACCGGCAGTGCTGAAGTTGTTCGCGCGGGAAGCTATCAGGCGACAGAACACGGCCTGCTTGTTTTGCCTGCTCAGGGGCAGGCTAAAGCCGTGCGCTTACAAGTATTTGATGAAGGAATCATCCGCGTCACGGCGCTGCCACACGACGATTTCAGTCGGATTGCAGAGAGCCTGATGGTGACTGCCTCTGCGGGAAATACCCCTTACGACATAAAAGAATCAGCCGGTACTGTGACTCTGTCTACGCAGGCGATGACAGCCTCGGTATCGCTGACTGACGGTAATCTGGTGGTAAAAAACCGTGCCGGAGAGGTATTGCTGAAGAGTGTTAACAGCGGCGAATTTGCGCCGGTGACCGCTGATCCTGCCGGTGCCGGTAAGTACAATTTTGCTATTCACCAGCAGTGGAATACCGGCTCTGATGAGGGTTTTTACGGGTTAGGGCAGCATCAGGATGGCCAGATTAATCATGCCGGAGATAATGTTGAGCTGAGCACCCATAACCTGCAAATCTCGATTCCCTTTGTTGTCTCTACCAAACATTACGGGATTTTATGGGATAACGCCGCCATTACCCGGTTCGGAAATCCGGTGGAATCAGCGCCGCTGAACGCAGGCTTTGCGCTTTATGATGAAGACGGCAACGCCGGGGGATTAACCGCTTATTACTACGATAAAGACAAATTGCTGCTTAAACGCACAGAAGCTGATCTTGATTATCAGTTTCTTGCTCACAACACCACCCGGGAAATACCATTTCCTGCAGAGCTTGGTGATGTCAGCCAGCCCCGGATAGTGTGGAAAGGGCAGATAAGCGCGAAGCAAAGCGGACTTCACAAGTTCCGTATGTACTCCAGCGGCTATGCCAAACTGACCTTAAACGGTGAAAAGCTGCTGGACCGGTGGCGGATGAACTGGAATCCCTGGTTTCACAATACTGAAATGACGCTCAACGCCGGTGAAAAGGTGGACATTGAAGTCGACTGGGATTCGCAGGGTGGATACTTCCGTCTGTTACACAATAATCCTCAATCGAAGGCCGATGAGAACAGCCTGTCGCTGGCATCAGAAACCGGTAAGTCGCTGGACTATTACATCGTAGCCGGTAACAACACCGACGAGGTAATAAGTGGGTACCGCAAACTTACCGGCAAAGCCGTCATGTTGCCAAAATGGGCCTATGGATTCTGGCAAAGTCGTGAGCGATACAAAACGCAGGATGAACTGTTAGGGGCGCTGAAAACCTACCGTGAAAAGCAGATCCCCATTGATAATATTGTGCTCGACTGGTCTTACTGGCCGGAAGATGCCTGGGGGAGTCATAAGTTTGATTTGGCCCGTTTCCCTGATCCTAAAGGCATGATTGACGAAGTTCATACACTAAACGCCAATATCATGATTTCCGTCTGGCCGAAATTCTACAGTACCACCGGCAATTACAAAGAGCTGGATGCCAAAGGCTACATGCTGAATAAGAACGTGGATCAGGAGGGCAATCTGGACTGGATTGGGAAGGGGTATCTGAACGGGTTTTACGACCCTTACCCTGAAGAATCACAGGCAATTTTCTGGCGGCAATTAGATGAAAATCTGAATGTGCTGGGCATCGATGCCTGGTGGCTTGACGCGTCCGAGCCGGACATCCATTCGAACCTGTCGTATACCAAACGAAAAGAAATCATGACGCCGCTGGCGATAGGTTCAGGTGCTGAATATTTTAACTCCTATGCGCTGGCAAACGCCGAAGGCGTGTATGAAGGTGAGCGGCAATCAGACCCTGACAAGCGCAGTTTTATTCTTACCCGCAGCGGATTCGGCGGTATTCAGCGCACGGGCAGTGCCATCTGGAGCGGAGACACTGTGCCGCGGTGGTCAAATCTTAAAGAGCAGATTGCAGCCGGTGTGGGTACAGGATTGTCCGGTATGCCGAACTGGACCATGGATATCGGTGGCTTCACACCGGAAGATCACTACCGGTACAACGGCGATGTGATTGTGGGTCACTACAGTGAAATGGCTGAACAGTATCAGCAGGAATGGCAGGAGCTGAATATGCGCTGGTTCCAGTTCGGCGCATTTGTACCGCTGTTCCGCTCCCACGGCCAAAACCCTTTCAGGGAAGTGTTTAATCTGGCCGATGAAGGATCGGAAGTGTACAACGCACTGATATCCACCATCGAATTACGCTACCGCCTGATGCCTTATATTTATTCGCAGGCAGGGGATATGTTCCATAAAGACGGTACCTTAATGCGCGGTCTTGTGATGGACTTCCCTGAAGATGAAAAAGCGCAGGATATCGATGATGCCTACATGTTCGGGCCGGCCATTCTGGTTAACCCTGTGTATGAGTACAAGGCGCGGGAGCGGGATGTTTATCTGCCCGCAGGCGTGAGCTGGTACGACTTTTACTCCGGTGAAACGTATCAGGGCGGACAAACGGTTACTGCCAGTGCGCCGTTAACGCAAATGCCGCTGTACGTAAAAGCCGGATCAATTATTCCGGCGGGTGAAGCCATTCAGTATGTTTACGATAAGCCGGATGGCGCCTATACCATAAACGTATTTACCGGTGCAGACGGCGAATTTGAACTCTATCACGACGACGGCAAGTCATACGACTACGAGAACGGGGCGTATTCGTACACCCGCATTGAGTATGATGACAGTGAAGGTAAGCTCACCATCGGCAAACGTGAAGGGCAGTTTGATAGTATGGTCACTTCCCGTACCTGGCATGTCAGGTTTATTTCCGAAGGTGAAACCCTATTAAATTACGAAGCGAAGCCGGACGTCACTGTCACTTATTCCGGTGATGCCCTTACTGTAGAACGGACGAAGTAACCATGCGGACGCTAATTTGTCTTAGCGGAGTACTGCTCCTTTGTGCCTGTGCGGCGCAAAGGAGTGCTGACGATGCTCCCGAAGAACTCATCTTTTCGTTATCCGATTTGCAGATAAAAAACGGCGGTAAGAGCGTGGCGGTATCCGGCCTCACCACTGAAATCCCCGGGGTGACCGTTACACAGGAAAGCAGTCATCCGGCCTGAGGTTGTGCGCATAGGCGACTCAATTACCCATGGCTGGGAAGACAAGGGCGCACCGGTTTGGAAAGAGTATTTTCCGGATGTTCCCACGTTAAATCTGGGGTTCGGCGGTGACAGAACAAAAAATGTGCTTTGGCGCATTGAACAGGGTGAATTAGACGGCCTGTCGCCGGCCATCACCGTCGTTATGATCGGCACCAACAATACGGGTCACCGGATGGAACCACCGGAACATATTGCCCGTGGTATAAGTCACATTATTGACCGGATAAAGCAGAAAATGCCGGACAGTGCTGTCTTACTTACCGGCATATTTCCAAGGGGAGAAAATGCCACGTCTCCCGAACGGATTAATAATCAGAAAACAAACGGTCTTCTGAAAGATCTTGCTAAAGAAAAAGGCGTTTCCTACATCAATATTAACAATGTTTTTTTGAGCGAAGACGATATATTGAGTAAAGTTATTATGCCCGATTTACTCCACCCGAATGAAGCCGGATACCGGCTTTGGGCACAGGCGCTTGTTCCCTGGTTTTCTGCGCTGAAAAAGAAGGATTTGAACTACGCCCGCTGAAAAGCGGGCGTTTTGCTTTATTGCGCTTTGAACCATTTAGCAATGACCTGACGTTCTTCGTCTGTCATGCCGGTTTTATTCATAAAGGGCATGTCTTTACTTACGGCTGAGCGCTGATAAATTTGCGGCGCATAACGCTTAACATCCTGCCAGCTGTCAAATTTCACTCCCAGAGGTGCAACCTTGAAAATATCATCTGTGGGGCTTGAAGCATGGCAACTGGTACAATGCGTGGTAATAAGCGTCTGAACGGCTTTGTCATCAGCAGACAGTGCCGTCTGGTCATTCTGTGGCGCTGAAGCCGCTGCCCTGTTTTCCTGCTGGCTGACGGGCATAGATACCCAAATTGCCAGTAACAACATGCCCGCCGCACCGGATACCAGAATAGACGGCTTTTTAATGTCCTGATGTTTCAAATTAAAAAAGTGTCTTATCCAGGCAGACAGGGCCATGATGGCAATGAGTACCAGCCAGTTTTGCGGATGCTGATATGTCATCGGATAGTGGTTGCTGATCATAATGAACAGTAACGGCAACGTCAGGTAGTTGTTGTGTACAGAGCGTAATTTTGCGCTGGCGCCCCAGGCAGGGTCGATTTCACCTTTTGCTGCCACCGCTGCAACCATTTTTCGTTGATTGGGCATGATGTTTAAAAATACATTTGCCACCATGATGGTGCCCACCAGTGCGCCTACATGAATATAAGCGCCCCGGCCACTGAACAGCTGGGTGGTCAGCCAGCTGGCAAAGCAAATCATCATGATAAGAAACAGTGCAAACAGTTTGGGCGATTTAGCCAGCGGACTGCGGCATGCCAGTTCATACAGGGCCAGCCCGCCAAAAATGATCCCGAGGCCCGACAAAATTGCCGTTTGCGGACTCAGTGCATTTACTGACGGATCGATAAGATAGGCAGACGCGCCGAAGTAATAAACGATGATTAGCAGGGCAAAGCCACTTAACCAGGTAGTATAGGCTTCCCATTTAAACCAGTGTAATGTCGCAGGCATGCTTTCAGGGCCATAGGCATATTTAGCGACTTCATAAAAGCCGCCGCCATGTATCGCCCAGAGATCGCCCTTAATACCTTTTTCCTGCTTCCATTCAGGTGGTGTGCGCAAACTGTTATCTAACCAGATAAAATAAAACGATGCGCCAATCCAGGCAACGCCTGCAATCACGTGAAACCAGCGGACAAAAAGGGATAACCAGTCGAGTCCTTCCATACTTATCTCTCCTCTTTGCGGTATTGCGCAGTGCCGGCAACCCGTGTTTCTATTATCATCCGGTCATCACCGAGCATGGACAGTGCAAACAGCACCTCTTCTGCGGTATCACGGTCATGTAACCGGTGGGACGTCAATTCATCAAAGGCGGGGTCGA
Organism: Alteromonas sp. ABH4_457; assembly: GCF_056160625.1. Lineage (NCBI taxonomy): Bacteria > Pseudomonadati > Pseudomonadota > Gammaproteobacteria > Alteromonadales > Alteromonadaceae > Alteromonas > Alteromonas sp. ABH4_457. The sequence goes on from NZ_JBSWXN010000006.1 coordinate 172,009, forward strand.
CAATAATAAAATCGGCGAAAGTGCCGGGGTTTAAATTGCCAATTTCGTGCTGAAGTTTATGTGCCACGGCTGCACCTTGGGTCATCAGGTATAAACCGGTTAAAGGGCACAATGCCTGTTGCTGCATCTGACACACTTTGTAGGCTTCACCGTAGGTTCTGAACAGGTTAAAGGTTGTGCCTGCGCCCACATCAGTGGCCAGGGTAACGGGGACTTTCAAGCTCTTCGCTTTTTGATAATCAAACAAGCCACTGCCCAAAAACAGGTTCGACGTGGGGCAGAAGGCGATAGTCGCCCGCGCGTCTGCCATGCGTTGCCATTCCTGCTCTGTCAGGTGAAGACAATGTCCGAACACGCTGCGCTCACGCACCAGACCATAATGGTCATATACGTCCAGATAGCCGTTACGTTCGGGAAACAGTTGTTGTACCCACTGAATTTCTTTCTGATTTTCAGACAAATGGGTCTGAATAAATACGTCGCTGTGTTCAGCGGCCAGTGACCCGAGTAAAGACAATTGCTCACGGCTGCTGGTGGGAGCAAATCTGGGGGTAATCGCGTACAGATTACGCCCTTTATTGTGCCAGGATGAAATCAGTTGCTGTGATGCTTCATACGCTTGCTGAGGCGAATCGGCGAGGCCGGCAGGACTGTTCTGATCCATACACACCTTACCGGTTACCATCGCCATATTTTTTGCTGATGCTGCAGCAAAAAGCGCATCAACGGAACCGGCGTGCACGGTGGGGTAAACTAAGCCGGTTGTTGTCCCGTTTTTTAAAAGCTGACGCAAAAATACGTCCGCCATCGCGGATGCATAGTCGGGGTCGGCGAACTTCTTTTCGGTGGGAAAGGTGTAATTTTCCAGCCAGGTAAGTAACTGTTCGCCATAACAGGCCAGCATTTCTGTTTGCGGAAAGTGCAGATGGCTGTCGATAAGACCCGGCATGATCCAGTGATTTTTGTGATCGTGCAATGTGGCATCGGGGTAGTCGGACACTACATCGGCAAAGTTACCAATAGCCAGGATCCGCTCGTCTCGAACCGCCAGAGCACCGTCGGGGTAGCACACCGCATCCTGTTGCGGTGAATCTGTTTGCTGCGGGAAATGCAGTATCTTCGCACGGAATAGTTGAATCGTATTACTCACTAACTACCCCGGTAACTGCTGAAGCCGAAGGGTGAAATGAGCAGAGGTACATGATAATGACCGCCACTTTCCTGCATGGTAAAAGCAATATCGACAAACGGGTAAAAGCTTTCGCCGTGTTGTTCCGTCAGGTAATCCCGGCAGTGAAACCGTAGTGAGTAAGTCCCCTGAGAGAAATCTGCGTCACCCCAGCTTTTACAGCGACCGTCGCTGTCAGTCATGCCATTAACCTGTTTTCCGTCGGGAAAAGTCAGTGTCAGTGGTAACTGGCTTACGGGTTTACCTGATGTGGTGTCCAGAACATGACTGGATAAAGAAATCATAACCGTTCCTTAACTGTTAATCGCTTTGCTGATACGCAGGCAGGTAATTTTAATCTGCTCTGCTGCGGCATTTTTAAGCTCTTCTTCCGTGCTGTTGTTCAGCCTGTTTTCCAGCGCCTCCAGCATAGTTGTTGCCGGCAGACCTGAGGCACAAATAATAAAAATAAAGCCGTGCCTGGCCAGATACGCTTCGTTTTTTTCTTTCAGTGCAAAAAGTGTGGCATCGTCAGCGTCAGCCGTGCCGCTTTGTTCTCCGGCAGCTAAAGCGCGGGTGCTGGCATATTTGCTGCGTAATGAATTAATGTCACCAATCATGGGGTGGGCGGCAAATGCCTGCAACAAATCGTCCTTTTCCATGGTTTCCCAGACTGCCTTCCCGTGATTTTGTATATCGGCCACATCACAATAAGGGCGTTTGTCCGTCATCATGGATGCCCATTTTTCTGCTGCACAGGTTTGTGAAAACCAGCGCATGGCGTCCTGCCAGGGCAGGGCGTTTAGCGTGTTTACGTTCATGCTGATACGTTATCCTTGTTATCGTTTTCCAGCGTACGGCTTTGTGTGAGGTCAGGTGCAACGGGCGCCGGCCGGCTGTGCAGGCGTTCAATAATCTGAGCGCTGACCGACACAGCAACTTCTATGGGCGTTTTGCCGGGAATAGTCAGGTTACCTACCGGTGACACAAAATGGTTATCTGCAGCTTCGCCAAGTCCGCGATGGGCGAGTTTGGTACGAAAGCGTCTGGCTTTTGTGTCAGAGCCAATCATGCCCACATAAGGAAATTGATTTATCTTTAGCGCTGTTTCTGCCAGTAAATAATCCAACTGATGATCGTGAGTAAGAATAAGCAGCCAGCTTTGGGCCGGAAGAAGGGGGATTTCACCTTCTGGCTGGGGATCGCAGACTATTGTCACGTTTGGCGGCACATCCAGTTCTGCAAAGGCATCCGGGCGGCTGTCTATCCACTTAATATTCAGAGGCAGTTGTGCCAGAACAGGGATCAGCGCCTGAGCGACATGTCCGGCACCGAAAATGGCCAGTGTCTGACAATGGCTGACGTTGATTTCAAACAGCACCTTAACGGCTCCGCCGCAGCATTGCCCTAATTTACTTGAAAGCGGGTAGGATTCGATATGTTGCTGTGACTGGCCGGTGGCTAAAAAAGTACGGGCTTTTTTTACCGCATCAAATTCCAGATGACCACCGCCGATGGTATCGAACTGACGGTCGCCGGTAACCACCATTTTCGCGCCTTGTTCTCTTGGCACAGAACCCGCCACCGTGAGTACAGTGATCAGTACATAGCCCTGCGCATGCCGGTGGCACCAGCTTACGGCATCATACCAGTTACGGGGATGTCTCATGATAATGTCTCCGCTTCAGCCTGCTGCAAAGCAGTAATGGCATTGAGCACATTTTCCGGGGTAGCAGGCACCGGCAGAACAGGGTCAACGGTGTAATCACTGAGTGATGAAATGGCATCTTTCAACGCACACCACACCGATATTGCCAACATAAAGGGGGGCTCGCCCACCGCTTTTGAATGATAAATACTGTCTTCGTCGTTAGGACGGTCGAATAAATCCACGTTCATCACCGGCGGTGTATCACCAATGGCAGGGATTTTGTAGTTCGCCATATTATTCGACAGCAATCTACCTTTTTTATCCCATTTCAGGTCTTCCGATGTCAGCCAGCCCATGCCCTGAATAAAGCCGCCTTCGATCTGGCCTTTGTCGATAGCCGGATTCAGACTGGCGCCCACATCATGAAGAATATCTACGCGGTCCACTTTGTATTCTCCGGTGAGGGTATCAACGGAGACTTCTGATGCGGCAACACCATAAGCAAAATAAAAGAAAGGACGACCGGAACCTGTGGCGCGGTCGTAGAAAATTTTAGGGGTTTTGTAATAGCCCGTTGAAGACAGAGAAACCCGGCCAATGTAAGCCGCCTGAATGAGCTCTGAAAATGCAATACGCTCATCACCCAGTATCAGGTGCCCGTCGGCGAACACTGCCTCTTCTGCTGGCAGGCCCTTTTGTTTTGCCCAAAAGGAAACCAGTCTGGCTTTTAACTCAAGACAAGCGTTTTGTACGGCTTTACCGTTCAAATCGGTGCCCGATGATGCGGCAGTAGGTGAGGTATTCGGCACCTTATCAGTGCGTGTAGCGGTAACTTCAATATCAGCGAGATCGATACCAAATTCATGGGCTGCAATCTGGGCAATTTTGGTGTGAAGTCCCTGGCCCATTTCCGTACCGCCATGATTGACCTGGACGCTGCCATCGGTATAAATATGCACCAGCGCACCGGCCTGATTCAGGTGTTTGGCTGTAAACGAAATACCAAATTTCACCGGCGTCAGAGCCAGTCCTTTTTTTATTACCGGACTGGACTGATTAAAACCGGTGATCGCTTCTCTGCGCTGCCAGTATTCACAAGATGTTTCCAGTTGGCCAATCATTTCCGGTAGCAGATTATCGCCAATATCCATGCCGTAAGGGGTGATATTACCCGACGCTTTGGCATAGAGGTTACGCTTGCGGATAGTGAGCGGGTCTTCTTTTAGGGTTCTGGCGATACCATCTATCATGGCTTCGGCCACAATCATGCCCTGAGGACCGCCAAATCCCCGGTAAGCGGTATGGGATACATAAGAAGTTTTCAGGCGGTGACCAACAACATGACTGTCACCTAAAAAATAGCCGTTATCCACATGAAACATGGCGCGGTCGACAATGGCATCAGACAAATCAGCACTGTAACCGCAGTTGCCGTTAACAGTGATATCTGCGCCCTGAATAATGCCGGCTTCATCAAAACCGGTCTGCCAGCGGTTTTCAAAGGGGTGGCGTTTGCCGGTGACACTCATGTCCTGTGAACGGGGCAGGCGGCATTTCACTGCGCGCTGATTGCGCTGCGCAAGAATAGCGGCGATGCACGCCCATTGTGCGGCCTGGCTTTCTTTACCACCAAAACCGCCACCCATTCTGCGCATATCAACCGTCACCCGGTGAAGCTTTACACCCAGCACTTCTGCCACCAGTTTTTGCACTTCGCTTGGATGCTGGCTGGAGGTGTAAATCATCATGCGATCTTCTTCTTCCGGCACAGCCAGTGAGACCTGACCTTCCAGATACATGTGTTCCTGACCACCAATGTTCAGGCTGCCGGACACTTTGTAAGGTGAAGCGTTGACCGTATGGATGGCGTCCGGGTTACCGAAAGCATGGGTAGGGCGCACAAAGGACTGTTTCTCAAGGGCTTCATCCACTGACAGCACAGCAGATCCCGGCTTCACAGTAATGGTGCCCTTAAGTGCTGCACGCCGGGCAAGCTCTGTGGTTGTGGCTAATACTGCAAAAACAGGCTGGCCGTGAAACAGGATTTGCTTGTCTGCAAGCACAGGGTCGCCGTCAAATACCGGCGCGATATCAGTATGTCCGGGTACATCGCTGACGGTAATGACATCAATAACACCTTCGCTGTCACGGACGGCCTGTAAATCAATATGTTCAATTTCACCGGCAGCGCAGTTGCTTACGCCGATGGCTGCGTACGCGGTATTGGCCGGTTCGGGCATATCGTCCACATACCTTGCCTGACCGCTTACCTGACGTTCTGCACTTTCATGTGCTTTGTTTTTACCTAACGGACTGGATGCCGGTGCCTGACGGGCGTCTGCAACAGCCGGGGTTTGAATGAGTTTACGCATGATGTACCACCCGCGTCGGAATAAGGTTGTCCTGCTGATTCTCCAGCCAGAACCGGTGCCATAAATTGCCCAAGACCTGCTTTCTGTATGCTGCCGTAGCGCGTATATCATCAATAGGATTAAAAGCGTGCGTCAAAAGATTTTTCCCCTCTGACAGTGTTTGTGCGTCGCGCCAGGGCTTACCCACCAGAGACGCCGCTAAAGCGGTACACTCCACAGGTGTGGCTGCCACACCACCGAATCCGCTGGTAACAGAGGTGATCACACCATCGCTGATCCCCACGTTAAATACGGCAAGCACGGCGGAAATATCATCTTCCATCCGCTTCGAGATTTTATACGCAGCCAGATGCTGGTCCGGCTGAGGTAAGGGGATATGAATGGCGCTGATCCATTCATTGCTTTGCAGTGCAGTTTGGCGGTAGCCGGTAAAAAAAGCGTTTGCCGGAATGCTGCGGGTTTCGCTGCCATTATCCGCTACAATATCAGCGTTCAGCGCCAGCAGCAGTGGCGGTGTATCGCCGATGGGGGAAGCGTTAGCAACGTTTCCGCCCATGGTTGCCTGATTACGCACAGGCAGAGAAGCAAAACGGGTGAATAATTCCTCTAATGCCGGATAGTGGCTCACCAGCGTTTTCATTGCCCGGGACAAAGGCACAGCCGCGCCGATAATGATATGCGATTCGGTAACGTCAACCTCCTGCAGGCAACGCATCTGACTTAAACTGATGAGTGTTTTGAAAGACTGATGCTTTTGCGTGATCTCAAGGGCCAGGTCGGTACTGCCGGCAACCAGCGTTGCATCCGGGTTGCCGGCAATGGCTTTTTTCAATGCTTCGCGGCTGTCAGGCATAAGTAACTGACTGTCCTCTGTGACGTCTTCCCGGCTAAGCGCATTTAACCTGGCAAGGGTTGTTGCCTGTTGTGCATCGAACTTGTCTGCGGTTTTATTTGAACAGGCATCAATGGTGGCATCAATAATGGGACGGTAACCTGTACACCGGCAAAGATTTCCGGATAAGGCGTCTATCACATTTTCCCGTTCGGGAGCATTATCAGAATGGTAAAAAGCAAAGGCCGACATCACAAAACCCGGCGTGCAGAAGCCGCACTGGGAACCATTATGTTTCACCATCGCAGTCTGAACAGGATGCTGTGCTTGCAAAGAGGCCAAATCTTCTACGGTGATAAGCTGTTTTCCGTGCAGCGAAGACATCAGCGCTATACAGCTGTTGATGGTGGTGTAGTTAAGGCTGTTACCATCGTCTGAAGGACTGGCAACCACTACCGTACAGGCGCCGCAGTCGCCGGCTGCACAGCCTTCTTTTGTCCCCGTTTTTCGTTGCTGTTCCCTAAGGTAATTCAGCACCGTCATATTCGGGTTGCTCACCTGCAATTCGACAGGTTCATTGTTCAACAGAAAACGGACCATACCGAACTCCATGTAGATTTCAAAATGCTTGAATGCATTACTATATCTGTATTCTAAATTAAAAAGTAGACCATATGGTCAGATTTTTGTGTTAAAAAAAGGCCATTGCGAGTGGCGTGTATTTTTGCGGTGCAATTTGCACGATTTTGTGCACTTTTATGGTGCGCACCAACAAAGTTGGTTGTTCTTTAGTCAGCGTATCGCCAGCGGCTAAAAATCAGGTTCTGTTAACAAACTGCTGTTCAGAAGCTGTTTAAAAAATGAGTACGCAGCATTTAACTCACCCTTACAAAGCCCGTCTGACCTTTGTTTAAAAAATCGCTGCAAGATGTATGCGCAATGTTTTATACGCGCAAGAATATTCTATAAATGAAAAATTTATCACTGATTTAAGCAACTGTGGCACTATGACTGAATAGTCAGGTTTGACCATTTCAAAAGGAACAAAAAGGCGTCATGACTCAAGCATCAAAAGTGGATGCCAGTGTGGGAGCCCGTAACAGGGCGATCATTCTGGCAGCAGCAGAGAAAGCATTTGCTGCTCAGGGATTCAGAGGGACATCTGTTCAGCAGGTAGCAGATAAAGCAGGACTCCCTAAAACCAATGTTTTGTATTACTTCAAGTCCAAGCAGGAACTTTATCTGGCAGTCCTCAAGGAAACCATGTCGTTATGGAATTCCAGTTTCGATAAAGCCACTGCAGATGATGATCCTGCGCAAATGCTGGCAGATTACATTGCCGAAAAAATGGAGTTATCGAGAACACACCCGCTGGCTTCGAAGATTTTTGCCATGGAAATTATCAATGGTGCGCCAAACCTGAATCACTATTTTGATGATGAACACAGCGACTGGATGGCCGGTCGTGTGGCTATTTTGAAAGCCTGGACAGAGCAGGGGAAAATGCAGGCCATTGACCCCCATTATCTGCTTTTCAATATCTGGGCAAGCACCCAGCACTACGCTGACTTTTCAACGCAAATTACCCGTCTTCGCGGCGCGAAAATGAAAAAAGCAGATTTTGAAGAAGCCACCAGACATCTGGTAACCGTTACGTTAACCGGTTGTGGTTTAACGGTACCGGAAAAATACAGGATTGTGACAGCATGAGTGATGTTAGCAACAGTTATCCCCGTGATCTGAAAGGCTATGGTGCCAATCCTCCTGATCCACAGTGGCCGGGTAAAGCCAGAATTGCAGTACAGTTTGTCCTGAATTACGAAGAAGGTGGTGAAAACTGCGTGCTTCACGGTGATGCCCATTCAGAAATTTTTCTGTCAGAAATTGTCGGTGCGCAGCCGTATGCTGACCGCCACATGAGCATGGAATCGCTTTACGAATACGGCAGCCGGGCGGGTTTCTGGCGTTTGCACCGGTTGCTGACAGAAAAAGCGGTACCGGTCACTGTATTTGGCGTAACGATGGCAATGGAGCGTCACCCGGAAGCGGTTGAGGCAATGCTGAATGCCGGCTGGGAAATCGCCAGTCATGCCATGCGCTGGATTCATTTTCAGGATATGGATATCGACACCGAGCGGGCGCAAATTGAAGAAGCGGTAAACCTGCATGAAAAACTCACCGGCAAAAAACCTGCAGGCTGGTATACAGGCCGCACCAGCCCCAACACGTTAAAGCTGATTGCAGAGCGGGATGATATTCTCTACTGCGCAGATTCTTATGCGGATGATTTGCCCTACTACGATACCCAAAACGATGCGCCGCTGCTGATGGTGCCTTACACGCTGGATACCAACGATATGCGGTTTGCCACGCCGCAGGGATTTAACAGGGGTCAGCAGTTCTTTGAATATTTGAAAGATGCTTTTGATGTTCTCTACGAAGAAGGCGCCAGCCAGCCTAAAATGCTGTCCATCGGCTTGCATTGCCGTATCGTGGGTCGTCCGGCCCGTATGGCAGCTTTGAAGCGGTTTATTGAATACGTGCAAAGTCACGACAAGGTATGGCTGGCAACGCGGGAAGAGATTGCAAAACACTGGCAAACACACTTCCCGTATAGCGGAGATTAAAGTGTTTTGACTGCATAACGGCGTCTTACCGGTTCAGCCTGTGACGCCGTTATCTGTTTGATTCAGTCTGACCGGAAAACAAATCACAAATTTGGCTCCCATACCCGGAGAGCTTTCCACTTTTATTGTCCCCTGAAGAGCATTGGTGACAAGATTATAAATAATATGGGCGCCAAGCCCGCTGCCGCCAGCACCCAGTTTGGTGGTGAAGAAAGGCTCAAAGATGCGCTTTAACTGCTCTCCATTCATACCACAGCCGTTATCACAGTAAATCAGCTCAATGGTGCTTCCAATTTGTCTCGCATGCAGTGTAATCATGCCCTTTTCATTGGATGAAAAGGCGTGGGTGAGGGAGTTCATAATGAGATTTGTCAGAATTTGTGCGATGGCACCGGGTCTGGTCTCACTGACAATATTTTCTGCGCAACCGGACACGATTTCATGACCAGACTTTTTGATCTGCGGCTGTAACGAGGTGAGGACTTCATTGAGATACTGGTCAAGTTCAATGGTTCTCACTGAATCCTGATTGTGGTCCATAGAGATGTTTTTGAAGCTTTTTACCAGGTTTGCTGCACGGGATAGATTCAGTGACGTGGCAAGGCTGCCTTCCTGCGCTTCTTTGATAAACCGTTGCATGAAGGTTTTGGTCACCTTGTTGCTGTCAAAACGCTGTTCAAGTTCTGCGAGGAGGTGTTCAACATGACTGATTGCCGTTACCGATATGCCAAGGGGCGTATTAATTTCATGAGATACGCCGGCGACCAGGCTGCCTAACGATGCCATTTTCTCCTGTTCAAGCATCTGTTTTTGTGAAAATTTCAGTTCTGACAGTGTGTCTTCAAGAGACTGATTCGTATTCTCCAGCTCTTTTGTTCTGGCAGATATCTGGGCTTTAGCCTGGCTCAGCCTTCGGTTCGACAAATAGATGTAAAAGATGACAGAGCAGGCCAGTAGAGTGGCAGGCAGCGCCCACATAACAATGGTCAGGGTATCGGTGCCGATCTCAACGTTCACACGCAGCCATTTATTCTTTATCGCTTCCCGTTCCTGCATATCCATGGCGGCAATGGCTTTATTCAGCATGCTGACAAATTCAGGCCAGTCACTTCTTACGCCAATGACTATTTCGTCTGCATAACCAGTGGCTCCAGTTATTGCAAAGCTTTGATTTTCGCTGTCAGCCGCTGCTGCACTGATCACCGCAAGATTGCCCAGTACAGCATCAATCTTACCGGCTGAGAGCGCAGAGAACGCCTGACCAGTTGTTTTAAAGCGTCTGAATGTGAGGTCTGCGTGCTCTTTTTCCAGCTTCTCTGCGAGATGGTTATTCGTAATGCCTACTTCTTTTCCGGCAAGTTGCCACAGATTGTTTACCGGCGGTTGACTGGTGCTGGTGGCTATGACCACAGGAAAAAGCAAGTACGGATCGGTATAAAGGATATCTGTGGCAGGCTGCAGAGGTTTAATCAGAGCCGGCATGATGTCCAGAGACTTTTCTTTCAGACGCTGCTCTGCCGGCACACCGGTTTTAGTTATGGTCAGTTCTGCCGGTATTCCTAATTGGCGGGTAAAATGTCGGATGAAATCTGCACTTAAACCACTGAAGTCTCCGGTTTTGTTAAGGAAGCTTAACGGTCGGGTTTTAAAGTCATCGCCTAACCTTATGGTGTCTTTGGTTTTTAACCAGTCACGCTCTTCTCTTGTCAGGCTGATTTGCTCTACGGCATAAAATGAATCGTTGGAGTTTTCTCTCAGCCATTTATAAATCAGCGCACTGCGCGTACTGGCTGGCATTGTGGCGAGGGCTTTATTCACAACCTGCATAAACGGTGCGGCCTCAGGACCGGCAGCCATATGAAGTTCCGCATGGCCATTTTCAGTCAGAAGACCATTCACTTTAATATTGGAGATAAAATGTTTGTCCAGATACCATGCGACAGATGCATAATTGCTGACTAGCAGATCCGCTTGTCCTGAGGAAACAGCCATAATGGCTGCCTCTAAATCCGGCACTTCGATAATGCGAAGTTCAGGGAACAGGGATACACGGGCCGCAAGGACTTCATCGTCTTCAGGTACTGCCAGTGTGCGGTTTCCGGTATCCTGCAGACGACTTATTTGCGCTGTATTTGGTCTTGAAAAAAAATACTGCGATAAAGACAAATAACTGTCGGACAGCAGCAGACTATCGGGCCGGGTATCTTTTGGATTTATCACCGGCATCACATGGATTTGCCCCTTAGCGGTAGCCTCTTTGAGGTATTCGGCGCTGTCACTGCGGATTATATTAATTTGCGAACCTGTCTGGCTGGCCACATAGCGCAGCAACTCAATGGCAAAACCTGTGCTGTTGTTGCTTTCATCTGTATAATTGAATGGCACATTGTTGGTTTCACCTGCAACGTTTATCACCGGATTTGCCGTTAACCATGCTTTTTCCTGGTCAGTCAGCCGGAGCGGTTCTGAAACGGCATCTGTGTTCAGGATCTCGCTGATGGTAAAATCGTGGCTGATCAGGCGCGGGTTTCTGATCAGTGAGCGACTGTCAAAATGAATACCGTCCGGTTGCAGTTGAAAAAAGGGCAGGTAACGGGTGAGATCATCCGGTGTCGCTGTAATCATTAAAGAATCAAATTCAATTCTCTGGCTGTCAAAATCCACTCCATTAAGATAATCATGCAACATCACCACTGCCCAGGCGCCATCCATAAAGTGACCACCTATACTGACCACTATCTGGCCTGATTCGAGATAGTCAGCCGTTGGTGTATCCCAGTCGACACCGCCGACTGCCGGCGGGTCAGCGATCCCCATTTCAGCTATTTTATCCGCCACGCCTTTTGCCATAAGATCACTGGCACACCAAACTTCCGTAATATTAGGGTCATTCAGCCACGCTTCTTCAAATATCCGGCCTGCTTCTTCGTCACTCCAGTAAGCATATTCTTTTTGGACGCGGGTGATTTCTGAATGTCTGGCAACGTATGCATCTAATCCACTCAGGCGGCGGGAGGACGATGCATCAACAGGGTCACCACCAATGGCGAGTATCCGGTGGGTATCGCGTTTGCGATGGAGGTGTGTATGCCGGGTAAGAGCACTTGTTAATCGCTCGCCAATGGAATAGTCGTCGGCCGTAATACTGCCAATCCAATACCGGAACTGCTTGCGGGGCTTAAGGGTTGTATCCTGCATGCGGTTATTAATTAAAATTGAAGGTACTTTGTGTGCTTCAGCCAGAGTTAACACGTCTTTTTCGGCACCAGTCCACACTTGAAATATCAGACCGTCTACATTGCTGTTGAGGGCTTTCTCAGCTTGCTCACGCATTTTATCAGCCGACAGAGCGTAGGGATAAATGGCAAGCTCAATTCCCAGATCAGTAGCGGCCCGCCTGCTTATACTGGCAACTCTGTTCCAGAACGGGGTGCTGTCAGGGATGAGTAAAGCGATTCTCAGAGGGGCGAGGTCGATGTTGTTTGCAGAAGGCGCAATCTTTGCATCCTGTGCCGGTGCAAAGAATGGTAAACAGATCAGAAATAATAAAAAAGACGGAATAAAAAACGGTATGTATTCACATTTGATGAATGTACCTGCTCCCGGATTTTTGCACTGCACGATTAATCCTGTCTGTTTGACTTGTATCCCTGTTGTTAACTTTTAAACATAGTTCTACTTATCAAAAATTAAAAGTTTATTTAGATAAGGTTTAATTAAAAGCTGACAGTACTTCTATTTCATCAAGGACAAATGTATGTTTAAAACTCGCAGTCTGGTCACCTTACTTCTCACTCTTCCTCTGGTAACCAGTTCCATGGCAGCGGGTATTACCCGTTTTGCCTCTGCATCGCCGGATGCGCCTTTCTCTGTTGCCACTCAGGTGGGCAACACCGTGTATCTGTCCGGTCAGCTCCCTTTGGATAAACAAGGAAAAATGGCCGATAACATGACGGCGCAGGCCCACCAGGTCATGGATAATGTTAAGTCGGCGGCAGCGGTTGCCGGCCTGACGATGAATGATATTTTTAAATGCACGGTAATGATTGACGACATCAATCAATGGGGAGACTTTAACAAGGTATACGTCACCTACTTTGAAAAAGGCAAGTTACCTGCGCGCAGCGCTTTCGGCGCTGACGGTCTGGCGATGGGAGCTATGCTGGAAGTGGAATGTATGGGCTACAAGCACATGGAATAAACGCGTTGCCCGCTACGGTGGGCTGAGAACACAAAGGAGTCCGCAGAGGGACTCCTTTTTCTTTTATTTCAAATCAAAGATGTATCTGAGCAGGAAAACCAGCGCGAGAATATAGGTTATTTTACTCACTTCTTTGTATCTGCCACTGCCGGCCATGGTGACCACATAGGTAATGAATCCCAATGCAATACCTTCTGAAATACTGAATGTTAGCGGCATTGCCAGCAAGGCTACGGAAGCGGTTGCCAAAGCGCCGAGATCATCGAAATCAAGCTGGCGGATGGAATCCATCATCAGGATCCCCACCATGATGAGTGCCGGTGTCGTTGCCATGAGAGGGATGACTTTCATCAGCGGAGTCAGGAATAACGCTAACAGAAAACACAGTGCAGTAACGATGGCAGTTAAACCTGTCCGGCCTCCTGCGGAAACACCCGCAGCCGACTCCACATAACTGGTGACCGGTGATGTACCCAGTGCTGCACCGGCTACACTGGCGGTCGCATCAGCGGTCATCGCACTGCCAATTTTAGGCAATTTGCCTTTTTCATCCAGCAGATTTGCACGTCGGGACACGCCGATGAGGGTGCCGATAGTGTCGAACATGTTTACAAACATTAATGCAAAAATCAGGTCCCAGGTTTCACCAAAATGTTCGATGGGATACCAGATATCCATAGCAAAGAAAGTATCGTCAATAGGATCCGGCATGCCAAAGAAAGCATCGGGATGGTTGGTGAGATAACCGTCACCGGACGGGATGAACGCACCGGCAACGGAAAGAATAATGATAGAGAGCAGAATGCCCCCTGTAACATTACGCATTACTACCACGATGGTCAGAAGAATACCGGCAAAAGCAAGCAGTACAGCAGGATCGGATAAATCTCCTAAGCTGACGAACGTCGCAGGATTATCCACCACCAGACCGGCATTTTTTAATCCGATAAAAGCGATAAACAGACCGATACCGCACTGCACGCCGACTTTCAGTGAGGGCGGCACAGCCTCTGCAACCTTCGTCCGGACGCCGGTCAAGGTGAGCAGAAGGAACAAGATGCCGTTCCAGAATACGATACCCAACGCCGCTTCCCAGGGGACATCACGACCCATACAAATGGTAAAAGTAAAAAACGCATTCAAGCCCATGCCGGGAGCCAGTGCCACCGGGTAATTTGTCATGGCAGCCATCAGCAAACTACCCACGCACGCGGCGAGGGCGGTAACAGTAATAAGGCCTTCTACGGGCATACCGCTCAGCCCCAGAATGCCCGGGTTTACGACCAGAATATAAGACATCGCAGCAAAGGTTGTTAAACCGGCGATGACTTCGGTTTTAACATTTGTACCATGTGCCTGCAGCTTAAACAGGCGTTCTAATAAAGCGTGTGACATGGGGTCTCCCCGGATTATTCTATTTATGCGTATTATCTGAAGCCGGATAAAGCAAAATCCTGACCACTTAGTCAGAAATGGTTCGTTTTGTGCTTGCTTTTCAGCTTGATACAGTAGTGCAGTCCGGCCAGTGATTGATTTGCCGGAAGTTTATGGAAGGCGGTGCCGGAAAGGAGCAGGCATTTCATAAACTTAAGGGGCGGGATTGTAGCAAATTTTCAGTTGTTACAGATACAATACTGTCACGACAAAAGGTGAAGTTGCACCACGAGTGCAATAGTGTGTTATTTTGGTGCAAACCGCTAAGAAAAAATACTCCGTGCATTGCCGTTATGCCAACGGAGAGGAAAATCCATTATGTCGCTAAAAACGTTAATCCGTGCACTGCCTAAAGCAGAACTGCATTTACATATCGAAGGTACATTGTCACCGTCTCTGATGTGGGAGCTGGCACAATGCCATGGCGTAGAATTGCCGTATCAGTCTGTTGCGGATATCGAAGCTGCTTATCAGTTTTCAGACTTACAGAGCTTTCTTGACTTGTATTACGCCGGTGCGGATGTGCTGCGTACTGAGGACGATTTCTATCAACTGATGATGGCATACCTGCTGAAATGTAAGGAAGAAAACATTGTTCACGCTGAGATCATGTTTGATCCGCAAACTCACACGGAACGTCATGTATCTTACCGGACATTTATGACGGGTTTCCTGAAAGCCATCAGGGAGGCGCAGGAAGGCTGGGGAATGAGTGTGAAACTTATCCTCTCATTTTTACGCCATCTGAGTGAAGAGTCGGCCATTCAGACATTGCAGGATGCCGAGCCCTGGTACGACAATATTGATGCTGTGGGTCTGGACAGTTCGGAACTGGGACATCCTCCTGAAAAATTTGAACGGGTTTTCAGTCAGGCCCGCTCCCTTGGTTTTAAAGTCGTTGCCCACGCCGGTGAAGAAGGGCCGCCTGAGTATATCTGGCAAGCTATCAATCTGCTCAATATCGACAGGATTGATCACGGTGTGCGGTGCAGCGAAGATGACGAGCTGCTGGCGCTCATCAAACACAGGCAAATCCCCCTGACAGTTTGTCCGCTGAGTAACCTGAAACTGTGTGTCATAGATGATATGGCGAAGCACAATATTCTGTCGTTACTGGAAGAAGGACTGCTGGTAACAGTGAATTCTGATGACCCTACGTATTTCGGTGGTTTCATGAATGAGAACTTTGATGCACTGGAATCTGCACTGGGGATGAATGAAGAGCAGTTACGTAAGCTGGTGAAAAACAGTTTTACGGCCAGTTTCCTGTCTGAGGAAGAAAAACTTCACTGGCATAATGCAGTGGATGCAGTGCAGTAGCACGACAGCGGGATCAACAATCAAAAACGGCGCAGTAATGACTGCGCCGTTTTTCATTTTATTGCCTGACGTTCAGGTTTAGCGGGCCGTTTATTCTCCCGGGATGTGTTTCTGATATTTATCCCAGTTTTCAACCAACTCATTTATCACTGTACTGCCAGCAAGATAGGCCGCTTCCAGCGACGGTACCATTGCCGCATAGCCGCCGTTTTCACGTTCCATCGCCAGGTTCTCTGCGGCGGTCAGTCCTTCCGGCTGCATAGTGAAGTTACTTGCCGTGCGCAACACCATAAAACGGTTCTTGTCGGCTTTACCCGCACGGTCCAGATAAATCATCGACTGGTAACTGCCAGTATCTTCCATACCGGAAGTCATGAAGTTGCCTTCACCACGGGTCCATAATGATACCCAGTCGTTAGCCCAGTCATTCAGCAGTTTACCATGCCAGAAAGTGGAAGCCGCCAGATGATCACCGATCATGACTTTTGGCGTGGTCCGCGCGTTGGGATAGTTTTTATAACGTGCACGCAATTCAGCCATGGCTTCAGTGTCCATGAGTTTCAACGATTTCGTCATATTGAATGCCCATTCACTTAAACCGGTATTCAGCTTGTGCATTTCGCCGTTAACAGCCGGGCGGCCTGCATCGGTTTGCGGGCCGTTAGCGAATAAGGGAAAATAGCCTGAAGGCCAGTCAGCAGATATTTCTCTGGCATCAATTTCATGGGCAAGATCACCATCCACCAGATGGCGTGTCCAGACTGCGGATCCGATTGTACCGTCCTGCGGATCCATACCGGCAATACCGGCAACCAGCCAGTAGGCTTCGGTTAAGTCAAAACGGGGGTCCAGCCCCAGTGCCATAATGGCTGCAGAAGCACGTGCTGTGCCCATACCTGTTACGATGGCAAGCACACCTTTATCTTCATTGGCGTAGATGTCGTGGAAAGACTGGGGGAAAGGAAAACGGGTATCCAGGCCATAACGTTCTTTCCACATTTGAAATTCACCGGCTTTGTCACCTTCGTCTTCACCGATTTCAAACATCGTAACGACCACGGCTTTTACCTTTAGCGGGGCAGCAGCGTGGCTGAGGGTGGTAAGACTGAGCAGGCAGAAACCAAGGATGGCTGACACAGTATTTTTCACAAATAACTCCTTGTTGATGCAGCAATCGCCTCAGAATAAATTGAAGGTACTGCACATATTAAAACGGCATGCGAATGCATGCCGTTGCGGTACGTGTCAGTTTGATCAGAACTTATAACCAAACTTCACGTTGAAGTGACGAGGCAGTTCAGGCAAGACGATTTGGCTGCCGAACAGGTCAGGGAAGTTCGCGCGGAAGTAGCGCTCATCCGTTAAGTTTTTAACAGTGAAGTTAATATCCCACTGCTCTGTCTGGTATGACAGACCTGCGTTCACCAGCGTGTAGGCTGGCAACATCACTGAACCTGAGAAACCGGAAGGTGCTTCATCTGCATCAATGATGCTGACACTGCTGGCAAAACCATTCTGGAAGTCATAGGTGGCTGTCAGTGTGTAGATGTTATCCGGAATACCGGCTTTCTTGGCTTTCGGGTTGCTTGTACCTTCACCAACCAGGTTCAGGCCGATAACGTTACCACCCAGTACCAGTGAAGGATCTTCCAGACCGGTGAGATCTTCCAGGCCCAGGAAGCCAAACTGGCTGCCATTTTCACGGGCAGTCAGGTTGATAACTTCAACATTGGTGTAACCGGCAGAAACAACCAGGTTTTCATTGACTACCCAGCGTAGTTCTAACTCGACACCTTCGTTGTGAGTTGTCGCATTTGTTACGATGGCCTGGCTGTTGTAGTCAGTACGTTCCTGCTCATATACAGATAATGCAAAATACAGGCTGTCGTCCAGGAATGAACCTTTAATACCGTATTCGAACAGATCTGACGTGTCAAATGCACCACTGCCATCAGCATTGTTGAGCTGGCCCACGGTAATTTCAGCACCCTGACCGGCAACCAGTGTCGCCTGTTCAGCCACAGTAATGTACGGGATCAGGCCCCATGGGGTAGTGTATGAGATACTGGTGTTCCAGGATACGCCATCAACGGTTTCTTCCTCATACACCGGTGTGCCTTCGTTTCCTTCAAGGCGGGCGCCCGGCAGTAACAGATCCTGTCGTGAAGTAGATTCAATATCGATGGTATCGTAACGCAGACCCAATACGATGTTCAGACCGAAGTCCCAGGTCAGGTCTGTCATTGCTGCAAAACCTAAGTCCAGGTAGTTACCTTCGTCATAGTTGTCGTAGTTCATGCCACTGCGGGTTGCCAGTAAACGGCGGTCCAGTGCAGAAGACGGCATGGTCAGATCGCGACGGTTGAAATATTCATAAGTGAAATCATCACCGTGCAGGAAGTCGGTATAGCGGATTGAAGGCGATACCTGGAACTGTGCAAGCAGTGAGTTGGTTTCATATTCCGTAGAGAATACTACTTTGTCTTCAATTACCCAGCTGTCGTGGAATTGAGAGAAACCGTAGGCATTTTCGTTGATGTTGTCATAGCCGTCGTAGAAAAACTGGTTCTTAATTTCCCAGCTGTCAGCGTAATAGATAACATCGAAATAGAAGGTGTTGGCTTCATTGACCAGCTGGTCGTCAGGCGCTACCAGCGTTTGTGAACCACTTAGTGTGGTAGTACCCACGTTTTCCAGCGCCATCAACTCTGTGGCTTCTGAATCAGTGAAAGAAGCTGCCGGTACATAGAAGAAGCTGTTACCCGCCAGATTCACTGCGCCGTATTCTTCATGGGAGATAGAACCGTCACCGTCTGTATCCAGAGGTTGAGCAGTACCGGTAATATAAGTACCGTTGTCTACCAGTTCCTGAGTCAGGCGGTTCCAGCCTGCTACCTGGTTACCATCGTACTTATGGTACATGCCACCGAATTCAACACGCAGATTATCAGTTAAATCAATGTTGAATGAAGCCTGCAGGATAGATTGATCAGTGGCTGAATTTTCGTAATAACTTCCTGAATTCTCAACTTCACCATATACGTAATAACCCATTTCTTTGCCTGCGATAGAAGCCGGACCGCCAACTTCAGCAGTTACAATGCTTTTATCCCATGTTCCGTGGGTATACGACATAGCGCCGGTAGGTGCATCCAGATACTGACCGGATGATGCACGGGCTGATTTAGGGTTAAAGTTCAGGTAACCACCAATTTTAGACGGGCCGTAGATAGGAGAAGCAGGACCACGAACAATATCGATACGGCTTGATGCACCGATAGGAGTCGGATAGTTACCCGGGTTATCAAGACGCTTCATGCCACGGAAATAAGCTTCACCCGGGTTACCACGCACATCCAGTGAACCTGCAACACCGAAGAATGACTGGGTGAATGTACCCGGTGCGAAGGCCACAAGTTCATCAATGTCTGACACATTGAAACGCTCCATTTGCTCAGAGCTGATGGTTGAAGCCGAACGCGGTGTCTCTAAAATTGATTTACCGAAACCGAATACGGCTTCAACGTCCTGGCCAGGTAAGCTGCCCAGTGAACCGGTCACTTCAATTTTTTCAACTTCTTCATCGGAGGGGGTATTTGCTTCCTGAGCAAATACCGACGCCGGGGCTAAAACCAGGCCAAATGCAATGGCTTTAGCAAGCGGAGATACCGCAAAAAGAGTGTGTTTCATGTTTTTCCTCTGTTTTAGTAATCAGCCTCTACGGGCGGCTTAAACGTTGCCAGACCAGCAGAAGCACATTAAGTGCCAATAAGTTGTCCGATTGGTCAAGAAGATTTTTAAGTTTAAATTATTGATTTTTATATTTATTTTATGGTTATTATTATTTTGGCAGAAAATTTATCGTGCAAATTGATTTCAGATGCGCTAATTTGCACCCTCATGGTGCGAAAGGCGCGTATTTTGCACCAGATCGGGACCTAATTTCTTTTGTTCTTTTGGTGAATTGTCAAAAACGTGTTTTTTTGGTAAAGGTTTGCCAGTTTCCGGCAAAATCACATCTAGAAATACCGCAGTGATCCCCGCCATGGTGACCGGTGAGGCAACGATGTTTGCCAGCCATTCCGGAAAACCATTCGTCATCGCCGGTACCATCATCACTCCCATACCCATTCCCAGCGCCGACGCTGTTATCAAGCTGGTTCGTCTGTCCAGGGTTTGCTGCATCAGAATTTTCAGACCGCCCACTGCCACCATAGCGAACATGACCAGAGTGGCGCCGCCAAGCACGGCTTTAGGAATCGCCTGAAGAATACCGCCGATAACGGGAAAGATGCCGGACAGCAGATAGAAAATGCCGATAGCTATGCCGACGCGTCGGCTGGCAATTCCGGTTAACTGAATCACACCGTTATTCTGACCGAAAGTGGTATTAGGAAATGTGTTGAAGCAGGCTGCCAGCACTGAGTTTATGCCATCACCCAATATGCCGCCCTGAATACGTTTGATATAGACCGGGCCTTTAATAGGTTGGTTACAAAATACGCTGTTAGCCGTGAGATCGCCGGCGGTTTCCAGCGCACTGAACAGGTATATTAATGCAACGGGCAGGAACAGGCTGAAGTCGAAAGCAATACCGTATTGAAAGGGAGCCGGAAACGCCAGAACGGGCAGGTCTGACAAATGAGCAAATGAGACATTGCCAAAGCTCCACGCACACAAAGTGCCCAGCGCCATGCCGATAAAAATGGCACTTAGCCGCAGCCATAAGTTTGATGATGCATTAAGGAAAATGATGATGAACAGCACGGATAAACCAAGACCAACATGGTTGAGCTGACCGAAATCAGTTGCACCGAAACCGCCGGCAAGGTCTGTCATGCCTACTTTAATCAGCGACAAGCCGATAGATGTAATCACAATGCCGGTGATGACCGGGCTCAGCAGACGTTTAAGACGGTGTATAAAAAAGCTTAAGCCCACCTCTACCAGCGCGCCGGCCATAGAAATGCCCATCAGCATAGCCATTACATCATCGTCGCTGCCCCCGCGGCTGCGCACTGTTGTGCCGGCCAGTATAAGCGCACTGACAAAAGCAAAACTGGTGCCCTGAACGGCAACCAGTCCGCTGCCGATGCAGCCAATTCGTTTGGTCTGGATCACCGTTCCCAGGCCAGAGACAAACAACGCCATACTGACCAGAAACGGGAAGTGTGATTCTAAACCCAGTGCAGCGGCGATAATCAGTGTGGGCGTAATAACCCCTACAAAGCTCGCCAGCACATGCTGAAATGCTGCCGTGGAGGTTTTCAGCAGGTTAGGGCGGTCTTCAAGACCATACAACAATTCAGGGTTTGCTGACACTGTCCTCTCCTTGAGGTGACGTGCATATTTGTGGTTCAAATTTACAAATGAACTGGCGGGGGGCGGCATAGACGGGCAGAGCTTGCTGACTGATGACTTTTTTCTCAAATGCATCCAGATGCTCGTTTAGACGGCTAAGCAGAGGTGTCTTTTCTTCATCTGTCAGGAAACTGAACTGAACAGAGTTATTTACCAGAACACGCAGTTCCTGCCATGAAAGGTTAAACTGAGACACGGCGACATAGAATTCATCGGTGAGCGTTGAATCCCACATACCACGGTCATCCGTTGATAAGGCAACCGGAATACCGGTGCGGAGATATTCGGCGAAGGGGTGCTCGCTGTACTGGCTTACATATTCAAGTAAAAAATTCGAAATCAGATTAATTTCAATCAGGTAAGGACCGTGGCGCATCAATAGCAGGGTGTCCGGATCGGTAATGGTATTTAAACCGTGGCCAATTCTGTCAGCGCCCAGTAAGAGCGTATCGCGGACATGGCGGTTAGGTTCATCCACTTCACCGGCATGAATTGAGAGGGGGATAGCAGGATACTGTTGGCGCAGTGCCCGGAAGACAGTCAGGAAACGCAGGGGGTAGCCTTTGTCGTTGTCTTCACGGCCGACAAGGTTAATGCCTCTGTAGATATCCCGGTGAGCGTCGACAAATGCGTAAAGCGACTTCAGGGTGTCTTCAGCGTCGGGCAGAAAGCGCAGCAGCGCATACTGGAATTTCACTGTCACGCCGGTTTTGACAGCCCGTTCACTGCTAAGGGCTGCCTGCATAATGGCTAAAGCCTCTTCGGCAGAATAGCCGGTCCCGTCGGGTTTGAGCATGCCGTGCACGCCGGCCTGCGTTTCCAGATACTGCACATTTTCTCTGGCATAGGCTTCCATGTTCAGCAGCAATAATTCACTGATCAGAACAGGATTGCGGGTCAGATCATTTAACCGTTGCCAGTGGGTCTGAAAGAACTCATCACGGCCTTCACCATCTTTATCCAGTCGCAGGCTGTCGAGGAAAGCTTCTTTCTGACTGGCGGTTAATGCAGCAAGGGGCGTATAACCTTTCTTTTCGCATTCACTGAGGGATGCGAAAGTTGATGCCTGTATGGTTTTAAACAGCAGGTAAGGGGATGCCGGCGAAAAGGCATTGGCGTCGAAGCCATCACATAATGTCAGACGGGTGCGGGTGAAGTACTCATAGCCACCGTTACGCTCAGTATCAGTCGCCAGTTCCCACCACCACTCACTAAAAGCAGCGCCGGTGAGATGATGATGTAAATCGCCGCCCTTGGGCATGGCATGAAGAAAGCGGTAAAGTTCTGCGGGCGTAGCGGTTTGTTTAAAATTTCGGAACCAGTTGTTCATGTCCGCAGGGGACGATTGCGCAAAAGACAGGTTTGCCTGCAGAAGAATAATCAGACAAAAAACAATGTGATAAGAACGACGAAACACAGTAGCAAATTCTCGGGTAATTGAGCGTTAATTTGCATGACAGGATTGCAATAAACTGACCAAGTGGTCATGTTGTGGTGTAAGTTTTTATCTCATTGAAAAATATAAGTAAATTTTTTATTTAATAAGTCAATTCAGGTAAAGGGGGAAATGCATAGAAAACGTGTGCACTTGTTTGGTGAATTTGCTCTTCTTTGGGGAGTTTGCTCTACTTTGGACATGTAAAGGCGTTGCAGGGCGGAAATAATAAAGCCCCGGCTCGATTTCACTTCTTTGCGCGGGGCCCGGCGATTAATAATCCGTTGATCAGAATGTCACATGATCCGGCAGGGTGACAAAAATAGAATGGCGTACTTCGTTGTACATAGCGCGGCTGCAATGGCCTTCACCTTCTGTATCTTCCAGCAGCAGTACATCGCCTGCACCGAAAACATGCCGCTCACCGTTGGAGACTTTAAATTCTGCGCGACCTTTGATGATAAACAGCAGTTGCCGCGCAGGGGCAGGGTGCCATTTAAAATCGTAATCGGCGGGGGTTTCCCTGAAAATCACAGTACCGGCGTCAAAACGTTCAGATAAAAGGCCAATGGGGCCACCGTCTGACAATGGTATTTCCACTTCTCCAAAGTGACTTTTCCCTTCTTCATCATTATAGATACGTTTAATAATCATCGTCACTCCAACGTGGTTTACGGTCAAAAAATCTTAGTTTGCTAAATGCTTAATGGTTGCATGTAACGCTGCAAGCGCCACTGCCACATCCTCTGTTAAAATGGACTCCCCGGGATGATGGCTTATCCCTTTTTCGCAGCGTAAAAACATCATGGCAACAGGACACATAAGGGCCATTGCCATGGCATCGTGTCCGGCACCGGATGGCAGAGAAAAGGGGGGGATCCCGCATTCACCGATGGCCGTTTTTAAAATGGACTGCAACCGGTGATCGCAATGCACGGCGCCGGCACTATGGGTTTGCTCGACATGCAGAGTCAGTTTTCTGCGGGCAGCAATCTGATTAAATTGCTGCATGATTTGTTCCAGCACAGCATCACGGTGGCTGTCGTCTTCACTGCGGATATCCAGTGAAAAACGGGTATTCCCTGATATCACGTTTACGCCATTCGGGCGGTTTTCAATTTTTCCTACCGTCGCAACGACGCCGTGAATCCTGGCCTGATTTTCAACGGCCAGAATCATTTCACTGGTTGCTGCCAGCGCGTCCAGCCGCATGTTCATAGGCACGGTACCGGCATGTCCCGCCATACCGGCAACATCAATGTTGAATCTGCGGGCACCGGATATAGCGGTTACCACACCTACCGGCAGATTGGCACTTTCCAGCACCGGCCCCTGTTCAATGTGCAGCTCCAGATAACCCAGCGGACGGCTGGCCGTAATGTCTGCCTGCTTCACATTGTCGAAATCCAGTCCGAAAGACCGGAGAGCATCCGGCAGGCTCAGGCCATTTTCGTCTTTAAGTTTCGACCAGGAGTCCGGCCATTGTCCTGTGAGTGCCCTGCTACCCAGTAATGTAGAGCCGAAACGGGTGCCTTCCTCATCGCCGAAACCGACAATGTCGAGGTGAAACGGAAGCGGGAATTGTGTGCCCTGAAGCATTTGCACAATGGCAACAGGCGCAATGACGCCCAGCATGCCATCGTATTTGCCGCCATTTGGAACCGTATCCAGATGACTGCCGATAATAAACCGGGGTGCATCGGGGACTGAACTTTCCAGTCGTCCCCACAAATTGCCGGCGGCATCCTGCCAGGTAATCATGCCGGCTTCACTCATCCAGGTGGCAACAAGCCGGTTTGCCTGCTGGTGTTCGGCTGTCAGATAGCGTCTGTCCAGGTAGTCAGGTGACTGGCTGATTTGCCCGAGTTCGTCCAGTCTGGCCATCACAAGTTGTGCAAGACTCTGATATTCAGACATGTTGCTGACCTGCATAAACGTCCATGGCTGCGTCTACCGCGGCGCCCGGCTGCAGGGCAAATCCGGCACGGCGAAGTACGGTTTCTAAAGACTGAAGAGTGTGATAGACCGCATCTTCGCGGGCGTTATAGCCCATTGTACCGATACGCCATATTTTGCCTTTCAGAGGGCCGAAACTGGTGCCAATCTCAATATTAAAGGTGTTAAGCAACGTGTGTCTTATCCCTTCGCCATCCACGTTGTCAGGAATGGTCACGCCGACGACATTGGTCATTTTGTTTTTCAAATCACCAAAAGGCTTCAGAGACATTGCCAGTACGCCGGCCAGCATGGCGTTACCCGCCAGTTGATGGCGTTTAAGCACCTGATCCTGTCCTTCTTCCAGCAAATTCACAGCGCATTCGCGGGCACAAAAGAGCATTGATGCTGCTTCAGTATGGTGATTCAGGCGTTCTTCCCCCCAATAATCCATGATCATAGGCAGGTCGAAATAGTTAGAACGGATCCTGGAGCCGCTGGCCGCCTGGTGATGACTGTCCCGTATTCCGGCTTCAACGTGGTGACGCTTGCGCACGCAGGCTACGTATTTTTCACTCAGAGTCACAGGAGCACTGCCACTCGGGCCGCCTAAACATTTTTGCAGTCCCACTGATACCGCATCTAAGCCCCAGGCGTCAGTCTCGAAAGGGTTGCCGCCAATCGATGCTGTGGCGTCACTGTAGAACAGTACATCGTATTTCCGGCAAATTTCACCTAAATGCTCCAGAGGCTGTAACATCGTTGTGGATGTATCGCCTTGCACTATTGCCAGTACTTTCGGGCGGACTTCACGAATCGCTGCTTCAATTTGTTCAGGTTCAAACACCGTGCCCCAGGGCGTTTCGATAGTATGAACTTCCGCGCCGGCCCGCTCTGCAATTTCAGCCAGTAAGTGGCCGAAGCGGCCAAATACCGGCACCAGCACCTTATCACCGGGTTCGATACAGGACACCAGAACAGCCTCAATACCGGCCCGTGACGTACCGTCAACTAACAGCGTTTGTTTATTTCGGGTATCAAACACCTGCCGGTACAAGGCCATCACTTCGTTCATGTAGCCTGTCATCACAGGGTCATACTGACCCACCAGTTGGGTAGACATGGCCTGCAATACACGCGGATAGCAGTTTATTGGGCCCGGGCCCATGAGTAAGCGGGGAGGGAGAGACAACGGTTTCATAGGAATTCCTGGATGAGCGTCTGCGCGAGCATGCGCACGCCGGTGATGATAAGAACAAGGGCAAAGACTTTTTTAAGCATTGCAGGATTGAGTTTGTTCGCGATGCTTGCGCCAACAGGTGCAAACAGCACGGTAAGGGGAACAATACAGACGAAGCCCAGAAGGTTTACCAGCCCGAAAGTGGCAAACGGTGCGTCAGCAGGGCGTTCACCCACAATCAACATGGTTAACGCTGCGGGGAGAGAAATGATCAGTCCCACTGCTGCGGCTGTTCCTACCGCACGGTGGGCGGGATAGTTACAAAAGGTCAGAGTGGGAACAGTTAACGTGCCGCCCCCGATGCCAACCATGCTGCTGAAAAAGCCGATACAGGTAGCCATAATACTTTGACCGCCCTTACCGGGCAGCGATTGTGCGATGGCATTTTTCTTACCAATCAGCATGTTCAGCGCCGACAGGGTAGCGATGATACCGAACATCATGGCAAGCCATTTTCCGTCGGTTTTTGTCACCAGATAGCTGCCGGCCAGTACACCAAGTAATATGAAAATTGCCCAGTGTTTAAGTAACTCAAAGTCGACATTGCCTTTCCTGTTATGGGCCATAATTGAACTGACCGATGTAGGAACAATGGTGGCCAGTGATGTGGCCGTTGCCACAATCATGGCAGTATCAGCGCTTATTCCCAGGGCCTGATAAAGAAAAAACAACACCGGTACGATGACAATGCCCCCTCCGACACCCAGTAACCCGGCCAGTAGTCCGGCGAAAACACCGGTGCCCATCATGGCCAAAATAATGGTTAAATTTTCACTGATAAATGCCATTTTTATATTTCTCCCTGACCGGCGGATGCCGCTGAAACAGATGACGCCGTAGCAAAGGCTTTACCATCACTGCGGGGATCGGTGGCTGCTTGTGTACTGCCGTCAGGATGTCTGACTACTGCGCCGGCATGGCCCATCAGTTCGTTACAGGCTTCAACAACAACCATGTCATGTCCCCTGGACCGTAATGCTTCGCCCACATAGTCGTTGACGTCACGTTCAACTTTCAGATTATGGCTCACATCACCCCAGGTCCGGCCGAGCAGCCAGCGACCCAGTGCAATGGATTTATCCAGCGGTTGATTGTGATAAACGTGACGGGCAAACAGCGCTGCCTGGGTTTGTGGTTGCCCTTCGCCTCCCATGGTGCCGTAACTGATGCGCCGGCCATCGTTGAGCTCTGCATAGGCAGGGTTCAGCGTATGGAAAGGGGTCAGTCCCGGTTGCAGATACTGGTGACTGGAGGCATCCAGAGAAAATGACGTCCCGCGGTTATTCCACACTATTCCTGTCGACGGACTGACTACACCGCTTCCGAATTCCCAGTAAAGGGACTGAATGTAACTTACCATCCGGCCCTCGCTGTCACATGCGCCCATCCAGATTGTGTCGCCGGGAATGGCCGGATGTGGCCAGGCCTGTGCACTTTCCAGATGTATATGCTGTTGCATATCTTGCAATGATTCCGGCGAAAGCAAACTTTGCAAATCAACGCTGAGACGGCTTGGATCGGTGACATAGCGGTTTCGTTTGATGAAAGCTTGTTTGGTACATTCAATCAGTAAATGCACCATGTCGGCATCATCAGAACCTTGCTGCCAAACCCTGTCGTACAACGCCAGAATGAGTAACGAAGCAATACCCTGTGTAGGCGCTGGCAGGTTGTATAAAGTCCCTTTAGAGGTGGTGACACTCAGGGGCTCAACCAGCCTGGCTTCATAGCTGTGAAAGTCTTCAAGGGTGACCGGAGAACCTGCAGCCTGCAAATCGGCAGCCAGTTTTTCTGCGGTTTCACCCCGGTAGAAATCGTCGAGACCGGCTTCAGCCAGATGCTTTAAGGTTTCGGCCAGTTTAGGCAATTTAACTATCTTGCCTTTCTTAAGGGCCTTCCCCTTAATCAGAAACTGGTCGAAAGCCGGATCGCCGGCGAGTGTGTCAAAGGTTTTGAAGCTGGCATCACTCAGACTTTGAGTGACTTCAATGCCCCAGCTTGCCTGATTGACAGCTGTGTCTAACAGGGTGCCCAGTGGTAAAGGCGTTTGCCAGTGTGCGCTGATTTCAAGCGCTTTCTGCCAGCCTGATACAGCGCCTGCCATAGTCAGTGCCGCTTTTCCTCCACGTTCAGGGATGGCGTTCAGCCCTTTATAAAACGCCGGCGTTGCATGCTTTGCCGCAATGCCTGCTGCATCAATGCCTACCGGCGCTTTGCCGGGTTCGCTGATCAACCAGAAACCATCACCGCCTAAGCCGTTCATATGAGGGTATTCAACGGCAACAGAGGCGGCAGCCGCTACCATAGCTTCAATCGCTGTGCCTCCTTTTTCAAGGATGGCATTCCCCACCTGCGCTGCAGCATAGTGAGGGGCAGTGAATCCGCTCATTGTATTTTTAGTCATTATTGTTGTTTTCCTGATAATAGGGTACGGGCAATCTTAAGCAGTTGCCTGTCACTTCCCCGCGGGCCCAGAAGAGAAAGGCCACAGGGAGCATTGTGTAAACTGAACAGAGGCAGGTGTAACTGGGGACATCCGCTTAAACCTGCCAGGGATGTCAGTGAGAGTAGCTGGTTTCTGTATCCGGCTAATGATTCCGCCGGTGTAGATATTAGCGGACTGATGCCGGGGGTTGTCGGCATCACCAGAATGCGGTTTGAAACCACCTCTGAAAACCAGGCATTGAACGCCTCTCTGCGCTGTTTCGCTTCATCAACTTCATGGCTGGTTAACGCAGCACAACTATTCAGACGCAATTGAATGTCCGATGCGATGTCCGGCCGGTTATTACTCAGCCAGTGTCCGTGTTGTTGCCAGATTTCATGGCCCTGGATGACTCTGAATGTTTCACCGGTCTGCCAGACTTCTGTGGTCAGTTCGCAC
This sequence comes from Alteromonas sp. ABH4_457, assembly GCF_056160625.1. NCBI lineage: Bacteria > Pseudomonadati > Pseudomonadota > Gammaproteobacteria > Alteromonadales > Alteromonadaceae > Alteromonas > Alteromonas sp. ABH4_457. Next base: position 200,469 of record NZ_JBSWXN010000006.1, read on the forward strand.
GGCGGCATAAACAATTCAGCATGCAGTGAAGCCTGTGTTTCATACCACTGCAGAATGGCTTCTTTATGCCCGCAACGGTCCGTCAGGTTGGTTACCAGACTTAGTGGTAGTGTCTCAGTGTCCTGGAGGTGGGGGAGCAACACCGCAACGGTGTTTTCAAGGGTTGTCAGATCCCTGGTCATCACACCTACGGTGTCAAAGGATGGCGCCAGCGCCACCATGTGGTCAGTGCTTATTTCACCGTGTGTAGGACGTAATCCAAATAAACCCTGATAGCTGGCCGGAACGCGAATGGAGCCGCCGGTGTCAGTACCGAGCCCGATATCTGCAAGATACAGGCTGACTGCTGTGGCTGAACCGGAACTGGAACCACCGGGCAGCCGGTCCGGAGCCGCCGGGTTCTCCGGTGTACCATAATGCTTATTTTGTCCGTTCAGACTGTAAGCCAGCTCGTCTGTAAGCGTTTTGCCCACAAACCTGGCACCATGCTGAATTAAGTCAGTTACCACCGGCGACGTTGCTAAAGGAAGAGGGTGGCTGCTCAGCCAGTCCGGATTGCCTGCAGATGTGGGAAGCCCTGCCATATGGAAAAGATCCTTAACGGCAAGTCGATAGCTGGCAAGAGGCACAGCGGTATTATTCTGTATGCACAGTGGTGCACCTGACTTTTGCGGTAAAGTCATAAACGGGTTTGTTGTGGTATGCATGACTGGAACGGTCGGATTGCGTTATTCTATGAAACAATCGTTTCACCAATCTGTCAATAGAAACAAATGCTTTTTTCCACATGTTTTCAAATTGATGGCGAATATTTTTGTTATGAATTTGTAAAATTATGCTGCGCTGCAGTATGTTTGACACTTATGTTCACACTGGAGTGGCATAGGAATTACAAATGATCCGTCCGTTTATACGGTTTCATTCAGGAGTGAAGCACATGGCATTAAAAAAAGGTTTTAAGTCGTTACTGGAAGACGCCTCAGCGCGCATCGGAACCATAAGCCCTGCGCAGGCAAATGAAACTGTGTACAAAGCGGACGTTGTACTGGTGGATATTCGTGACGTCAGAGAACTTGAGCGGGAAGGGCAGATCCCGGGAGCCATTCACGCTCCCCGCGGTATGCTGGAGTTTTGGGTCGACCCGGACAGTCCATATTACAAACCGGTATTCGGTGGTGGTAAGCGCTTTGTTTTGTATTGTCAGTCGGGATGGCGTTCTACACTGGCAACAGCAACTTTGATGGATATGGGGTTTGAAGATGTCGTCCACATTGAAGGCGGCTTCGATGCATGGAAAGTGGCCGGTTTACCGGTGGAACCTTATACCCGTTAAAGGGAAGCCGGATACAGCAGAATGAAATCTGTTGTATCCGGATTGCGTTACGTCAGGCTTCGATAAAGTGCTGGCTAAGAAATGCTTTTTCTTCTTTGGTCGATTTGCGCTTCAGCGCTTTATTGCGTTGCGGATAGCGGCCAAATTTCAGCAATAAATCCCGGTGTTCCTGCTCGTATTCAAATTCCAGCTCCAGACCGTCTATATTGAACAGTTCCATGGCCATGTCATGAATAGCCAGTGATTCGGAATGCATAAAGGGCATGAATAAAAAGGTTTTCTGAGCCACGGTAAGTGCTTTATCCGCTTCTACTCTCAACGCTTCCTGGGACAGGGCCAGCGCCATACTGTCGCAAGCGAAAGCGCGGGCATCGTTACGGTAGATGTTACGTGAGAACTGATCCAGTACAATAATTTCGGCCAGTCTGCCTGACGGTGTTGCACGCCAGGGCCATAATTCACTGTTTGCGGCTGCGTTGTGAACTTTCCCGAACCTGGACCGGATTAAATTATCTAAGCCTTCATCTGCACGGAACCACTGTTCTGATTCCAGCTCGTTGAACCAGAAAGCGAGAACACTGGAAGCTTCTTCCAAAGGGATAATTGATGTTTGCATGTTACTCCTGTTTATCACGTCCGTTGTGCGCAGGTAATTGCCAGTTGTCCTTACACTGTTCAAATGCGGCCGGCACCGCCTTATCAGACCAGTAATTTGTATACTGTCATAAAGGTCAAAAAATAATCAATTTAAAATGACGATTTTTTTACGTATTTAGTCGCATTTTAGTTCGACTACTGAAAACGCATTAAGGTTCAAGCTCGTCGAGATTATCGTACATACTGGCAATGCGGGCGGCGCGTTTTACAGCTTTATCACCCAACCTTTCAAATACTCTGTTAGCGAGAAATGAGATCAGGCTCATAGGTGCTGCATAGCTGTCGAAGGCATGTTGCTGGCCGGGATGGCAAACCAGCAGATGAGACACTTTCTGGTTATACACCTGGCCCGTGGGGTCGGTGATCAAAACGGTGGTGTGGGCATTCAGCGCGTCTACAATCCGGGAAAATAGTCGGGTGCGTCTGCGGAATCCTAACAAGATCACCACTTCATTTTCCGGAATATCAATAAGATCTTCACCCAGCGACTGGCCGGGTTGAGGCAAAAGCCTTACTGTGCTGCGTACCTGTTTCAGTTGCTGTCTGAAATGCAGCGCCAGCGGGTAAGCGTTCCTGTAACCTATCAGCGTGATTCGTTCAGAATCAGCCAGCAACGACACTACCTGATCCACCGTGTCCGGTTTCAGTCCGTCGAAGGTCATGGCTAAATTGCGGATTTCCTGTTGATAATGATCCGGCTGATTTTCGTCCAGCGGTAATGGCAGGCCTTTTTCACGCATCGACAGCATGGCGTCTTTCACGTCCTGGTGAGACTCAAACCCTAGCTGACGGAAAAAACGGCTGACGGTAGCTTTGGATGTGCCGCTGAGTCTGGCGATTTCAGCAGTACTTTTACTCACCAGTGCGATGGGATGTTGCTGAACGTAGGCAGCAATCTGCCTGGCTGAAGGCGACAGAGAAGGGTATTGCTGCTCAATCAGGCCTAATAAATCTTTTGGCGATGCCATTTAACCCGCTCTTTTCTAATCATTACCGGGACAAAGGTAATGCAAAATTGCTTCAGAGCCAACCTTTTAGCAATTCAATCCTTTTCAGCAAAGGGAGCTGCCGGCAATGATAGTGTGAATGCCACCAGGCCTCTTTCGCTTCTGCTGTCTTTTTTTATACCAATTATTGATAAATAAACGCTGATTTTTTCACCATGACGGGACGAATAGCATTATAATGTCACGGTATTGTCATATTAATTTGTTAAGGGCTTTTCAGATGCGTTTGTGGGCGGAAATGATTGCGCTGTTCTTTATGTTACCGCTGGCAATTGCCTATTGGGTTAATCAGGTCGCCGGATACCTTATGCCTTTGTTGGGGCTCACCGGTGTTGCCTGCCTTGCTGTTCTGCTCGCGGATAAACAGTTCAAGCGTTTCAGATTGTGGCACTGGCAGGATTTTTTCACTCACCTTCGTACTACATTAAAATTGTTCATTCCCTGGGCCTGCCTGCTGGGCGCACTGGTTTATCTGATAAAGCCGGAACTGTTTCTGCAATGGCCACTAAACGAACCTGAATTATGGATGCTGACATTACTGATCTATCCCATCGTTTCGGTGATCCCTCAGGAAATAATTTTCCGCACGTATTTTTTCCATCGTTATAAGACAATTTTGCCGTCAAAAATGATGCGTTGGGGGATCAGTACCTTCGTTTTCGGACTGGTGCATCTGGTTTATGGTAACTGGATTGCCATGATACTTTCGTGGTTCGGTGGTGCGCTGTTTGGTTACCGGTATATGCAGACGCGTTCTACACCGGTTGTCGTTGTTGAACATGCGATTTGGGGCAGCTTTATTTTCACTATCGGCCTGGGATCTTATCTGGTGATTTCGCCTCCCTGATGACGTGTAAAGAAGTCGCACTGTCGAGGGCATAAGCTGTTAAGATAGCTGGAAATTATTGTCTGGCAGTCTGTGATTTTGCTGCCGGCATCGTCAGATTATCCGGAAAACCCATGGCACTGAAAGCGACTATCTTCAAAGCAGAACTATCCATAACGGATATGGACCGCAATTATTATAACGACCACAACCTGACCATTGCCCGTCATCCCTCTGAGAATGATGAACGAATGATGCTGCGTATCATCACATTTATCGCCAATGCCCATGAACGGCTGCAATTTACCAAAGGCTTATCTGATGATGAACCTGATTTGTGGCAAAAAAGCCTGAGTGATGAAATTGAACTGTGGATTGAACTGGGCCAGCCCTCAGAACAACGGATTAAAAAAGGCTGTAATCAGAGCCGGCAAATGCTTATTTACGCCTGCGCCGATAACAGTTTCGAAGTGTGGTGGAAAAAAGAGCAAAACAAACTTCAGAGCCGGAAAAATTTATCTGTTTTCACCTTGCCTGAATCAGTGGTGACCAGGCTTGCAAACGCAGTTCAGCGTTCAATGCAAATTCAGGTTACCGTTCAGGATGGCCAGATGTGGCTTAATATTGAAGGTGGCGGTGTAACAGAAAGTGTTGAAGTATTAACAGAACAGCGGATGTAAAGGCAGGGCAGCCCCGTTTCTGCCATTAGTTTTTCGACGTTCAGGCTTGACTGATTTGGCTGACCCGATATGTTAGACGATACGCTTCGCCGTTTTATGGGCTTTTCATAAGGAAGTGCATTTGCAAATATTCAGGTCAATTTTCTTTACCATGTTACTCACGCCCTTTGCTGTGATGCCGGCAGAAGAAACTGCAGACAACGATGTGACGGCTTGCGGCTTCAGCCCGCAGGCCATTGCTCTGGCAAAACTCATACAGCAGGACCCGTTACAGCAGCGCGCTTCCATTCAATGTCATCCGCTGCTTGCCCAGGCCGCCGATGATAAAGCCCGGGTCATGGCTGAGGTTGGCATGGTCATGCACAATGTGGGAGGCAGTCCTAACAGCCGCTTACGGGAAATCGGTTTTCCGCTGCCACGCTATTATAGCGGTGTTATGGGTAATCAGGTGGAAGCTATTGCCGGCGGCTATACAACACCGGATTCAGTTTGGCGTGCTTTTAAAGACTCAAAGTCTCACCGCCAACACCTGCTCGGTGAGCTTGATTTTTATCGGGAGCAGCAGTTTATCGGCGTAGGATTTTATTCCGACCGTCATGCGCCTCACGTGGAATACTGGGTTGTTTATGTCACGAAGGCGGCGGACAATCTGCCGGTGCCTGACTTTGAATTTATACCCGACAAAGGCATTTTTGTTGTACAGCAGGTTAAGCCTGAAATTAACTTATCTTCGCCACAGTGACTGATGGACACTTATTCCCTGTAACATTACCCGGCCTGTGGCGATAAATTACAACGTCCCAGGAAGTGCTGCCACAATCCGATATGTTCTGCCATCACCTCACGGTATTGCCGGAACTCCAGTTCACGCTCAGTTAAATAGTCTTTGAATGCCTCAGACAAATAAGGGGATGTCTGAAGCGCATTCAGTGCCGGCTGCAGTTTATACATGTACTGATTCAACTGGCTGCCGGCAGGTTGTATGCGTTCAATGAAGAACAGATAAAAAACATTTCTGAGTATTTCTGCCTGTTCAGAGGCTTTACCGTTATCACAGTTAATGTCTGCCAGAAAAGCGGGGAGCAAGCGGTTCAGAGCAGATAAATGTGCCGAAAAGACTTTTTGAGATTTCCAGACTTTGGCCGGAATGCGGGATGATTCGAGAATTTTAAGTTGCCCGTTAATTTGTTCTGATGTGACGCTGCCGGTATCAGGCAGGGTTGTTAACCAGGCCAGAGCATTAATACCGCTTTCGGCATCGCGGTTATTACCGGCGGTTATCAATTCCTTGCTCTGAGAGAACGCCTGGCGGGTTTCGGTACTGGTTTGGATCAGGTTCGCCCACACTTTCTGCAGTTGTGTTGCTTTCATTGCCCGAAGTTCATCCAGCCGGTTGGCAAGTGACGGGTTTTCATCAGTTTGTTTTAGTTTTCTGACACAATTTTCCAGCGCCGTTACCAGCGTAGATTCATATACCCAGCTCGCAGCGGCATCCTGTTGTTTTCCAAGCGTGGTGTTCCTTTCTGCTACCAGCGTACCTAATTCACAGGACTGAATAGAATAAAAATCGGGTAAGGTTATCTCAGTCTCTTCAAGGGGATTAAACAACGTTTGCCGTGAAGGATAGGGTAGCATTGTGTCAGATCCCACATCAGGGAAGCTGCTATCGAGCACCCGTGCCAGGCGTGAGGCGTATTCTTCAAGGTCTTTCGTCAGCGGGGGCGCCAGTCCGCAGCCATTCAAAATCAGGATGACGATAACAGACAGCTGTATTTTCAGGAATGTCAGGAGTATCTTTGGCATTACTCAACAGGTTGCCGGATAGCGGAAATTTGTTCTTTGCACGATTGTATATAGTGTCCGCCAAAAAGTAACGCATGATTGAGCAAATGATAGAGATTATAGATGTGCTTTCTGTTCCGGTAACCTTTATCCAGTGGCCATGTCTGGTTATATCCGGCGTAAAATTCCTGTGGAAACGCGCCGAAAAGCTCTGTCATGGCAATATCTGCTTCACGGTCGCCATAGTAAACCGCCGGATCGTAAATGACCGGGCCGAACTTACAAAAACCGGCATTGCCACTCCATAAATCGCCGTGCAGTAAAGACGCACGTGGATAATGCTCTTTTAACAGCGTATGGATTTGTGTCACCAGTACATCAATATTGGTGAGGCGAATCCCGTGACGGGCACAATCTTCCATCATCAGGCCAATCCGGGTTTCGGCAAAAAAGCGAGACCAGCTTTTGTTGAGCGTATTGTGTTGCCGGGTCTGACCAATGTAATTGTCTTCGTGCCAGCCAAACTGTTGGGCGAGGGCTGTACGGTGGAGCGTGGCCAGCCGCTCGCCGAACACAGACCATTCGCCTTTGCCGGGCTGGCGCAACTTGAGATGTTGCAGCACCAGATATTCAAAATGCTGGTCATCTTCGTCGATTTGTCCGTGACACACTGCGGCGGGTACATACAGCGCGCCGGACCGGGATAAAGCCTTCAGTCCGTCCATTTCGTAACGCAGCTTATGGCCATTCAACAGCGGGTTGATTTTTACAAAGTACCGGTGGGTTTCATCATTGATAACAAAGGCAGAGTGGGTATCACCGCCGCTGATCGTTGCACGTTTTGTGTAACTGAAAAATGTCTGTGTTGCATCGCTTATATGTTCGCAGATGAAATGCCACATAGGAATAAACGTCATTGATCGCCAGGTGAACCATGGAGAAATTATGGCAAACATTACTGTGAATGCCAGCAACGAAAACTGCTGTATTCACAATTAAAGTAATGTGTCATTGCGCACAGCATTTAAGCCGTTATAATTCGGTCTCTTTTGTCAGATGCAGGTAGGCATCTGAATACTTTTTCATTGCGTTATTTTGACGCTGTACACCACAAATTAATGCAAGTGGCGCAGAGTAGGCGTCACCACTGTAAAGGATATAACATGCCTGTAATTACACTTCCTGACGGAAGCCAGCGCGCTTTCGATTCTGCTGTTTCGGTAATGGATGTTGCTGCTGACATCGGCCCCGGTCTCGCCAAGGCGACTATTGCCGGCCGTGTTAACGGTGACCGTGTAGACGCCTGCGACCTGATTGAGTCTGACGCAGCGCTGCAAATCATCACCGCAAAAGACGAAGATGGTCTTGAAATCATCCGTCACAGCTGCGCGCACTTAATCGGCCACGCTATTAAACAGTTATGGCCTGATGCAAAGATGGCAATCGGTCCGACTATCGACAACGGCTTTTACTACGATGTTGATATGGAACACAGCCTGACGCAGGAAGATTTGCAGAAGCTTGAAAAGCGTATGCTGGAGCTGGCTAAAACTAACTACGACGTAGTGAAGAAAAACGTAAGCTGGCAGGAAGCGCGGGATACTTTTGAAGCCCGCGGCGAAACCTATAAAATGGAAATTCTCGACGAGAACATTCCAAAGGATTCTTTCCCGGGTTTGTATCACCACGAAGAATACATCGATATGTGTCGTGGACCTCACGTACCGAACATGAAGTTCTGTCAACATTTCAAACTGATGAAAGTGGCGGGTGCCTACTGGCGCGGTAACAGCGACAACAAAATGTTGCAGCGTATTTACGGTACAGCCTGGGCAGACAAGAAACAGTTGAAAGCCTATCTGCAACGTCTGGAAGAAGCAGAAAAGCGTGATCACCGTAAAATCGGTAAAACCCTGGATCTGTTCCACTGGCAGGAAGAAGCGCCGGGCATGGTGTTCTGGCACAACGACGGCTGGTCTATTTACACCGAGCTTGAGCAGTTCGTGCGTAAAATGCTGCGAAGCTATTCCTACGACGAAGTAAAAGGGCCGTTGATGATGGACCGCGTATTGTGGGAAAAATCCGGCCACTGGGATAAATACGCTGAAAACATGTTCACCACGGAATCGGAAAAGCGTGAATACGCGATTAAGCCGATGAACTGCCCGGGTCACGTGCAAATCTTTAATCAGGGTCTGAAATCCTACCGCGACCTGCCGTTGCGTATGGCAGAGTTCGGTTGTTGTCACCGCAATGAACCTTCTGGTGCACTGCATGGTCTGATGCGTGTACGTGGTTTCACCCAGGACGATGCCCACATCTTCTGTACTGAAGAACAAATCCTCAGTGAAGTGGGTCTGTGTATCGACATGATTTACGACGCTTACAAAGCGTTCGGCTTCGAAAAAATCGAAGTTAAGTTGTCTACCCGCCCTGAAAAGCGTGTAGGCAGTGATGAAATCTGGGACAAAGCAGAAAAAGCACTGGCGGAAGCGCTGGACAGCAAAGGCATTGAATTCAGCTGGTTGCCTGGTGAAGGTGCCTTCTACGGCCCTAAAATTGAATTCACCCTGTACGATTGTCTGGACCGTGCATGGCAGTGTGGTACCGTACAGCTCGACTTCTCTATGCCTGGCCGCTTAGGTTCAACTTATGTTGCTGAAGATGGCGAGCGTCGTGTTCCGGTTATGATTCACCGTGCGGTGTTAGGTTCTCTTGAACGTTTCATCGGTATTCTTACTGAAGAATTTGCCGGATTCTTCCCGCTCTGGTTAGCACCTCAGCAGATGGTGGTGATGAATATTACCGACAATCAGGCTGAATATGTGCAAAAAACTGTACAAAAACTGCAGAATGCAGGATTTAGAGTAAAGTCTGACTTGAGAAATGAGAAGATAGGCTTTAAAATCCGCGAGCACACTTTAAAGCGCGTTCCTTATATGTTGGTCTGTGGTGACAAAGAAGTCGAAGCAGGGCACATCGCCGTTCGTTCCCGTAAAGGTGATGATTTAGGTTCAATGTCTGTTGATGCCTTCATCGAACTGGCACAAAAGGAAGTTGCGGAGAAAACCATTAAGTAATGGTGAGTGTATAAGATTCAGCCCGCTGGCATGAGAAACTGGCGGGCATCAGTTTTTAATTTTTGGAGGATTAGCACATTAAAGGCGCTAATAATAAGGCTCAGGGCGATAAAGCCCGCATTAACGACGAAATCCGTGCTCGCGAAGTACGATTAATCGGTAAAGATGGCGAACAGATTGGAGTAGTGTCTCTCGCAGAAGCGATGCAGACAGCTGAAGAAGCAACTCTTGATCTTGTGGAAATCAGTCCAAATGCTGAGCCGCCAGTCTGTAAAGTTATGGACTATGGCAAATTCCTCTTCGAGAAAAGTAAAGCTCAGAAAGAGCAAAAGAAAAAACAGAAGCAAATTCAGGTCAAGGAGATTAAATTTCGCCCTGGCACTGATGAAGGCGATTACCAGGTAAAACTGCGCAACCTGCGTCGCTTTCTGGAAAGTGGGGATAAGGCTAAAGTCACGATTCGCTTCCGCGGACGTGAAATGGCCCACCAGGAGATCGGCATTGAGCAACTGAACCGTGTTAAAACGGATTTAGAAGACATTGCTACTTGCGAGTCTTTTCCACGTCGTGTGGAAGGCCGCCAGATGATCATGGTGCTTGCCCCAATTAAGAGGTAGTAGTGGTCTAAAGTTTTCAGAGAATCTGCACCTTTGAAACACCCTGCTGCAAACATTAGCCGGCAATAAGTGACTGCACACTGAAAGCCGATATTAAACAATGCGGAGTTTTAGCAATGCCTAAAATGAAAACTGTAAGCGGTGCCGCCAAACGTTTCAAGAAAACGGGTTCTGGCCGCTTTAAAAGCAAACAGTCTCACTTACGTCACATTCTGACTAAGAAGAGCTCTAAGCGTAAACGTCACCTGCGTGGCAAAAAACTGGTTCATGACTCTGATACTAAATTAGTTCAGCGCATGCTGCCTTACGTATAAGACTTAGGAGACTGATTAATGGCTAGAGTAAAACGCGGCACTATCGCACGTGCTCGTCACAAAAAAGTCCTCAAGCAGGCAAAAGGTTATTACGGTGCACGTTCACGTGTTTATCGCGTAGCAGTACAGGCCGTAACTAAAGCTGGTCAATATGCATATCGTGACCGTCGTCAGCGTAAGCGTCAATTCCGTCAACTGTGGATTGCGCGTATCAACGCTGCGGCTCGTCAAAATGGTATCTCTTACAGCCGTTTCATCAACGGTCTGAAGAAAGCGTCTGTTGAAATCGATCGTAAGATCCTTGCCGACATCGCGGTACATGACAAGGTAGCATTCAGCGCATTAGTCGAAGCGGCTAAAGGCGCATTAGCTTAATTTTTTAACAAATTAAGTTTAAGTTCTTTCGGGAAACGGCGAGCAGGATGCTCGCCGTTTTTCGTTTCAGCGCAAAAATTTTTTCATTCTTTCGCCACCTCTGGCAATAAGCGCTCAAATCGCAAATTAATCCTGTAAATGTTGGAATATTCAGCCTCTTAGGGTAGCCGTATTCTTTGTCTGTCGTGTAAACTACGGGTTTAGAATTTTTGGTTAAGCAGCAACGCTGTTTTTCCACCACTACCATGCCAAATTGAGGATAACATGGAGCTTGAAGCGATCATCAGTCAGGCACAAAGCCAGATTGACGCTGCCGAAGATGCAGCCACGCTCGATAATGTGCGCGTCGAGTTTATGGGTAAGAAAGGCAAGTTGACTGACCTGTTAAAAGGGTTAGGCAAACTGTCTAACGAAGAACGTCCTGCAGCCGGACAAAAAATTAATCAGGCCAAACAGCAAATTCAGCAGGCTATCAGTGTTAAGGGCGAAGCGTTACGTGCCGCTGAACTGAATGCAAAGCTGTCTGAAGAAGCTGTGGACGTGTCAGCGCCCGGTCGTCAGGAAGTGCCGGGGAACATACACCCTGTCAGCCGCACGATTGAACGAATCGAAGGTTTTTTTGGTCAGCTAGGGTTCGCTGTTAAAACCGGACCGGAAGTGGAAGACAGCTTTCACAACTTTGATGCACTGAATATTCCTGCCAATCACCCTGCACGGGCTGATCACGATACTTTTTATTTTAATCCTGATGTGATGCTGCGTACCCAGACTTCCGGTGTGCAAATTCGTACCATGGAAACGGAAAAGCCACCACTGCGTATTATTTCGCCGGGCCGTGTTTACCGTAATGATTACGACCAGACACACACACCGATGTTTCATCAGGTGGAGGGTCTCATGGTTGACCGCAATGTGAGCTTTGCTGAATTGAAAGGCATTCTTCATGACTTCCTGGAACACTTCTTCGAAGAGTCACTGGAAGTGCGTTTCCGTCCTTCTTATTTCCCGTTTACAGAGCCTTCTGCCGAAGTAGACGTGCGTCGTAAAGGCGGTAAATGGCTGGAAGTACTGGGCTGCGGTATGGTGCACCCGAATGTACTGAAAGCGGTACACATTGATCCTGAAGAATTCACCGGCTTTGCTTTTGGTATGGGCGTTGAACGTCTGACCATGCTGCGCTATGGCGTTAACGACCTGCGCGCATTTTTCGAAAACGATCTTCGTTTCCTGAAGCAGTTCAATTAAGGCAAAGCAATCATGAAATTTAGTGAACAGTGGTTAAGAGAGTGGGTTAACCCACAGGTTTCTACCGGTGCCTTATCTGAGCAGCTTAGCATGGCTGGTCTGGAAGTGGATGGCGTTGAGCCCGTTGCAGCGGAATTTTCCGGTGTGGTAGTGGGTAAGGTAGTTGAGTGTGGTCAGCATCCGAATGCAGACAAACTCAGAGTGACAAAAATTAATGTCGGTGAAGAGGAATTACTGGACATCGTATGCGGTGCGCCTAACTGTCGCGAAGGATTGAAAGTTGCAGTAGCGAAAGTCGGAGCAGTACTTCCCGGTGATTTCAAAATTAAGAAAGCCAAACTTCGTGGCGAGCCTTCTCACGGTATGCTTTGCAGCTTTTCTGAGCTTGGCATGGGAGAGGATCATAGCGGTATCATTGAGCTTCCTGCAGACGCAGAGCTTGGCATGGACATTCGCGATTATCTGAATCTCGATGACAATATCATTGAAGTCGATTTAACACCTAACCGCGCGGACTGTCTGGGTATTCGTGGTCTGGCCCGTGAAGTGGGCGTTCTGAACAGCACTGATGTGACAGAGCCGGCTATCGAAGACGTGGAAGCCTCTATTGATGACAAACTGGCGATTACCTTAAGCGCCCCTGAAGCGTGTCCACGTTATCTGGGCCGTGTTATCTGCAACGTTGACGTAAAAGCAGCGTCACCGCTGTGGCTGAAAGAAAAGCTGCGTCGTTGCGGTATCCGTTCTATAGATCCTATCGTAGACGTTACTAACTTCGTTCTGCTGGAGCTGGGTCAGCCGTTACATGCATTTAACCTGGATGCCATTGACGGCAATATCAACGTTCGTCTTGCGCATGCCGGTGAACAACTTACTCTGCTTGATGAGAACACCGTTGAGCTGAAAGACAACACTCTGGTTATCGCCGATGACAGCAAAGCACTGGCCATGGCCGGTATTTTCGGTGGTCTGCACTCGGGTGTGAACGAAGAAACGAAGCACATTCTTCTGGAAAGTGCGTTCTTCAGCCGTGATGCCATTGCCGGTCGTGCACGTCAGTATGGTTTGCATACCGATGCATCTCACCGCTATGAGCGTGGTGTGGATCCGTTGCTGCAACGTAAAGCGATGGAAAGAGCCACGGCACTTATTCTGGATATTTGTGGCGGTCAGCCGGGTCCGGTTGTAGAAGCCGTAAATGAGGCATCACTGCCAGTGTCTTCTGATGTGGTATTACGTCGCGCACGTTTGAGCCGTGTGCTGGGTATTGATATTGCTGACGATAAAGTGACCGATATTCTTACCCGTCTGGGCCTGGATGTCACGGTAACGGAATCAGGCTGGGAAGCGAAAGCGCCAAGCTACCGTTTTGACATTGCCATTGAAGAAGATCTGATTGAAGAAGTGGCCCGTGTTTACGGTTATAACAATATTCCTGACCAGGCACCGAAAGGCAGCCTGAAGTTGCTGAACAGCAGCGAGTCAGCGATTCCGGTTTCCCGTTTTAAATCTGAACTTACTGCACGGGGTTACGTCGAAGCCATTACGTATTCGTTTGTTGACCCCAAAGTACAAAGTGGCTTATTCCCGTCCCGGGAAGGCATGGTATTACCACATCCTATCTCGGCGGATATGTCGGTTATGCGCTTAAGCCTGTGGCCAGGATTGCTGGGGGCTACGGCTTACAACCAGAAACGTCAGCAAGCGCGGGTCAGATTGTTCGAAACTGGTTTACGTTTTATTCCTGACAGCGATGCGCCGCAGGGTGTGCGCCAGGAGCCGGTGATTGCCGGTGTAATTGCCGGTCGCCGTTATGACGAAAGCTGGTTGAGCGACGACAGTGCGGTTGACTTCTTTGATGCTAAAGGAGATGTGGAAGCGTTACTGGCACTCAAAGCCGGCGGGCAGTCAGTCACCTTTGTAAAAGGCGAACACAGCGCATTGCATCCGGGTATGACTGCAGAAGTGCTTTTAAATGGCAAATCAATCGGTTATGTTGGTGCAATTCACCCACAGTTTACTAAACTGTTAGGTGTAAATGGTCGCGTTTTCGTCTTTGAGCTTGATCTTAAAGCAATTTCTGAGCGTAACTTGCCACAGGCAAAAGCAATTTCCAGGTTCCCGGCGAACCGTCGTGATATTGCAATTACGGTCAAAGATGAAATTACCGTTGGAGCGATTCTTTCTTTCGTAGAAAAAATTGGCGTAAATCAACTAGTTGGCCTAAACTTGTTCGATGTGTATAAAGGGAAGGGTGTCGAGCCCGGCTATAAGAGCCTCGCACTGTCTCTTGTACTACAGGATCCTGATAAAACTTTGGAAGAAGCTGAAATACAACAAGCAGTGGACACCGTAGTTAAAGGGCTGGAATCAGAGTTTGGGGCAGCGTTAAGAGAGTAGATTATGGCATTGACCAAAGCCGAAATGGCTGAACACTTATTCGAAAAACTGGGTATTAATAAAAAAGACGCTAAGGATTTGGTGGAAGCCTTCTTTGAGGAAATCAAGGAAGCGTTAGAATCTGGTGAACAAGTGAAACTGTCAGGTTTTGGTAATTTTGACCTGCGTGATAAGAACGAGCGTCCCGGAAGAAACCCGAAAACCGGTGAAGATATTCCGATCAAAGCCAGACGGGTGGTTACATTCCGTCCCGGCCAGAAGCTCAAAAGCCGGGTTGAAAACTCAAAGCCACCGACAGAGTAACGTCGTTACGGCATCTGTAAGCGGTGCCTCATCTGTCAGGTATTGATGTTCTTTGTTAGGGCAATACGCGCTGCGTATTGCCTTTTTCGTTTTTAAAATTGCATTTAGCAGGAGTTGCAATGAAAAAAGCAGGATTCCTCGCAGCATTGATTCTTGTTGCTGTGGCGGGGTATTTCATTTATCTGTCCGATTCTTCTTCAGAACAGGCCCCGGTACCGGTAATTACGGTGATGGATATTCTTCATGCTTCTGATTTGGAAGCCGGAATAAAGCAGGCAGTTGCTGATGGTGACAGTGAAGCGCTTGAAAAATGGATGAACCGGGCGCAGGAAGTGGCGGAACAGGCCGGTCTGAGTTCAACTGACATGCAGTATCTTGCGTCATCTCAGGCGGTTGAATACGTAAAGTTCAATGCCAAACGCAGCTTGTTTAATGATGAGTTTGAAGAACGTTACTATGCCCTTGAAGACATCGGCAGTCTGAAGGTGAAGTACCCGGAAGCGAAAGATTTGTTCCCGCAAGTGGAGGCATTAATCACTAAGCGGGATCAGATCATTGAGCAGATTGCTGTCACGTTGTCGTCAGGACAGGCACCCGGTGAGAAAGAACGTGAGGCAGCCAGAGAAATGTGGCAGTCACGCTATGCCGGAGCAAACAACGGGGAGCGGGATGCTATCCGGCCGGGTACCGGCGAATAATCAGCATGGTTTCACCCGTTATCTTCGCTGCTGACGGTCAGCGGGTGAAATGTTGCAGCGGTCAGTGCACTTAAATCAGACGGTTTCAAACCGACCTCAAGCCCTCTGCGGCCGGCACTGACGTGCATTTTCTCCAGGTTCTGCGCTGAATGGTGAATTAACACCGGTAGTCTTTTCTTTTGTCCCAGCGGACTTACCCCACCCAAAATATAGCCGGTGGTCCGCTCGACGTCTGCAGGGGCTGCCATGGCTGCTTTTTTCGCGCCGGCAGCTTTCGCTACAGCTTTCATGCTCAACTTATCTTCCACGGGTATGATGCAGACAACCCATTGCTGCTTATCTGTTTCTGCTACCAGTGTTTTAAAAACCGTTACAGGATCGAGGTGCAGTTTTTCGCAGGCTTCCAGTCCGTATGAAGGCGCAGCGGGATCATGTTCGTATTTTAATACCTGATGTGTCACTTTCTTCTTTTTCAGAAGATTAATCGCCGGCGTCATAGGGCCTCAACTTAGGAAGATAAAAAGAGTTTTGTGCGTTTTGATTTTTGCATCAATGCCGGTTTTTATGATATCAATATCAACGCGCTAACTTAATCAAATAATAAAAATAAACCGGATTAAGACTCAATTGCGAAAACGCCTGCCATCAGTTTCTTTCACCACGTAGTCGGTGCATCACGCGCCCGGAAATGTATGTATGCAAGTTAAATCACGCTTTATTGCCTTGTCAGTACTGGCAAGTCTGAGTATTTTTGTCATTATGATGAGTAATGACTTCGGCCAGATCATGAGTTTAACGGCCGGTCTTACTATTCTTATCGCTATGCTCTGGATGACCGAAGCATTACCTATTCCCGTCACGTCTCTTATTCCGTTTTTTGCCTTTCCCATGGCGGGAGTGATGACCTATCAGGAAGCCTCATCGGCGCTGGGAAGCCACGTTATCTTGTTGTTGATGGGCGGCTTTATGTTGTCCAAGTCGCTGGAAAAATCCGGCGTACACCGCAGGCTGGCAGTTTATATGCTGAAGCTTACCGGGGCCTCAAATGCTAAGCGGCTGGTGCTCGGTTTTATGCTTACCTCTGCGGTTCTCAGTATGTGGATATCGAATACGGCCACTACGCTGATGCTGCTGCCCATTGCACTGGCAATAATCAGCTCTGTGGATTCTCCCCGTCTGGCATCAGCCATTTTACTGGGGATTGCCTACGCTGCCAGTATCGGTGGGGTAGGTACACCAATTGGTACGCCGCCGAATATCATTTTTATGAGTGTGTATCAGCAAACTACCGGCACTGAGCTGAGCTTTCTGGACTGGATGAAAACCGGTATTCCGGTAGTCATACTGGCTATTCCGGTGATGGCGCTGTGGCTTACACGTCATCTTGGTCAGATCCCCACGGTGGTATTACCGGACACCGGTGACTGGAAACCGGCTGAGCGCCGGGTGCTGATTTCATTTTTAATTATTGCGCTGGCATGGGTTTTCCGGCCGTTCTGGACACAGTGGCTGGGCATGACGAATGTGAGTGACAGTACTATCGCCATGGCTGGTGTGGTAATGATGTGCCTTATTCCGGACGGCAATAAGGAAAAGCCGGGACAAATCCTCGACTGGGATACTGCCGCTCAGATCCCCTGGGGTCTGCTGATGGTTTACGCCGGCGGTATTTGTCTGGCTAAAGCTTTCACTGTATCAGGCTTAAGTGTGGTGCTGGGGGAAGCACTGACCAGTTTATCGGTATTACCGGTCATGCTGCTGATCCTGGTGTTGTGTCTTGCAGTGAGCTTTGTGACTGAAGTGACGTCCAATACAGCCACAGCTACGTTGTTGATGCCAATTCTGGCCAGTGCCGCTATTGCCCTCGACCTCGACCCTGTGGTGTTAATGATGCCTGCTGCTATCAGTGCCAGTTGCGCGTTTATGATGCCGGTTGCCACGCCGACAAATACGATTGTATATGGCAGTGGTCATATTAATATGCAGACAATGATAAGAGAGGGCACCATTCTGAATATACTGGTGGCATTTGTGGTCACCGGCGTGGTCATTGTCACACGCCTTTAGCTGCCGGTGAAAGACATCAGCTATTGCTGATGTCTTCTGATTTGCACGATCATGCCAAACATGGGGTGGTCAAAGTAGTGGATTTGTTTACTGATCACCCGGCGTACCTGATGAAAAGGCACCGCCTGCAATTCAAATTCAGGCTGCCCGTTTTCGCTCTCTCCCGTCGTTACCGGCTGACGGTACTGCATCTCACTGTCGATGTGCAGATAAGGTACCCGGTTAATATATTTCAGATACACTTTCAGAAAACCATCTAATTGCCAGATGGCAGGAGTAAGGCCTTCGTTAGCCTGTGCGACAGTCGTATTTTGTGCTGTATCCGTCTGCATGATTTGTTCAGGTTCCGCTGCCATCATGTCGTCAAAACTCACCGTGCCGGCACGGTTCAGACGTGAAGATAACTGCGTAAAGAAATCATCCTGTGTCAGCGTTAAATTTTCTTGTGCCTCTGCCTGTTCGGCAGATTGCGGTAATGCCGGTTTAATGGCTTCACCGTTCATTGTGAAGCTGTCCGCATAATTGTCGCCGGCGATGATCCGCATGGCTGCAGCTTTTTGTTCACCGAACTTCACCGGCTGACGCCAGGCAATATGAAGCATACGGTTCAAGCCCCGGGTTTGCCGGATCTGCCGTGAAAGTTTAGTCAGTTCCAAACTGTCATAAGGCAGTAAGTGTGCAAACCGGGCGAATTCTGTATCCCGGCCATCAAGAAACTCCGGCACAACATCCGGTGCGGGAAGAGAATTATCCGGTTTGTAAGTCTGCCATTTACCATTTTGCCAGCTTAACCAGTCCCGCGGCGGTTCACAGTAGCTGAAACGGGGAACCGTGACGGGTGTAACCGTATTGATCCCGGAAAAAGCAATCCAGTACTCAGCGATTTCTGAATCTGTGACAGGGTCAAAAGCCGGCATATCCGGTTCTTCGTCTGTAATAGCCATTTCGCCGGATGAAAACCCGTCATTGCCGGTTTCTACGCTGAACGTTTCTGCCAGCGCATCTTTGCGGTTCTGCTGAGGCTGTTCTGTTTCATCAGATAAGTCCGTTGCCGCATCAAAATCAGATGCGCCGATGTTTGACAACCCGGTGTTATCAGCGCTTGTACCGGTATTCTCTGATAACAGTGACTGCGAGGCTTTCCAGCGTGCATAGTCAGCCTGAATGTCTTCCAGTGACGGCGTATCCATCCACAAAGGGGAGGAGGGCACACCACAGGTGGCGAGACCTTGCTTAATGTAACTGATATCAGGACGAAGATAGTTATCAATCAGATTTAACTCAGCCACAGACTGAGCCAGTGGTGTTTCAGCAAATTGCTCATTGAGCTCACTGATGCTGATGTTACGATCGAAAATGATCACTTCCACATCAAACCACCAGTCATCCGCAGCAAATACTGGTGAAGCGGTATTTAAAAGAAGTCCTGCTGCTAAAGCGACTACCCGTTTCATGCTTACTTTGTCTCCATGGCAAAGTCGTTCAGTACATTTTCAATCAGGGATAACCGTTCTTCTGCTGTTTCGGTTTTCTTCACCAGACGCAACTTCTGGCTGCCTTCAAAACGGAACGTATCAGAACGGGTTTGTACCAGTTGTATGATATACCCCGGATCCACCGGCGTATTTTCTCTGAATTCAATGGTGCCGCCAATGCTGGTCAGGTCGATTTTTGTTATACCCAACCGTTTTGCGATGAGTTTGAGTTCAGCGACTTTGATAAGTTGTTTAGCCGGCAACGGCAGTAAGCCAAATCTGTCTATACACTCAACCTGGAATTCATCAATGGCATCTTTACTCTGACAACTTGCCAGTTGCTTATAGAGTGAAAGACGCTGATTAACATCTGCAATATAGTCATCGGGCAACAGCGCAGGAATACGCAGCTCAATTTCCGTCTGATTGGCTGAAGCATCTTCCAGACTGGGCTCGCGACCTTCCTTCAATGCTGTCACAGCCTGGTCCAGCATATCCATGTACAGCGTAAAACCGATAGAGGCTATCTGCCCCGATTGATCATCGCCGAGCAATTCACCGGCACCACGAATTTCAAGGTCATGGGTAGCCAGTGCGAAGCCTGCGCCCAGATCTTCCAGGCTGGCGATGGCTTCCAGACGCTTGGCCGCATCTTTCGTCATCCGCTTCGGATGAGGGGTAAGCAGGTATGCGTATGCCTGGTGGTGAGAACGGCCCACACGTCCGCGCAACTGGTGAAGCTGCGCCAGACCGAGGTGGTCGGCTCTGTCCATAATGATAGTGTTAGCGGTAGGAACATCAATACCTGTCTCAATGATAGTGGTACACACCAGCACGTTATAGCGCTGGTGATAGAAATCACTCATCACGGTTTCCAGTTCCCGCTCACGCATTTGTCCGTGACCGGTGGCAATACGCGCTTCAGGGACAATTTCGGCAATTTCTTTCGCGGTTTTTTCGATGGTATCCACTTCATTGTGGAGGAAGTAAACCTGACCACCACGAAGAATTTCACGCATAACCGCTTCACGGATCACCGACGTATTGCGTTGCTGCACAAAAGTCTTTATCGATAAGCGGCGTGCCGGCGGCGTAGCGATGATGGATAAATCACGCATACCGGACAATGCCATGTTCAGCGTTCTCGGTATGGGGGTAGCGGTAAGGGTCAGAATATCTACATCTGCACGCAGGGATTTGAATTTTTCCTTCTGACGCACGCCAAAGCGGTGTTCTTCGTCAATGATCACAAGGCCAAGATCGTTAAATTCAATGTCGCTGCTGAGCAGTTTGTGGGTGCCCACCACGATGTCCACCTGGCCCTCTTTGATGCCGTCGACAACGGTTTTCTGCGCTTTACCGCTGACAAAACGGCTCATTACCTGAATATTAAACGGCCAGTTTGCAAAGCGGTCTTTGAAATTTTCAAAATGCTGTTGTGCCAGCAGGGTGGTTGGCACAAGTATGGCCACCTGTTTACCGTGATTGGCAGCCAGAAAAGCTGCCCGCATGGCTACTTCTGTTTTACCGAAGCCCACGTCACCACAAACCAGTCTGTCCATGGCCTGCGGAGAACCCATATCCTGAATAACGGCATTGATGGCCTGAATTTGATCCGGTGTTTCTTCAAAAGGAAAGCTGTCGGCAAAGCTCTGGTAATCTTCCCAGTTGATGTCGTAGGCGTACCCCGGTTTTGCTGCCCGTTTGGCATAGACATTCAACAGTTCCGCAGCCACGTCGCGGACCTTCTCGGCTGCTTTTTGTTTCGCTTTTGTCCACGCATCTGAGCCCAGTGAGTTCAGTGGCGCATGATCCACATCGCCGCCGGTATAGCGTGAAATCAGATGCAGAGAAGACACCGGCACGTAGAGCTTTGACTGCTTTGCATATTCAATGCACACATACTCGGTCATCACGCCGCCGGCATCCAGGGTTTGCAAACCCGTATACCTGCCCACGCCGTGATCAAAGTGAACCACCGGTTGTCCAACAGACAGTTCAGCGAGGTTGCGGATAATGGCACTTTCATCCGTTGCCTGCCGTTTGTCACGTAAGCGGCGCTGACTGACCTTATGGCCCAGCAGTTCTGTTTCAGTAATAAACAGAATATTGCCCTGTTCACGCTGCCACTCGAAGCTGTTTTCTACCAGACCAACACAAATGCCTGCAGCAACATCACTGTCGATGAAGTCACTGAGTTGCTGAACGGCTTCAGGGCGGATCCCTGCTTTATTCAGCAGAGTCAGCAGGTTTTCCCGCCGTCCCTGAGATTCAGCACAGAAAAGCACACGGCTGCCGGCATTCCGGGCGGCTTTCATTTTTTCCGTCAGCGCCTGAGCCGGCTGTTTCTTCTGTGGATTAAACGCGATGTCTTTAAGGCTTTCGCATCCGAGGTTGGATTTTCCTGCTTTTTCTTCTAAAGCGTCTGCGTGCAGCGTAATCCGCGGCCAGTTTTTGACCTGTTCGAAAAGTTGGTTAACTGGCAGAAACAGTGCTTCAGGGCTGAGCAGGGGGCGTGATAAGTCGTATCTGCGCTGTTCGTAACGCTCAGCCACATCTGCCCAGAAAAACTCGCTGGCGTCCATGACATCGCCATGCAGCATCAGGACGGCATTATCGTGGAGATAGTCAAACAGGGTAGCAGTATGGTCAAAAAACAGCGGCAGATAGTATTCGATACCGCCGGGCATGGTGCCTTTAGATACCTGACTTAATACCGATTCCTGCGAACTGTTGCTGTCGAAGGTTTCCAGGTAACGGGCTCTGAAGGCTGAAAGTGCAGCTTTGTCGGTGGGAAATTCTCTTGCCGGTAACAACCGGATTTCATCAACGGCATCCGCAGAGCGCTGGTTTTCTGTTTCAAAATAGCGGATAGAATCAATTTCATCATCGAATAAATCAATGCGGAATGGTCTGTCACTGCCCATGGGAAACAGGTCGATAATGGAACCGCGAATGGAAAATTCGCTGTGGCTCATTACCTGGTTTACATGCAGATAGCCGGCCTGTTCGAGATTGCGCCGGAACTGTTCACGGTCGAGGGTATCGCCTTTATGAACCATCAGCAGATATTTATTCAAATAATCTACCGGTGCCAGCCGTTGCATCAGCGTGTTTACGGGAACGATGAAGATACCGCTGGGCTCGTTCGCCATCCGGTACAAAGTTTCCATCCGCTGGGAAACAATATCCTGATGGGGCGAAAACATATCATAAGGCAGAGTTTCCCAATCAGGGAACAAGGTGGTAACACTACGGTCGTTATCTAAAAACCATGCAAGTTCCCGCTGGAGCTTCATGGCTGACGGTGTGTCAGCGGTGATAACAACCACCGGTCCTTTATGCTGCTTGTATGCCTGGCTGACGGCCAGAGCGCGGCTACTGCCTTTTAACTGACCCCATTGCTGGTGATCACCTGTGCTGCCGGCCTTTTTTGCCTTCGGCAGTGGTAAAGAAAAAATTGTGGCTGTCATGTCACCTTGAAAACTATTGGCTGGTTATCATGGAGTTGCGTGAGAGCGAACTATTCCTGTTTGTCCTGAGCGCGTTTGCGCAGCTGCTGGGTTTGCAAATGCAAACTGGCGCGCACCAGCAATTCCTGATCCTGTTCGCGGATGCTGCGGAAAATGAAGGATATATGGTAATCATCTCCGTGCTGCTGGCAAGCAATAACTTCACCGAAACAATAAACAGCCGCCGCTTCCTGATTGAGAAACAGCTTCAGTTCAGCCAGCGTACCGGTTTCGTAAGGCGATGCGGTACTGACGATTATACCGCCGCCGCCAAACTTAACGGTTTGATAGCGACAGGTCTCATCGTCCTGCTGGTGTAGTATATAAGACATCATCAGGTCGATTTTTCTGGCCTGATGGTTCAGATAATCAGTCAGCGCTGCAGCGTGGTCTCCGAGATTACGCAGCGGTCTTAATGCCTGTGCCTCGATGGCAGCCATTTCCCCGGCAATTCTGAATGCATAGGGCATGACGGATTCAAGATCGTCACTGGCAGGAACGGGTTTACCCGCTTCCAGCGGCACTACGTTTACCGGCAGTTCACTGGTAATCATGAAGAACTCGTCGAATTGTGCCTGTTTATCTGCCAGTGTCTCGTTGCTCATTTAAATCCTGCTACATCAATCTTGTACGTAGTAAAGCTTACACGTAGACTAACAACTTTACTAATACGGTTGCCGTATTACGCCATTTACTTTTTCCGACGCCGGGTTTTCATGTTTCAACCAGTCTCTGCCTTTCTGGCGCTGCGCTATTCTACTGCGAATAAACAAAATAGCTTTGTTTCGTTCATTAACTTTTTTTCAGTCGCCGGAATTGCACTGGGTTTGATGGCGCTGATCATTGTGTTATCGGTGATGAACGGGTTTGAAGGGCAATTAAAGCAGCGCATTCTGGGTATTCTGCCTCATGTGGTTGTACATGCGGAACCATCTGCGGCTCCCTTTGAAAGCATTGCCGGTGTAGACCATGTCATGCCGTTTATCGAAACAGAAGGGGTTTTACAGGCAAGAAGCGGGCTGAGAGGTGTGCAAATTCAGGGCGTTGTGCCGGAAGATATGCAGGACTCTGTGGTGGCAGAAAACATGGTGGCCGGTAAGTTCACCGGTCTGGAAAGCGGCAGTTTTAATGTGATTGCCGGTCAGGCGCTGGCTGTTCAACTCGATCTCAGACCGGGGGATACAATGCGTCTTCTTGTGGCTGGAGCGAGTGTATACACCCCGCTGGGACGCATGCCGGCTCAGCGTATTGTAAAAGTAGCAGGGTTGTATGGGGTTAATTCTCAGATGGATGACAAGGTCATCTTTATGCATCTGGACGATCTGAAAAGGTTATTAAGGAAACCGCAGGATGCGTCCTCAGATACCCGCCTTTTCCTTAACGACGCCTTTAATTACAGTGCGGTCATAAACACATTAGACGGGCAGGGCTTTTCATCCGATAACTGGCGGGAACGTCAGGGGCCCCTGTTCGATGCTGTGAAAATGGAAAAAAACATGATGTTTATGATGCTGCTGCTCATCATTGCAGTAGCGGCATTTAACATTGTTTCTGCGCTGGTGATGGTAGTCACTGAAAAGCAGGGTGACATTGCCATTTTACAAACTCAGGGAATGGAAGCCGGTCAGATACGGACAGTCTTTTTACTTAACGGCCTGTTTAACGGTGTGAAGGGCGCTATACTTGGCCTGGTACTGGGTGTTGTAGTAGTGTTGCAACTGAATAATTTGCTGGCACTGCTGGATATTCAGCTGGCATTGTCTGCCGACGGGCAGGGGATCCCTGTGGATTTACGTTGGCATCAGGTCATTATGGTGACACTATTTTCACTGGTATTGTGTTTGCTGGCCAGTGTTTACCCTGCTGTGAGAGCGATGAAAGTGCATCCTGCTACGGCGCTGCAGAACGAATAAACTGGCTTGTACCATGTTGACCATGTGGTTAATTTTGCGTGCAAATAACCTTAATTTTCACTATACTTCCCGCCTTTCAAATCTGGCCGGATAAATGCTATGAACAAAAACTTTATTACCTCCCAATCTCTTCTGGAAGACTCGTTCCGTTTAGCGGCTATGGTATATGAAGATGGCTTCCGGCCGGACTTCATTATCGGTATCTGGCGTGGTGGTGCGCCTATTGGTATCGCTGTTCAGGAATTTTTTGAATTCAAAAATACCCCAACTGACCACATCGCAGTGAGAACATCGTCTTACTACGGTATCAACAAACAGTCGAAAGAAATCCGTGTTCACGGTCTGCATTATCTGGTCGAGAATGCTAATGCTGACGACAAACTGCTGATTGTTGATGATGTATTTGATTCCGGCCGCAGTGTGGATGCGCTTATCAAACAGGTGCGTAAACTGATGCGTCTGAATATGCCGAAAGATATCCGTATTGCCTGCCCCTGGTACAAGCCACAGAACAACAAGACGGAAATTGTTCCTGACTATTATGTAAATCAGAGCGATGAGTGGCTGGTATTTCCTCACGAAATCGCTGGTTTGAGTGAGGAAGAAGTGCGGGAAGGTAAAACCGAACTGGCCGGTGTGATGGATATTCTTTACAAGAAAGACTAGTAGATCCTGCTGTTAAATGTGTCTGCGCTATATGCGCAGACAGCTGTCGTCCCACCGGTATTCCATTTGTCTGGCTGTTGCTTCAGCATCAGCTTTCTTCGTAATATCAGCTACCAGCGTTAACGCCATGTCGATGCCGGCTGATATACCGCCACTGCTGTAAAGCGCGCCCTCATTCACTACCCGGCAATGTTCATGCACAGTGAGTGACGGATAAAGCCTGCGTAAATCAGCAATGTCCTCCCAATGTGTTGTCATATTATGGCTATCCACAATCCCTGCTTCAGCAAGCAAGAATGAACCTGTACACACTGATGCCACTATCTTTGCACTGGCAGATGCCTGTTTGATCCATGCCAGCAACACAGGATTGTTCAATTCGCGGGTATGATCGCCGCCAACCACCACGAGGATGTCCGGTTTCTCTGCATCTGCAAATGTAGTGTGGCTCTGTACCATAAAACCCGCACGGGCTTTAATCATGGCAGTTTCGGCTACCAGTTGTACCTGCCAGTTAAACTGGTGGACCCGCACAGCCGTGGTAAAGACTTCGTAGGGCCCGGCGAAATCAAGCACCTCCGCGTCAGGGTATATCACAATGGCAAAGCGTAATGGCTGTCGGTTATTTTCCGTCGATATAGAATTTGTCATGGAAGGTGTAGACCAGTTCAGGTTTATAGACGATGAGCAATGTCATAGTCATACCATTTAACAGTCCTTCGGGGAAGAGCAGTAAGGGGATAAGAATAAGGTAGTTATCTCTTACGGTTTGCCAGTCATATAAACCGTCAGCCAGGTAATATCCCCCCAGCAAACCCATTTTCAAAGCTATGACTATGGCGCCCGGGAAAAATGCACAGGCAAATATGTAGACGAACAGATTACGGGGGATTTTGTGAAATGCGGTCATAAAGATGACGTAGCTGACACACACAGGCATGACAACGCCAAGCAGACCATTTACGCCGATCATGTGCCATTGTTCAGTACCGGTTAATGTTATACCGGTAAGGGCCACGGCTCCGGCGATCAGCGCCTTTCTGAATCCGAGTGTCAGCGTTAGTGCACTCAGCCATAAAAAATGAACATCCAGCCCCTGATAAATCCCGGCACGGAAAATCCACAAAAAAAACAGCAGCGCGGTATAACCGAATAACACATGCTGCTGTCTCTTATCTTTTAACAAAGCCTGCCAGGACAGATTCCTGATTATCACAATCATCAGTCCGGTGAACAGAATAAGTGCGAATGTTTGCAGGCTTGTCAATGATGACCTCGTTAGTTAAATATCATACACCGTCCAGATAGGAGCATGATCAGACGGCTTTTCAATGCCGCGCAATTCGTAATCAATACCGGTTTCCTGAAGTCCTTCATGTACTGGCTTTGTTGCCAGGATATGGTCAATGCGCAGACCCCGGTTGTCGTTAAATCCTTTTGAGCGGTAATCGAACCAGCTGAACTGGTCGCTTACTTCCGGATTTTGTGCTCTGAAGCTGTCGGTCACGCCCCAGTCGTAGAGTGTGTTAATCCACTCCCGTTCTTCCGGTAAAAAAGAGCATTTGCCGGTTTTCAGCCAGCGTTTACGGTTATCCTCGCCAATGCCGATATCATTGTCTGCCGGCGAAATGTTCAGATCACCCATAATGATGACGTTGTCATCCTGACTATGGTGGTCACTGAGATACCCCATTAAATCGGCATAGAATTTACGCTTCGCCGGGTACTTGGTTTCATGCTTTTCATTCTCGCCCTGAGGGAAATAGCCATTCAGTACCCGTACCGGCTGACCATTTTTACCTGCTAACGTCACCATTATCATGCGGCGCTGAGCGTCTTCTTCATCAGTGGGAAAACCGTATTGCACATTCAGCGGCTTCTCTTTTGTGAGCATAGCCACACCGTAGTGACTCTTCTGTCCGTGGAAGAAAACGTGGTAACCCATCGCTTCCACATCAGCAACAGGAAACTGCTCGTTATGCACTTTGATTTCCTGCAAACCGATGACATCCGGCTGGTGTTTTTCAATCAGTGCAGACAGCTGATGCAACCGCGCACGAATCCCGTTAATATTAAAAGATACTACTTTCATGAAATTCACTGTTAATTAATTTATTGCAATCATAGCAAAACCGCTGTGCTGCCTGAAGACAGGCACAGGCTATTTTGCAGCTTTTGAGTTAAGCAGGTTCACTGTAGTGTGAGGCAGTATTAATGATACTTTCAAAAACCTGTCTGGCAGCGTCTCCCGCATCATCATCGTTGATATTATTGGCCCGGGCCCAGTCAGTAGCGCCTGCTTTAAACGTTTCCCAGTTTGCGCCGGTTTCTGCCATGGCACGGTAGTATTGCTGCGGCAAACCGGGATGACGTGACTGCAGCCAGCGACTGATGATACTGCCGCCCATGGACGATCCCATCCACACATAACTGAATGCCAGCAGGCTGGTTGGTGACTGAGATGATAATGCAGATTTGAACTCAGGCTGTTCTTCCAGCACCCCTAAAATTTGCAGGTCCAGGTTAAGTGCATCAATGACATCATCGACTATTATCAGGTGACGTATTTCATCAGGTAAGCGGGCCACGAAAGGCGCGGCATAAACGTGAAAAGCCCTTAGTACAGACAAGGCTCTGCCATAATGCAGCGGACTGAACGCTTCACTGCGCATCTGGTAACAAAACGGGTAGGTGGCTTCTAACTGCTTGTGAGGTTCTGACGATGATTCTCTGAGTGTTAAAAATAGTTTATTTATATTCATCAATAAGTTGATCTGATATTCTGAAAATGTTGTAAGACATTAAGCCGTAAAATATTCTAAAAGTCATAAGCACGGTTCAAAGACATGGATAACGCCACTTCATCAGACTTCACTGTCGATCTGACTAATTGCGACAGGGAACCCATTCATCTGCCGGGCAGCATACAATCTTTTGGTTGTCTGATTGCCGTGCGCGCCGACTGGCTGATTGCGTTTTGCTCAGCCAATACTGAACATTATCTGGGTGTACCTGTGGATGACGTTGCCGGAGAACCGCTGAAAAACTGGTTTGACAAAACGACGTTACACCATATTCGTTCTTCCTTACAGTCTTCCATGATTACCGGCAGAAATGAACGGTTGTTTGCACAAAAAGTTGTGGCTACCGGACTGACTGTTGATATCTCTGTTCATCATAATGGTCTTTATACGCTGATAGAGCTGGAAGAAGTGCACAGTGAACGTAAAGCTGATGAGCAGTTTGTGCGATCTCTGCTGACGCAATTTTACCGTGCCGCCGACAGTAAAGAACTCATTGATCAGGTTGCCCAGCAAATACAGCTTATCACCGGATATGACAGAGTGATGGTGTATAAGTTCCTGCCGGACGGGGCAGGAGAAGTGGTGGCTGAAAGTAAGCAATTTAAGTTGGAACCTTTTCTTGGCTTGCGTTACCCCGCCTCTGATATCCCTAAGCAGGCCCGTGCCTTGTATGTGAAAAACCTGCTGAGGGTGATTGCTGATGTGGATGACACAACGGTGCCGGTGTTACCTGTTGTGAAGGGGACTGACAGTCAAATTGATATGTCATTTTCCACTCTGCGTGCGGTCTCTCCCATCCATATCGAGTATTTGAAGAACATGGGGGTGAAAGCCTCCCTGTCTGTTTCCATTGTCATTAACGGTAAGTTGTGGGGTTTGTTTGCCTGCCACCACTACAGCCCTAAAGTACCGTCGTATTATCAACGGACGGAACTGGAGCTTTTTGCTGAGGTATTTTCCCTGGAGTTGTCGTCGCGGTTAATGACGGAGCAAAGTGTCGAACGGGACAGAGTGCGGCATGTTCATAATCGAATTATGTCGACCATTCCGACCTCCGGTTCGCTGGCACAGGGTATTGCTGATCAGTTTCCTGTCATGCGCGACCTGATAAAATGTGACGGTATTTGCGTCATCGTAGACGGTGAAGTACGCAGCGAAGGGCATGTTCTGGAACCGGATAACCTCAAGAGGTTGTGCCGTCAGTTGAACGCACTGGCAGCCAGCGAAATTGCCGCCATTGACACTCTGGCGGATTTTATGAGTGGTTATCAGACCGATGTTCACGGCATTGCCGGTGTGCTGGCGGTCCCTGTATCAAAAAGTCCCAGAGATTATTTGCTGTTTTACCGTCAGGCACAGACCAAAACCGTAAGCTGGGCAGGTAATCCGGAAAAACCGGTGGTGGCCGGGCCGAATGGCGCCAGACTCATGCCAAGGAGCAGTTTCGACGTTTGGCAGCAAACTCACAGTGACAGTTGTCACGAGTGGCTTGAGCAGGAACTTAATGACGCAGATTCTTTGCGGGTGACCCTTCTTGAAGTAATGATAAGACACATTCAGGAAAGGGACAGTATTCGCCTGCAGGCTGCACGAAAACATGAAATTCTGATATCGGAACTGAATCACCGGGTACGGAACATTCTGAATCTGGTCAACGCCATTGTGATGCAAACTGAGCAAGCTGGCAGAACACTGGAAGAATTTATTCAGGTTCTCAGTGGCCGTCTGGTTGCTCTGGCATCCGCTCATGATCAGCTTACTGCGTCAGACTGGACTGATATTTCATTCCGTAAGTTACTGGAAACTGAAATTCAGGCCTATGTGAATTTATCTAACAGTATTGAGCTCCATGGCGAGGATGTGTTGATAGCGCCTTATGCAGCCACGCCTCTGGTGCTGGTGATGCATGAAATGTTTACCAATGCAGCAAAATATGGCGCGCTTTCGAACTCAGGTGAAAAGGGCACGGTGTCTGTCCACTGGTCTGTATCGAAAAAATCTGAGTTAATCATCCGTTGGGAAGAAACTGGCGGTCCTCCTGTGTCGCTGCCTGGTAAAGACAGTTTTGGTATGACAATGATACGGAATGTCATTCCCCATGAGCTTGAAGGCGAAGTGGACATTGAGTTTTCTCCGGGTGGCGTAAAAGCGACACTGGTGATCC
Organism: Alteromonas sp. ABH4_457; assembly: GCF_056160625.1. Classification (NCBI taxonomy): domain Bacteria; kingdom Pseudomonadati; phylum Pseudomonadota; class Gammaproteobacteria; order Alteromonadales; family Alteromonadaceae; genus Alteromonas; species Alteromonas sp. ABH4_457. Next base: position 230,387 of record NZ_JBSWXN010000006.1, read on the forward strand.
CCCATCGTTATCTTGTCGTTAAAGACACCTCTGCGGACAGTGAAAATGTAGCAACGATTGAAGAACCCGATACGTCTTTAAGCATGCCGGAATATGCTCTGGTAGTCGAAGATAGTCTGGTGATTGCCCTTGATATGCAAAAAAAGCTGAAGGCGCTTGGTGTTCAGAATGTCGCTGTAGCAGGTACGCTTGCCGCAGCGCGCCGTTCTGTTGAAGGGCGCGAACCCGGCCTGGCCGTTTTTGACGTGCATCTGGGTAATGAAACCAGTTTTGACCTTATCAGACAGCTTTCGGTCAAAGGTATTCCTGCCATTATCGTTAGTGGTTATGGTGAGGATGTAGACATCCCGGATGAAATAAAGCACGTACCGGTGTTAACCAAGCCGGTCACCGGGCAGGATTTAATGACTACTCTGGCGCAAATCTTGTAAGACTGATTGACGCAGTCTTCATTCATGATTAAGAGTAATGTGTAACTTAGCGTCAACCGTCGTCTTCAGACTTATCCGGCGGTGATAACAGGAGTCGTGATGAGTTTACTGGAAAATAAGCGGGTGCTGGTGGTGGAAGATACCACTATTGCGGCAACGTATCTGGCCCGCGAACTTACTCATATGGGCGCTGAAGTCGTCGGGCTTGCCCGCTCAGAGTCGCAGGCCGTTGATATGGCTGAGGAACTCGAACCTGAACTTATTCTGATGGACATCCATCTGGCCGATGGTGGAAGTGGTATTGAAGCCGCGCGGATCATCGCCAGCAAAATTGTTGCGCCATTGATTTATACGACGTCGTTTTCTGACGACACTACATTGAGTCAGGCACTGGAAACGTCGCCATATGGCTACATTGTTAAACCATTCGATACTAAAACATTGAAAGTCAGTTGTGAAACTGCGTTAAAGCGGTTTGAACTGGAACAGAAAATCGTATTCAACACGGTGCTGCCTGAAATTCAGCGCGACACTGCGGCGCCTCTCAGTCGCGGTGAGGTTTTAACAAATGAAACAGAGAAGAGGCACCGACTTTCTGACGTGATCTTTGATCAGTTATCCGAAGGTGTCGCTATTATTGATGATGCCTTTATAGTCACAGAGGCAAACCGTTCACTGGCAACCTTGCTGACCGGTGATGTGTCTACCCTGAAAGGGCAGGACATCACCCGATATGGTTTTAACCATGATCTCTTTTCACGTTGTGATGAACTGGCACAGTCTGATCGTGTATACCGTCATAAATTATCACTGCGAAACGGCACGGAAGCGATGTTTCCCGCTTTTATTACCCTGTCATGCCTGGAAGCAGGAACGGACAGGCAGCAATACGTCCTGACAGTATCTGACATATCAGATTTGTCCCGTGCAGAGCGTAAGCTTGAGGAGCTGGCGTTCCGGGACCCGCTCACCGGAACGGGAAACCGCAATTATATGAAGCTGTTGCTGGATGAGGTGAAATTTTCGCGCTGCATCCAGTCTCTGATTTTTATTGATTTGGATGGTTTTAAGCAAATTAATGACCGCTACGGTCATGATATTGGCGATGCGTTGCTGGTAACCTGCGCTCAACGCCTGCAGTCTGAACTGAGAAACACAGATACATTAATCCGCCATGGTGGCGATGAATTTGTTGTGCTTGTTCAGGACAACGCTGACATATTAGCGCTGACACAAAAAATGCTGGTGTCTCTGGCCAAACCTTATCATTGTCACAGTGTGCCACTTTCTGTCACTGCCAGTATTGGTGTCGCTGATTTTGATATACAGGACAGCACAGAAGATTTGCTGAAACACGCTGATATCGCTATGTATGAGGCGAAAAAGCAGGGTAAGAACCAGACTGTGGTTTATTCCTCTGACCACGAAACGGCTATTGAATACCGTTTGCTGGTGGAAGAGAGTTTGCTCGCTGCTATTAAAAATCAGGATTTATACGCCAGTTTTCAGCCTATTGTTGACCGTGAAGGCAAGGTTGTCGCTCTTGAAGCCCTTTGCCGCTGGCGGGGGAAAGATGTAAAAGACATGCAGCCGGATACATTCATTCCTGTGGCCGAAGAAACGGGTTTGATCAATCCCTTAGGCTTAAAAATGTTGAGGGAAGTATGCATTGCAAGCGGAATGCTTGAAGCACAGGACTTAAGTCACATCAGGATCCACATTAACGTGTCGTTATTGCAGCTCAGTTCAACAGCGCTGGTGGATCAGTTTGTCACCTACTTTGCGGATTTCAATGTATCGCCGTCATCCGTGGTGATCGAGATTTCAGAGCGGGCTATAGTCGATGCCGGCGCTAAGCGTATTATCCGCGCGCTGGAAGATTATGGGTTTACTGTGGCGCTGGATGATTTCGGACATGGTCTTGTGGCCTTATCCGAATTAACGGATAACCGGGCGTCGGTGATAAAATTCGACGGTACCTGGCTTGTCAGACTGGAAGATGAACCAATGCGATTACTGGCGGCGTCGCTGGTGGATTTAAATAAGCGTTTGGGTAAATCAGTTATTTTTGAAGGCATAGAGTCTCCCGCACAGGCGGCATTTGCCAGAGAGGTAGGGGCAGATTTATTCCAGGGCTTTTTATATGCCCGGCCAAAGTCTCTGACGGAAATCCTCAGAATGCTTGCGCCTGAAGAGGCACGTGTTGCCTACTAAAGTGGTTATTCTAAAGGATTGATAGCTGCCAATGATTGCTGCGGAGATATTGTCGTATTTTGAATGCGGGGATAGCCGAAGCAATCGGGGCAGGGCATATCATGTAATGCTTTGAACAATGCCTGCTCGTGGCCGGTAGATATTGAAAATGTGCAGAATGACGGGTTGGTTTCCATCATAAACAGACAAAAATCTACCACAGGCTCATGTTGAATTAAGCTATTTTGCAGTTCCTTGAAGCAGACCAGTGCTGTGTTTATCAGTGTCTGAAACTGTAAATCAATATCGGAAAACGCATTCTCAGTGATGTCCAGCCAGGGAAATTGCACAGTAATAGTTTTCTGTGATGGTGCGCCGGCAGGGAGTGTTGCCCGGTACAAAATGAAAGCTCTTTCATTAAACGATATTCGGTGTAATGTCAGAAAGTCATCGGGCAGTAATGAACAAAACTGACTGTGTGGTGCTGTAATTTCCATTTTACTTTGTCTTACCGGTATTCGTCTTCTAAGTTCTGCTGGTGAACATACATGGAGATAGGAAATTTATCATAGATGTTGTTGTCGTCTTCATGCATTGAATGAACAACAAACAAGTTGTTTACCGGCACGTCGTTTGAACCGGCAAAAACATTAATAAATTCTTTTACCAGCACGTGGCTGCTAATTGTGGTCTCGTCTGTGATCTGCCTGGCCAGATCATTGATCCGGTCCAGGCATCCCATGAATTCGTCCAGTAACGAAACCAGCTCTATGCTTCGTGGCGTTTCTTTCAAAACCGACGCTCTGAAATCCGTGGGACCACCGAGAAAGTCACGGTCGATATACGCTTTGATTTCGTAGCGGCGGGCAGCGTCAGGTGAGTCAGATACAGGTTGCCCGCTTATTTCAATTTCGTGGACGCTGATCCCGTAATAAGACACATAGTCGTACAAACTGTCTACAAACCGGTAGGCGAAAGAGCGCTGATATTCAATTTCCATGCGCCGGGTGAGCCTGTTAATTTCGTAGCGGTCCTGGATGCAGGCCTGCACATGCCGTTTGATTTGTGCCGTGAACGTCCGGCCACTAAGAATATAATTATTCACCGCGGCGTTAAGGCGTGTCTTTGCGTCAATTAAGTGCTCAGGGTGAGCATTATCGAGATAGGCAGTCCCCACGGCTTTGAGCGCTTCTGTAATCAGGCCGTAATTAGTTCTGACCAGTTTAAATTTATGCCGGATAGCATAAGCTGAAGATAGACGTTTTCTTGCCCGTTTTAACTCCCGGAATTGCTCCTCATCAAGAGGCATTGAGGCTGCATGTGCCGGCGAAAGGATACAATAGGATGAGCTCATCAATACGTTACTCAGTTAACGCAGTCTTTAATCACAATTATGGAGATTAGCACGGAAAGGCGGGAGTTTATATTAGTTTCCCGGTCTCTCTGTGGGTATAATCCGCCGGAAATTATTTATGTGAGAAAATTATGTTCCCGGATACCGTATCTGAAACTTTACCTGAAATTGTACAAAGCCAGGCTGCATCCTTGTCACCGGAAGAACGTACCGCGTTGTTTCTTCAGTACTCTACCAAAGCACAGTCAGTGTGGCTGGTAAAAGGAGAGGAAGGCTTCGTGATGTTCGAAAATGACGGTGCGGTGGTGTTGCCCGTATGGCCCCATAAAGATTTGATCAATACATGGGAAGTGGCAGCACACACCACATTAACAGCGGAAAATGTGGCGCTGGACACGTTCATGGAAACCTGGCTGCCCGGCATGGCTGCTAACAATACCCATGTGTGTGTTTTCCCGCTTACCAGTGACGATGCCGGCATTATCATGACAGCTTCTGAACTGGCAGACAGCCTGCAAGAAGAGGCAAAATAAAATGACCCTGCCGCCGCTTGCCGTCGGGGTCAGTGAGGCCCGTGGTTGGGATAATGTTATGCGCCACATTATGCTGGCAGGCAAGCATTTACCGGTGTTGCCTGAATCTTTACGCTCTGCCGGCAACAAAATTGCCGGTTGTCAGAGTAATGTGTGGCTGGACGTAAATACTGAAGACGGCGCCTCGCCATTTCTGGCGTGGTCTGACTCGAAGGTGATAAGAGGCTTGTTGGCGGTAATGCTTGAAAAAGCTGCTTTAAGCGGGCCGCTGACCGTTGCTGAATGGCAGGAATTCTTGCAGCAGGCAGGTCTTGAACGCTATCTCAGTGAGTCACGCACCAGTGGTTTGCGCTATGTCATTGCCGCGCTTGCTGATCTTAAATGACACGATTGTCCCGGATGCGTTCTAACACGCCGTTAAAACAATCAATATCCGGCTCGTTAACATCGCACTGAAAGGGCAGTTGCCGCGAAATGCGTTTTACCTGTTCAGTGTCATCTACATAACTATATACACAGGCATGTGTGAACAGAATTTCCGTCCATGCGGAAGGTAACGGTGAAGAGGAACGGATAAATGCATCAATGTAAGGCAATAAGTCGTATTCAGCCTCAGCAGACAAGCTGGCAATATATTTCACTGCGTCGTTGGCTTCATCTTTTAAACCGTACGCCCGCCCGTACTGGATGGAACTGACAGCTTCAGCCACTCCCTGACAAAAATATACATTGTCATCTTCCTGTGCACTGGCAGAGCAGGACAACAGGGTAAGTAGTAAGGTGCTGATCAGTGTTTTCATTCATCTTTCCTGAGAGGCTGACAAGTTAAGCATAGCAACTATTGTCCGTGATGTTTATTTTTTGCCTCTATCCATTGTGACATAAATTGTGAAGCCCGCAGTGACTGGTGCCATACCATCGCCTGCAAAAACCACTGCCGGCGATCGGCGTGAAGGCGGTTGCGACGGTCATCAACTTCATCAAGGAGCATTCGCTGGTGTTTTACTGAGTCAAAATGACTGGCCGCAAAACGTTTGCCATCTTCTGACGCTTTTAACCATAGATTTTCATCAGTATATAGTGTGACAGCAGATTCAACAAAGTCTTCGTTGGTATGTGTAACCATACCGGGCCAGGTTTTCTGCTCACCAATCCCTTCTGCACCGGTTGTTGTGGTTACAGAGGGCGTACCGCATTGCATGGCTTTCACCAGTTTTCCTTTCACGCCCGCGCCAAATCTTACGGGGGCCAGCATTATCCGGTGAGATGCAATGGTTTCATCTGCATTCTCAGCCCATCCCCTGACGTGAAATCCTCTGGCCGGATTATGTAAAGCCATTGCCTTCTTAGGAGGATACGCGCCGTATATATTCAGGTTAATGCCCGGCAGGCGCTTTCTGACAGCCGGCCAGATCTGTTGTAGCTGAAGTACCGCATCCCAGTTCGGGGCATGCCGGAAATTACCGATAAAAACAAAATCTGAGCGGGCATGGAAGTCTGGCAGAGGTGTCCGGCACCCGGTCGTAAGCAGCGGCAGGTGCAGCAATTGCTCCCGGGGGATCGGGAAATTGCTTTGCAGCCAGTTCAACTCCTGGTCAGAAATGATCAGCGTCAGGTCACTGCGCAGAATGGCGGCCACTTCCCTGATAGTCATATCATTGAATGTGCTGGGAAAATTGTCTGATTTGTTGCCGCTTTTAACCTGCTCGTGACGCTGATGTCTGAGGCTGTGCAAGTCTTCCGTATTTAAAATGTGCATTGCGTCCGGGCAAGCGCCGCGCACTCTTGCACTGAACTGCTCTTCAGTCATAAAGCGGTCGAACACCACCACATCCGGCGAAATAGCGGCAATACGCTCATCGAAACTGCTGCAATTCAGTGCCACACTTTCTGTCGTCAACCCGTCTAAATCCAAATCAGCGCAATGCTCAGACGCATTGGCGGCAGTCATAAATACTACCCGCCAGCCATCACTCAGGAAGCCGGTGATAATACCCATCATGTTCTGTCCCGCTGCTGAAGAGTCAGGCTCAGGCCACACAAAACCGATAATCACAGCCACAGGCCGGGAAGATGAAAACGCAGTGCTCACAAGGTGTTCCGCTATCAAAAGACGGTATGTTACCAGACTCGGGGCAGGGTATGCATTTTAAGACTTATGTATCTGGTCATACGTCGTCTCTCTTATACCTTTACGTTAAACTTCAAATAATTCCCGGGCCCGTATTATTTAAGGCCTTAAACTGAAAAAGTGTGGCATGTTACGATTTCCTGGCCTATACATGTAAACAGCGAGCTGAAAAAAGGAACGCCTGCTGAACAAGGTCTACAGGATATTGCCGGAGTATTGTTGTGATGAATGCACAAGATATTGCAGAAAAAGCGAGTGGGGTGTTTGTACTGCCTGATGCAGTGACCCGGTTAAAAGAGTGTATGGATGACAACGCAGCCAGCATTGATGATATTGCTGAAATCATTGCTTTTGACCCGGGGCTTACCAGCCAGATGCTGAAAGTCGCTAACAGTGCGCTGTACCGCTTCCCCAATAAAATTGAAACCATCAGCCGTGCACTGCAAGTCATCGGAACACGATCAGCCTACGACCTTGCGCTAGCTTACGGTATTACCCACGCATTTAGTGATATCAACGCCAAAGTTATCGATTTGGACAAATTCTGGGAGCAGAGCGTCAGTTGCGGCTTGCTGGCAAAATATTTTGCTGAAAACAAACGTATCCGCGAACCTGAGAAACTGTTTGTGTGCGGTTTGCTGCATAACATCGGAGAGCTGGTGATAGCATCAGAGATGCCTCAGGAAGCGAAACGATGCCTGGCTTTCAATGCCAGAGTCAGTCCCGCTGAATTGCAAAAAGCCATTCTCGGCTTTACCTATGCTGAATTGTCGTCTGCACTGGTGCAGTGCTGGGGGATCCCTGAATCTATCTATCGTCCGGTATCGCTGATCCACGACGTCGACAGCGGAGTGGACGATTCCGATACCCTTATTCTGCAACTCAGTTACGTGCTGGCTCTGGATAACGTAAATCCTGAGGTGTATCCGAGCTATCACAACCTTTCGCCGGAGCTGCACGACAGACTGGCGTTGAAGCGGGAAGACCTGGAAGATGCGCTGGATATCACAAACCTGCAGTGTATCAGTGTGATGTCACTGTTTAATCCGAACTCATTTATTCTGTACTGACCGCCGGTTTTCTCCGGCGGCTTCCGTCTGCTAATCAAATACCGCCACTGTTTGCCTGCTAAGGGCAACAACATCATTATGACTGTTCCAGATGGTCGCTTCTGTGTGACCGTATCCGTCTGCAGCCTGACGGGTATGTACCTTATATGCGAACCAGTCTGTACCACTGACTTCGTGATGAGGATGAATAAATTCAAGATTCCAGCTCACAGTACTTGCCGGTGCAGGCCATCGCAGCATCTGCAGCAAAGTAGGTGGCCAGGCATCGATCATAGTGATCAAATGTGCATCACTGATGCTTTGAGGCGCTTTCTTAAAACGCATGAAACCATGGTAATGGCTGCCTGATTTTCCTGTGAAAGGCATACCACCATCGTCGATAGCCAAATCAAAATGCTGGAAAAATTTAGGCGTGACCTTAGGTATTTGCGGGATAAATTTTGCCTTTTGTGGCCACGGCATTTCGTGGGTTTCAACATTGTCTACCCGAATTTTTGAGGTCCGTGCCATGCCGAAGCATGCTTGTACAAACACACATGTCTGACCGTTTTGTATAATCTGACCCGTGTACTGGGATACGTTTTTTCCGGTTCGCAGGCAGGTGACCAGAATAGTAAAGGGCTCGTTAAGTAATAAAGGGCCGACAAAGTTAGTGGTGTAAGAGCGTAAAACACGGTCATCATGAACCTGTGTTGAAATGGCCTGATAGGCCATGCCGGCGGAGATGCCGCCAAATGCAGTGCGGCCCTGAGCCCAGTCCTTTGGTATGATTAATGGTTCACTCTGCCATTGATTTTCGGCGATAGCAGACATTCCCGGTACAGCAAGTAATTCATCTACGTGCATAATTCTTCTGGTCGGATGAGTTTTGTTGTATCCTAGCAGAGTTTTTACACTTCGCCAATTTAACGGTTTCATGAAGAGTCCGGACGACTTATGACAACAATTCATTTTGCCCATGCCAACGGGTTCCCGGCAGCAACATACAATACCCTGTTTTCAGCTTTACCGGCAGACTGGAACGTGCTGGCAAATCCTCTGTTTGGCCACAAGCCAGAATTTCCTGTAGCCGGTAACTGGCAAAAACAGGTTGATGAACTTGTCTGGTATCTGGATTCGCAGGAGCAATTCCGCCCTGTCTGGCTTGCCGGTCATTCATTCGGGGCTATGCTGTCTTATATGACCGCATGCCGTTATCCGCAAAGAGTAAAGGGGGTAATTATGCTGGATCCCCCGATGGTGTACGGGGCTAAACAATGGCTGGTGCGCGGGGCGAAGAAACTTAAATTGATGGATAGAATCACGCCGTCACGGCTTGCGAAAATTCGCCGGACGCACTGGCATAAGGATGATGATCTGGAAGGATACTTTGCCGGTAAAGCTCTGTTCAGAAATATGGATAAACGCTGTATCCGGGATTATGTGGCCGCCGGCACGGTGAAGGACGGAGAAAACCGCAGACTGACTTTTGACAGACAGGTAGAAGCCGAGATCTTCCGTCATTTTCCCCATAATCTGCACCAATTTTCAGGCAAATTGCAGTGCCCGGGGCTGATGGTTGCCGGTTCCGGATCGGATGTGGCAAAACCGTCAGACAGAGCCAGATTCGTTAAAGACAATGCTCTGGAATTCCGGATGTTCGATGGTGGTCATATGTTCCCCCTCGAACAACCGGAAAAAGTCGCTGAAATCATTACAACCACGATTCAGCGCTGGCAGGCGGGCTAACCCCCTAAACCACCAACAGGCATGCCCAGCATTTCGCGGGTTACCAGTACAACACCTTTATCAGACACACGGAAACCCCGGGCGCGGTCTGCCTCATGGTCGTAGCCGATAACAGTGCCTTCGGGCACCACACAACCCCGGTCAATGACGACTTTCTTCAGCCGGCAGTTACGCATAACTTCAACATCAGGCAGGATCACCGCTTCTTCAATGGTGCTGTAAGAGTGCAACCTGACATTTGAGAAGCACAGACTTCTGCGCAGCGTTGAACCGGAAATAATACAACCGCCTGACACGACGGAATTAATGGCTTCACCCCGTCTGCCGTCTTCATCCCAGACGAATTTCGCAGGGGGCAATTGCTCCTGGTACGTCCAGATTGGCCATAAACGATCGTACAGATTCAGTTGCGGCACCGGCGCAACCATTTCCATGTTGGCTTCCCAGAAAGAGTCAATAGTACCCACATCGCGCCAGTAAGCCTGCTCATCACCGGATGTTTCAAACGGGTAGGCAATTACCGTATGGTCTTTAATGATAGAAGGGATAATGTCTTTACCGAAATCACGTTGAGAGCCTTGTTTTTCAGCATCACGACGCAATTGCTCGAACAAAAACTCTGTATCGAAAATATAATTACCCATAGATGCCAGACAGCGAGTGCTGTCACCGGGCAGAGGAGTAGGGTGTTCAGGTTTTTCTTCAAAGCCCAGAATACGCATATTTTCGTCAACCGACATAACGCCAAATGCCCCGGCAGCTTCCTGAACCGGTACCGACATACAGGACACCGTCATTTTTGCGCCGCTTTCAACGTGGCGGGCAATCATCGGGCCGTAGTCCATACGATAAATATGGTCTCCGGAAAGGATCATCACATATTTGGGTAACTCATCGCGGATAATATCGATGTTCTGGAAAACTGCATCTGCAGTCCCTTCATACCAGCTATCGGAAAACCGCTGGGATGCTGGTAGAATCTCGACGGATTCGCCAAGTTCTTTTTTAAAGTGTCCCCAGCCCCGCACCAGGTGGCGGATGAGTGAGTGGGATTTGTACTGCGTTACCACACCAATCCGGCGGATACCGGAATTAACACAATTAGATAACGGAAAATCGATAATGCGAAATTTGCCGCCAAAATAAAGGGCAGGTTTTGCCCGCCAGGTAGTCAGTTCATGCAGTCTTGACCCCTTGCCGCCGGCAAGAATCAGCGCGTAAGTGTCCCGGGTCAAATTACTGATATAGCGTGAACTGTTATCAGCCATGTTGGTTCTCCATTTTATCAGCACGTTACGGCTGTGCCTGAAAGACAAAAGCAAAAAGTAACATTTGGACAACACTGTCACAAATGATTAACTCCATATTACACAAGATAAAACTTAACGCCAGATAAGGATTTTTATGCCGGCTAAATTAACCAGAACCCCGGTGATTTTCGATCACGACGGCGGTATCGACGATTTATTATCTCTGATGCTTTTACTGACAATGGACCATGTGGATCTGTTGGGTGTGACGATTACCCCGGCAGATTGCTATCCGGATGATGCACTGTTAAGTACCTTAAAAATTTTAACGCTTACCGGTAACGGGCATGTGCCGGTAGCCACCGGCAACATCCCGGGGCCAAATCCGTTTCCTCCTGAATGGCGGGCTCAACCGAGGGTTTGTCACAGCATGCCGGAAATGCTGCGGACACAGGAAATCACAGATAATGTGCAATCTGTCGCGGCTGATATCTGGATTGAGGAAACGTTAAAGCAGGCAGAATCACCGGTAACGGTGCTGATGACAGGGCCGTGTACGAACTTATCTGCAGTTTTGTCTCGCCAGCCAGCTTTACAATCCGCTGTCAAAGAAGTGATTTGGATGGGTGGTGCCATTGATGTGAAAGGAAATGTGGCAATGCACGACCACAATGGTACCGCAGAATGGAATGCTTACTGGGATCCCTGTGCCACCCGTACGTTAATTCAAAGTGGCGTTAATGTGTGTCTGGTTCCTCTGGACGCCACCAATGCGCTCCCGGTTGACCGGGCGTTCCTGGTCCAGCTTGCGCAATCACGCACCCCGGTGGCGGATCTGGCCGGGCAGTTCTGGGCCGCAACGGTCACTGCAATCCCATCTTACGAATTTACCTATTTCTTGTGGGACATACTGGCGACGTCCATCGCCGGATTACCAAAAACGGCTTTTTCAAAGACGTCAGGGTATGTTAACGCATCTGTATCGACCCCTGATGCAGGGCGCATTTTCAGATGTGAAGAAAGTGAAGGGCACAAAGTAAACTGGATTGACCGGGTTGACGCAGATGCCGTCAGAAAATATGTCGTTCAGCAATTTTCCGGGACGTTTGACACATTTCCTGCTGCAAATGTTAATTAAGTGTTATATATTTTGAGTGAATATCAACACGGAGATTGAAAATGGCGTGGCTGAAAAAAACGCTGGTGACAATAATAGTGCTCATTTTCGTGCTGACAGGCATCGGGTTTCTGTTACCTTCAGATTATCATGTCGAACGCAAAATCATGATCAATGCCGCGGCTGAAGACATTTATCCCAATGTGGTTAATTTAAAGGCATGGCCCCAGTGGGCAGTGTGGTTTATGCGTGACCCTGCGATGCAGGTTTCGTTCAGCGGCCCTGACCGGGCCATCGGCATGCAAACGGCCTGGCTCAGTGAAACTCAGGGCGACGGTGAGATGGAGATTACCGGTTTGCAACATAACCGCGTGATGACCTACCGGCTCTATTTTCCTGATTACGAAATGGGGTCGACCGGTGAATTTACACTGGAGTCTGTTGAAGGAGGCACGCTGGTTACCTGGAGCGACAGCGGGGATATGGGCATGAACCCGGTAAACAGGTATATGGGATTGATGATGGATGGCATGATCGGACCTGACTTTGAACTGGGGCTCGAAAACCTGAAAACCGTTGTGGAAAATCAGAGTTAGTCCGGAAACCTGAGTATATAAACTGATCCGACAACCGGAAGAATGGCGTTCATGGCGGTTATTACATGCGATATAGTGAATGTTACGACCGCCACGGAGTCTTACTGCGTTGTACCCGAAAAATAAAATCCTCGTCATCGCCTCACTGGCTGCTAACAAACTGGCGGATTTGCTGATATCCGCTAAAACAACGCTGCCTGCATTACTTTTGTCATTGTCTGCGCCTGTATGGATGATTAGCTGGCTGGTACCTGTGAGAGAATCCGGTGCTTTACTTCCACAGGCATTTATCGGTGTTTTACTGCGGCGTTATCCTGCAAGGCATCAGGTATGGCGTGCCGGCATGATCGTGCAGGCGCTTTCAGTGACCGCAATGCTACTCAGTGCGCTGTATCTCGAAGGCGTCGTGGCCGGTTCGGTGGTACTGGGCAGCCTGATACTGTTGAGCCTTGGACGGGCTGCCTGCTCACTGACCATGAAAGACATCCAGGCGGACGTCGCTGATAAAGGAGAGCGGGGCGATTTACTGGGGATAGCTTCCACTGTGTCAGGTGTACTGACACTTTGTCTTGCTGTACCGCTAATTTATTTCAAATCAGCACTGGGACAAACCGTTGTTCTGATGATTATTGCACTGGCTCTTGCCGGGTTTGTCGCAGCGTTGTTCATTCTGTTGCCGGTGAAAACCCGGGTCAGTGTCGAAAACAATCAACAGGACAGCTCCGGTTTTTCTTTTTCTCAGTTTGATAGTGTGGTGTACCGTTTCATCGCAGTCAGAGGCCTCTTTGTACATTCAGCGTTAGTCGCGCCGTTTTTTATGCTGGAAGGCGATGCTGACAGTCAGTCGCTGTTACCGATTTATCTGGCTGCTCAGGCTGCTGCAACCATGCTGTCCTCGCTGGTTTGGGGCAGGGTGGCAGATAAAAGTGCCAGACTCACCCTTCAACTGGCAGGAATACTGGCTATCCTTGCCTGTGCTGGTCTGCTCATGTTCAGCATTGACAGTCTGTGGTGGCCAGCCGGCCTATTTTTTTTGCTATCCATTGCCCACACCGGCGTGCGTACAGGCCGGAAAACCTACAGTCTGGATGTGAAGGAGGGGCAGCAACGCACGGAACTGGTGGCCTTCTCGAATACCGCTATTGGTATTATATTGCTGCTATTCGGGGCCACTTATGCTGCACTGGGAGAAGTCCTGCCTTTCAGTGTCGTTTACATCATGGCCGGTTTTCTGATTGCCGGTGTAGTGACGACACTGATTTTACCGCAGGAAAAAGCGCCGGACTGAGTCATAGTTCCGGCACTTCAGAATGTAGTGCTGCTGCAACTTTGCTTTGTGCTTTTCTGTTGACGATAAGGCTTACAGAGCGACTTGCTTTCAGCAATGCGGTCATATCCACGCCGGTATCAATGCCCATGCCATTGAGCATATACAGTACGTCTTCTGTAGCAACATTGCCGCTGGCGCCTTTGGCGTAAGGACATCCCCCCAGCCCCGCAACGGCACTGTCAATGATACTGACACCCTGCTGCAGAGCCACAAGTATGTTTGCCAGAGCCTGTCCGTAGGTGTCATGAAAATGCACTGCCAGTTGTGGTAGCGGTACTACCTTTTTAACTGCTTCCAGCATTGCTGCTGTTGCCAGCGGCGTACCGGTTCCGATGGTATCGCCAAGGGATATCTCATCACATCCCATTGCGATGAGTGCTGAAGCCAGCCGCGCAGTGGCAGCAGGGGCAATGTACCCTTCATAGGGACAACCCAGTACACAGGATACATAGCCCCTGACTTTCAACCCCTTTGCCTTCGCTTTACTGACAACCGGTTCAAATCTGGCAAGACTTTCATCAATGCTACAGTTGATGTTTTTTTGTGAGAAGGATTCTGATGCTGAACCAAAAACAGCTACTTCTTTTACATTTGCCGCCAGCGCCCCATCCAGCCCCTTTTCGTTGGGTGTCAGCGCACTGTAGGTGACGCCGTTAACTTCAGGCAGTCCGGCAAACACCGCGGCGGTGTCTGCCATTTGCGGTACCCACCGTGGGGAAACAAAGCTGCCTGCTTCAAGGCGTGTCAATCCGGCCTCAGTGAGCATACTAAGCAAAGCTATTTTCTGTTCAGTGGTCACCGGTGCGGACTCATTTTGCAGTCCGTCTCTTATCCCTACCTCAACCAGCGTTACTTTGCGGGGGAGTTCATTCTTCATCAGGCGTAAACTCCAGCAAGACACTGCCGCCGTTAATCATGGTGCCCGGAGAGCAGAAAAGAGATACCAGCGTGCCATCGCAGGGCGCTTTGATACTGTGCTCCATTTTCATTGCTTCCATGATGACCAGAACGGTATCTTTTTTTACTCTGGTGCCGGCTTCTACAGGGCAGGCGACAATCGTGCCGTTCATCGGTGCAGTGAAGGTGTTTTCTGTGCCGCCTCCTTCATCAGAGCCCGTATCCGGTTTGATTTCATTAAAAGTCAGGCTGCCTTGTTGCGTGAAAATAGTGCGGGTTTCACCGTCCTCAGAAACGCGTATGGTTTGTAAATGATCGTTAATGTTTAACTGTAACGTGTCTTTCAGCCATTTACCGTTTGCACGCAGTGCGTTGCCATCAATGGTAATCAGCCAGTCGTCGTTTGCCTGTTCAGGCCAGCGGATGTCCACCGTGAAATTGTCCGTTCCGGTAACAGCCAGTTGCAGTGTTTTCTGACAGGTTTCGTTCATCCGCCATGATGAGGGTGTTTCCCATGGGGATGTAACGGCGGTCTCTTCCCGTGGCAACACGCAGATCAGTGCCATCATTGCCAATTGCTCGTCACTGACATTTTTGCTTTGCCGTAACGACGCTGTGTATTTGTCGATGAAAGTAGTTGTTAAGTTGGCTGCGATAAACTCAGGGTGAGTGGCCAGCCTGTGCAGATAATCCACATTGGTGGTCACTCCGGCAATATGATATTGCCGTAAGGCTGTCGCCAGGCGTCTGAGTGCCTGTTCCCGGTTTTCATCCCATACAATCAGTTTTGCGATCATCGGGTCGTAAAACACGGAGACTTCATCACCGCACCGGACACCGGTATCCACCCTGACATAACGGGAGGGTTGCGGCGGAGTATGCTCTGTGAGGATGCCGGTTTCCGGTAAAAAGCCGTTATCCGGGTCTTCAGCGTAGAGACGGGCTTCAAAAGCATGGCCGTTTACCGTAAGTTCCTGCTGTTTTTTCGGCAGTACTTCACCCTGTGCAACTTTAATTTGCCATTCCACCAGATCTTCACCGGTGATCATTTCCGTCACAGGATGTTCAACCTGCAAACGGGTGTTCATCTCCATGAAATAAAAACTGTCATCTTCATCAAGGAGAAACTCCACTGTGCCGGCACCTTCATAGGCAATGGCTCTGGCTGCCTGCAGTGCCGCTTCACCCATCTGAGTGCGCAGCGCTTCCGTCATGCCGGGAGCGGGAGCTTCTTCAATGATTTTCTGATGACGGCGCTGTAAGGAACAGTCACGCTCAAACAGGTAAACACCATTGCCGTGCTGATCGCAAAACACCTGGAACTCCACATGACGGGGGCGGGTGAGGTATTTTTCCACCAGCATAATATCGTCACTGAAGCTGGCCATAGCCTCCCGTCTGGCAGCACTCAGAGCGTCAGCGAATTCTTCATCTTTCCAGACCTGTCGCATGCCCTTACCGCCACCACCGGCTGCGGCTTTCAATAATACCGGATAGCCCATTTCTCTGGCAGCCTGAAGTAATACTGCATCCGCCTGGTCATCGCCGTGATAACCCGGCACCAGCGGAACACCGGCTTTTTCCATAATGGATTTGGCCGCTGATTTTGAACCCATCGCACGGATGGCCTCAGGCGGCGGACCAACGAAAATAATATTGTTGGCACGGCAGCTTTCGGCAAATGCTGCGTTTTCAGATAAAAAGCCGTAACCGGGATGGATGGCATCTGCACCGGTTTTCAGTGCAGTATCAATAATGACATCACCACGAAGGTAACTGTCTTTTGACGGGGCTTCGCCTATTTTTACCGCTTCATCAGCCATCGCAACATGCATGGCGTTTTCGTCGGCAGAGGAATAAACCGCCACCGTTGCTATGCCAAGTTTCTTAGCGGAGCGGATAACACGGCAGGCAATTTCACCGCGATTCGCAATCAGAAGTTTATTAATCATTACTGCTCTCCTGCCACTGCGCCGGGCGCTTTTCCAAAAAAGCGGTTAACCCTTCCTGGCCTTCATCAGATACGCGGATATCCGCGATTTCCTGACTGGTTTCCTGCATCAGGTTTTCGTCTACAGGGCGGAATGCCACATTGCGCACCAGAGCTTTAGCTCTGGCCATGGCCACGGGACCATTTTTAAGCAATTGAGAAACGAGAGTTTCTACCGTGTCATCCAGTTCGTCTTCGGTGACCACTTCACTGAGCAGGCCCAGTCGTCTGGCACGGCGGGCTGAAAATACTTCTGCGGTCTGGAAATAACGGCGGCATACACGGGCACCCATCGCTTCAATGACATAAGGGCTGATGGTGGCAGGTATAAGACCAATCCGGACCTCACTTAAGCAAAACTTGCTGAGTTTGGTACCCACGGCCATGTCACAACAGGCAATCAGACCTACTGCGCCACCGAAGGCTGCACCCTGAACTCTGGCAATAACCGGTTTTGGTAAGGTATTCAGTTTGTTAAGCAAACTGGCAAGGGCGAAAGCATCCTGCTGATTTTCCTCTACAGAATAACCAGCCATTTTTTTCATCCAGCCGGCATCTGCACCGGCACTGAAAGATTTACCTTCAGCCCGCAGGATCAAAACACGAACGTAATTGTCCTGAGCGGCGGTGTCTAAGTAATGAGATAACGCTGCAATAATGGTGTCATCAAACGCATTGTGCTTTTCCGGCCGGTTCAGTGTAATGCTGGCAACGCCGCGCTCATCAATATGGTACGTCACGAAATCGGTTACAGGTTCCATGATCCGGACTCCTTACATGCGGAACACGCCGAAGCGTGTTTCTTCAACGGGTTTATTCAGGGCGACTTTCAAACTCATTCCCAGCACTTTGCGGGTATCGGCAGGGTCAATCACACCGTCATCCCACAGGCGCGCGGAAGCATAGTAGGGGTGTCCCTGCTTTTCATAAGTATCGATAACCGGTTGCTTGAAGGCCTGCTCTTTATCGTCAGTCCAGCTTTCGTTATTACTTTCTTTCTGGTCACGTTTCACCTGCGCCAGAACGCCTGCAGCCTGTTCACCGCCCATCACTGATATGCGGGCATTCGGCCACATAAATAAAAATCGCGGATCATAAGCGCGTCCACACATGCCATAATTGCCGGCGCCGAACGAGCCACCAATGAGAACCGTGATTTTCGGCACTTTGGCGCATGCCACTGCGGTGACCATTTTCGCCCCGTGTTTAGCAATGCCGCCAGCTTCGTATTGTTTACCCACCATGAAACCGGTGATGTTCTGCAGAAAAATAAGCGGAGTCTTGCGTGTTGCGCATAACTGCACAAAGTGCGCGCCTTTCAGCGCACTTTCGCCGAACAGAATGCCATTATTGGCGACAATACCTACTTCCATACCGAAAATGCTGGCAAAACCGCAAACCAGTGTTGTGCCGTAGAGGGGTTTGAATTCATCAAACTCAGAGCCGTCTGTGATCCTGGCTATTATCTCTCTGACATCATAGGTTTTACGCGAGCCTTCCGGCACGATGCCGTAGATGTCTGATGCCGGATAGCGTGGCTCTTCCCAGTTTTGTTCTGCCACCTGATACCGGTTCTGCCGGTTCAGTCTACCGACAGCATTGCGTGCCAGCTCCAGTGCATGATGATCGTTATTAGCGAGCTGGTCGGCAACGCCTGAAGTACGGGTATGCACATCGCCGCCGCCCAGTTCTTCAGCACTGACCACTTCACCGGTTGCTGCTTTTACCAGCGGAGGACCGCCGAGAAAAATGGTGCCCTGTTCGCGTACAATAATACTTTCATCGGCCATGGCCGGTACGTACGCACCACCGGCGGTACAGGAGCCCATTACCACAGCGATTTGCGGAATATTTTGCGCTGACATATTGGCCTGATTGAAGAAGATCCGGCCAAAGTGTTCGCGGTCGGGAAATACTTCATCCTGACGGGGCAGGTTAGCGCCACCGGAATCTACCAGATAAATACAGGGCAAATGATTTTCTTCCGCGATGGTTTGCGCCCGTAAGTGTTTTTTGACTGTGAGCGGGTAATAGGTACCGCCCTTCACAGTGGCATCATTGGCAACAATCATGCACTCCAGGCCGGCCACGCGCCCGATCCCGGCGACTACGCCGGCGCAGGGTACGTAATCGTCGTACACTTCCCAGGCTGCAAACTGTCCGATTTCCAGAAACGGAGAGCCTTCATCCAGAAGAACGTTTATACGTTCACGGGCCAGTAGTTTCCCCCTGGCATGGTGTTTCTCCACGGCTTTTTCGCCGCCGCCCTGAGAAATCTGAGCGACTTTGGCTTTAAGATCGTCTGTCAGACGGCGCATACAGGCGGCATTATCTTTAAATTCTGCCGATGCAGAATTCACAGTAGAACGCAGAACGGGCATAACCCCTCCTTACTTATTCAGATTCTTTGAACAGTTCGCGGCCGATGAGCATCCGGCGGATTTCAGAGGTACCTGCGCCTATCTCATAAAGTTTCGCGTCGCGGAGTAAACGTCCCGTAGGGTACTCATTGATATAGCCGTTGCCACCCAGCAACTGGATGGCGTCCAGCGCCATACGGGTAGCCAGTTCCGCCGAGTACAAAATGGCACCTGCAGCATCTTTTCGTGTGGTTTCCCCGCGATCGCAGGATTTTGCAACGGTGTACACATAGGCCCTCGCGGCATTCATCTGCGTGTACATATCGGCAATTTTGCCCTGTACAAGCTGAAATTCACCGATAGACTGACCAAACTGCTTCCGGTCATGAATATAGGGTATGACGATGTCCATACAAGCCTGCATGATACCCAGCGGACCACCGGACAGCACAAGGCGCTCATAGTCCAGTCCGCTCATTAAAATACGGACGCCTTCGCCTTCTTTGCCCATCAGATTTTCTGCCGGCACTTCACAGTCTTCAAACACCAGTTCGCAGGTATCGGAAGAGCGCATACCCAGCTTGTCGAGTTTTTGTGCACGGCTGAATCCCGGGAAATCACGCTCAACAATGAAGGCTGAAATGCCCTTGGGGCCGGCCTGTGTGTCAGTCTTTGCATAGATAACAAAGGTATGGGCATCAGAACCATTTGTGATCCACATTTTATTGCCGTTGAGGATGTACTTGTCGCCTCGCTTTTCGGCCTTCAGCTTCATGGAAACCACATCAGAACCGGCGCCGGGTTCACTCATCGCCAGCGCCCCGATATGCTCGCCGCACACCAGTGCCGGTAAGTATTTTTCTTTTTGTGCCTCAGAACCGTTACGGAAAATTTGGTTTACACATAAGTTTGAGTGCGCCCCGTAACTTAAACCAATTCCGGCTGAAGCGCGGCTGATTTCTTCCATGGCGACAGTGTGTGCAAGATACCCCATGTTGGCACCGCCATAACTTTCATCCACCGTGACACCCAGTAACCCCATGTCACCAAATTTTGTCCATAACTGATTGGGAAAACAGCTTACTTCATCCGCTTCTTTCGCCAGCGGTGCAATCTCCTGCTGAGCAAACTGATGCACATGTTCTCTGAGCATGTCGATTTCTTCGCCCAGACCAAAATTCAATGTGGGGTAGGGTGTTATCATCTGTCGTGTCCTCGTTTTAATTCTGCCAGCTCTTCACGGCAGCGTGCTTCAACTTCATCAAGTTCACCCATCAGCATCTGAATGTCTTCGAGTTGCTGACGAAGTACCGCACGCTTTTGTTCCGTCATGCTGAGCATCGTTTCCAGCTGTATGGCTGAATCCGGATTTGTGTCGTAAAGTTCGAAAAGGTTGTTCACTTCCGCCAGCGAGAAGCCCAACCTCTTACCACGTAAAATTAGCTTTAACCTCACCCTGTCTTTGTTATTGTAGATGCGGTTCTGTCCGGTTCTTGAAGGTGTAATAAGTCCTTGTTCTTCATAGAAACGGATGGATCGGGGTGTTATATCAAACTCCTTTGCCAGTTCTCCGATGGTAAAAGTTTGCTCTTCTTTGCTGTTTGTCATGACTGCGCCTTGTCGGTGTCGTTAACCTGTATGACCGGCCCGTAACAGGCATGACGACTGAGAAACTGTCTTAATACAGGTTTACGTTAACGTAAATTGTAGTTAACGTTAAGGTAAAGTAATAAAATTGTGACGTCAATAAGTGCAAAGTTTCTGTTACGATTTCCGGTGATATATGATGTACTGAATATAATTTGTGCAGTACCTGAACTTCCTAAAATAAGTGAGGCAATACAACTATGAGCAATGAAGCGATAGTAATTGTGGCAGCAAAACGTACCCCTATGGGTGGATTCAATGGCAGTTTGTCTTCTGTGCCATCGACGGAGCTGGGTGCTGAAGCGATCAAGTCAATTTGTACAGATGTGGATTTGAGTCAGATTGATGAAGTCATTATGGGCTGTGTATTACCTGCCGGTCTGGGTCAGGCGCCGGCCAGACAAGCTGCATTGAAAGCAGGGCTGCCTTTGTCTGCCGGTGCAATTACCCTCAATAAAGTGTGCGGATCCGGACTCAAAGCCGTGATGCTGGCCCACGACCTGATCAAAGCCGGCAGCGCAGAAGTCGTCGTAGCCGGTGGCATGGAAAGTATGAGTAATGCACCGTACCTGTTGCCAAAAGCTCGCACAGGTTACCGTATGGGGCATGGTCAGGTACTTGATCATATGATGCTGGACGGACTTGAGAATGCATACGATGGCAAAGCCATGGGGTGCTTTGCGCAGGATACCGCTGACAGTGAAGGACTGACCCGTGGTCAGATGGATGAATACGCGTTAACTTCACTTTCCCGCGCGAACGAAGCTATCAACACCGGTGCGTTTGCTAATGAAATTTCTGCTATTACCATTTCTACCCGCAAGGGTGATGTGGTGGTTGATACTGACGAAGGACCGGGTTCTGCCCGTCCTGATAAGATTCCGTCATTGCGCCCTGCATTCAAAAAAGACGGTACGGTAACAGCAGCAAACTCCAGCTCGATTTCCGATGGTGCTGCAGCCCTGCTGGTGATGTCTGAATCTAAAGCCGCGTCACTTGGCCTGACGCCACTGGCCAAAGTGGTGGCGCACGCTACCAATGCCATTGAACCTGAAAACTTCACTGTTGCTCCAGTAGGTGCAATGGAAAAAGTGCTCGACAAGGCCGGTTGGTCTAAAGAAGACGTCGATCTTTGGGAAATCAATGAAGCGTTTGCCATGGTAACCATGCTGGCCATTCAAAAGCTGGGTCTGGATGCAGAGAAGGTGAACATTAATGGTGGTGCCTGTGCGTTAGGTCACCCTATTGGTGCATCCGGTGCCCGTATTCTGGTGACGCTTATCCATGCACTGGCTAACAAAGGAGCGAAGAAAGGTATTGCTTCTTTATGTATCGGTGGTGGCGAAGGCGTAGCACTTGCCGTTGAAATGTGCTGATGGTTGCGTACCTTAGTTACTGAAGATAAAGGCAGTGCACTCATGTACTGCCTTTTTTTATCTCTATGATTTGATTAATAAATAACCTTTTAAGCGTCAAGAAAATTTACAAATTAGCAACAGGTTATATATTCCTGCTTGATATATCTTATAAAGATCAGGAAGATAGAATACGTGGTGTGAATTTTGTATAAATATCAGACCTCCGATGACATGGAAGAAGTAAATAAACATCGGGGAATAATAATAAATGCAGTAAATCCAGAAAGCGGGTTCCACGTTTGTAAATGCGTCAACGCAGATTCAGGCAGGAATAATTCCCGATGCGGTAAAACTGATGTTTTATCTTCTGAAGGAAGCCGCAAAACAAAAAAGTGTCAATGGGAGACGCAATAAATGACATTTAAGAAAAAACTATTGGGAACAATGGTTTCTATGGCTGTTACGGCGGGTATGACTACCACAGTAACTGCTCAGCAGATTCCAGCCCAGGACCTGACGAAGTTTTCTGTTTCAGGAAACCAAGCTAATGTCAAAAAGGGTTCCGGTGTTTACATCATCCAGATGAAGCAGGCACCAGGTATCACCTACGCAGAGGAAATCGGGGAGCTCATCCCAAATAAACAACACGTCGCATCGAGGGGTAACCAATACGCCTCAGACACCAAACAAATCCGCAATTACACCAGCAAATTAAAACGCAACCAGCGTGCCGCAGCAGCCGCCGTGGGTAACGTTAAAATCATCCATAACTATGTTCACAGCTTTAACGGATTTTCAGCAAAGTTAACGCCTGCCCAGGCAAAAGCATTACGCGCTAATCCTGAAGTCGCCAGCGTCTGGGAAGACCAGATGGTGAAAGTAGACACGGCTAATACTCCTGAGTTCCTCGGCCTTACCGGCGCGGGTGGACAGCATACTCTGGGTATTAAAGGTGAAGATGTGATTGTCGGTATTCTTGACACGGGTATCACACCGGAAAACCCGAGTTTTGCTGATGACGGCTCTTACTCCGATCCGGCTGACATCGGTTGGCAGGGTGCCTGTGATACCGGTGAAGAAGCACAGGCAGGCACATTTGCCTGTAACAACAAACTTATCGGTGCACGTTTCTTCCCTGAGACTTTCCAGTCTGTTTATGACATTCAAACAGAGTTAGGTGAGTTTATGTCTCCCCGTGACGCAGACGGTCACGGTAGCCACACAGCCAGCACTGCTGCCGGTAACGAAGGCGTGTCTGCTGTAATGAACGGCACTGAAATTGGCGTAATGTCCGGTATCGCGCCGCGTGCCCGTGTTGCCATGTATAAAGTGTGCTGGAACTCTGACTACGTTAACCCGCAAGGCGGTGACGAAGCCGGCTGTTTCTACGGCGATAGTATGGCTGCAATTGAACAGGCTATTGTTGATGGTGTGGATGTACTCAACTATTCCATCGGTGGCAGTCTGACTGACCTGACCGTGCCTTCTACTGCAGCCATGTTACGTGCGGCACAGGCTGGTGTATTTGTTTCAGTTTCAGCCGGTAACTCTGGCCCTGCAGCATCTACCACCGGCACACCTGCTCCCTGGGTAACCACAGTGGGCGCCTCGACTTATGACGGTACAACTGTTGTAAATGGTCTTGAAGTCACCCAGTTCGATGAAACCAGTACGGTTGCATTTACCGAAGGTTCAATCACAAAACCACTGAGTGAAACAGGTCCTGTGACCGGTTCACTGGTTGTAGCTGAACCACTGCTGGCCTGTTTTGACGGTGCAGCATCTACGCCACTTGATAACGCTGCTGATATTTCAGGAAACATTGCGTTAATTCAGCGTGGTTCCTGTGCATTCTCGCAAAAAGTTAGCCGTGCTTTGGATTCAGGTGCGACTGCTGTCGTAGTCTATGACAATGGCGGCGGTGTGACCGTAATGGGCGGCGATTTTGTCGGCGGCATCCCCGGCGGTATGGTTACTGAAGCTGTGGGCAGCATGCTGAACTCTTCAGCGGTTGAAGGCGGCAATGTGACCGTGACAATGAGTGCCGGTACCTACGTTGAACAAGAGGAAACAGGCAATATCATGGCTGATTTCTCAAGCCGTGGCCCGAATGCCTCTACACTGGATGTTATTAAGCCGGATATCACAGCCCCGGGTGTTCGCATCCTGGCTGCAACCACTGACACGCCAATGTTCGGCGAGCAGGGTAAGCAAGTGGCTTACTTAAGCGGTACGTCAATGTCTTCCCCGCACATTGCCGGTATGGCAGCGCTGCTTATCGATCAGCATCCTGACTGGACTCCTGCTCAGGTTAAATCTGCACTTATGACTACTGCTTATCAGGATGTCACCAAAGAAGACGGCAGCACACCGGCTGATCCGTTTGATTTTGGTGCTGGTCATGCTGCACCGGTTTCTGCTATGGAACCCGGCTTAACCTTTGATGCTTCTTTCTTCGATTACATGGGCTTTATGTGTGGTCTGGACGAAGAATCATTTGTTATCAGCGAGTCAGGTTATGATTGTGCCACTTATGAGGCCAATTATTTCCCGACTGATCCAAGTCAGCTGAACTATCCGTCAATTGCTATCGGTGAATTGTCCGGTGCTGAAACTATCTACCGTTACGTTTCTGACGTAACTGGTGCAGACAGCACTTACACCATTTCAATTGAAGGTCTGGATTCACTGGATGTTTCTGTTCAGGGCTATAACAGCGACCTTACGCCGGTTCAGGGCGGTGTGGTAGAAGTTGCAGCAAACGGCACCTCAGCATTCGCACTGACAGTAGCGAAAACAGAAGAAACTGTTCTTGATGAATGGATCTTCGGTGCAGTGGTACTTGAGGGTGATAACGGTAAAGTTGTTCGCAGCCCGGTAGCAATTATGCCGGCAGCGGATGAGAACATTTCTGCACCTGAGAGCGTTTCTGTAGGTCTGAACTCCCGTGGCCGTGGTTTCTTCTCAGTGGGAATGAACTATACCGGTCGTGCAAGTATCGACTACGCAAGTCTGGTTGCACCTGAAGTAGTTACAAGCACCGTTGAGCAAGACCCTGACAGCTCGTTCGCATTCAACGAAGACGGTTTGTCTACTACCTTGTTCCACATCCCTGAAGGGACCACCATGGCCCGTTTCAGCTTACGTGACGAACTGGTAGAACAAAGCGGTACTGACCTTGACCTTTACGTTTACCGCTGTGAAGGCTGGTTATGTTCAGAAGTTGGTGCGTCTGCATTCGGTGGTTCTGATGAAGATGTTGTTCTGATGAATCCTGAGCCGGCAGCTAATGTTGGCGTTGGTGATGTCTATATCGTTTGGGTTCACGGTTGGGATCTGAATGGCGCAACGGAAACTGACTTCCAGATGCCTGTATGGGTAGCCGGTGGTAAAGACAGCAGCAGCCGTTTCAGCATGTCATCCCGTGCGGTTGACGGACGCCTTAATGACGTTCGTATCATTACCCGCGGTCTTGCGTCTGGCGTACCTTACATGGGTACCGTGACGTTCTTCGATGGTGATGGCCAGGAACAGGGCACCACAATCGTTGAAGCTGTAAAACAATAATCAGAGGAAACGGGTACAGTGATTTTCACTGTACCCACACATTAAAAAGGCAGAAGTAACATGAAAAAACTAAAAGCACTCTTTAGCGCAGCCGTACTGGCTTGTTGTTCAATGATGTTTGCAGCGCAAAGTCAGGCTGCAATTATCTCTCAGTCTGTATATGTTGGTGGTCTTGAAATCATTTCTTATGACCTCGAACTGGATAACAGCCTGATCAATTCAGGGATGGGTGCAATCAGCACTTATGATGGCCTGGCGTTTAACCTGGTTGATTTCTATATCCCTCTGGCAGACGGCTGGAACCCCGTTTTGAACGATTTCGAAGCTGTTGTCGATGTAGATAATATCTTCGCGGGCGTTGAATTTTTATATGTAGATGCAGAGGATGATTTCCCCTGGTACTACAGCGTTTATTACGATGCATTCTCCACAATTGATAATTACGTAGCTATTTTCTTTGCCGGCGATTATCAGTTAGAAGCATTTGAAGATGACGTAATGGTTGTTAACTCAGTAAGTCTGTCTGAACCTTCAGTGCTGGCACTGTTTGCTCTGGCATTCGGCGGCATGATGGTACGCCGTCGTCGCGCGTAAGCAGTTTACTGTTATGATTAAGGCCTTCCCGATGAAGGCCTTTTTTTATTCCTCATTAATTACATCCATTTTATCTGCTCAGTCAGATAAACAGGTCGGTCCGGCGCAACCGTTGCATCACTTGTAAATGCCGGGAGATACTATGATCTTTGTACCGGCACTTTCCTTATTAAGAATAAGTCGTTAACCTGTAGCCGTTGGCGTTCAGTGAGTTTGCCACCGGTAGTTTTCCATTTCCCCGAGGTTGTTTGTTTGTCAAAACGGTATTTATTCCTGTTTCTTGCGCTGGTTGCTTTAGCCGGCAAGGTGCCGGTGGCCGTTGCTGCCGGAGAACAGGTTGTCACGTACTGTATCGATCCCGACTGGATGCCTTATGAAGCCATGCGTAACGGCAAACATATTGGGATCTCCGCAGATTATCTCGATGTTATCAGTAAGCTCTCTCATCTCAGGTTCGAACTCATCCCCACGGAGAGCTGGCAGGATTCGCTTGCGGCTGTAGAGTCCGGCGCGTGTATGGTGACGACAATGATCAACCGTACACCCTCAAGAAGCCATTTTTTGGACTTTTCTACCCCGTATATAGAAGTACCTAACGTACTGGTAGGCCGTAACGGTACGCCTATGGTTCAAGGGTTTGAAGGTGTCGGCAATCGTATCGTCGGTGTGGTCAGCGGTTTCAGGCATGCGGAATACCTTGCCCGCTACTATCCTGATTTGCTTACGGAATATGTTGATTCTGAGGTGAGCGGGTTACAGAAGCTATCTAAAGGTGACATCGATTTAATGGTGGGGTCACTGATGGGCGTTTATTCTGCAATTAATGCTCACGACTTTTCAGATCTGCAAATTGTCGGTTTTGCCGAGCCCTTTGATATGCTTTCTTTCGGTGTGAATAAGAATCATGCCGAACTGGTTCCTTTACTGAATAAGGCGATTTCGTCTATACCTGAATCCCGTAAAGTTGATATTTATAAACGCTGGAATGCTGTTCGTCAGGTAAAGCAGAGCCGGTATGGGTTTGTGCTCGGTATCGTGTTTATCGCTATTGCACTTGTTGCTGTAGCCGCCTGGCGAAAACGGGTAATTAGCAGTTACCAGCGCCAAATCAGCCAGAAAAACGATGAAATTGAAAGCTTGCAGTCTTCGTTACTTGAAAAGAACCGTACACTGGAGTTTTTATCCACGCGGGATGAAGTAACCGGCTTATACAACCGCAATTATTTCATGCAAAAGGCTGAAGAAGAGATCTCAAGGCATTTGCGTTTCCAGACTCCCTGCACACTCATTGCAATTGAAATTACTGAGAACGGTAATAAACTCAGGGCAGGAGCACACACAGACAGTCTATGTAAACGACTCACCAGTGCTTGCTTGACCACAGTAAGAGATGTGGATATTACGGCAAGGTGCGAACCTGATAAGTTTATGATTTTATCACCGCAAACGAACCTTGCGGCAGGCGACAGCCTGGCGAACCGTTTACTTGAGTGTCTGAAAGCAGAAGCAGATCCTACAATCATTTTTATCACCGGAGTGGCTGAACTGCAGAGCGGCCAACGTTATTCCGAATGGAACGACGACCTTAACAGAGCTCTGAGTGCTTCCCGTCGTCAGGGCGGCAACGTAGTCGCGTTGGCAGAATAGGTTTTGGTAGAGTAAGGCCGGCAGAGGCTTAGCCGGAGGTATCCGGCTCATAGTGCCACTGATGGCCTTCATAGCGGATTTTGCAGCGTTCGTATTCCCGTTCTGAGCGCCAGTTACGGTTATTCAGTTTGGCTGATACGCCGGCGTAAATTCGTTTGTTAGCCTTTAACTGAATACGGTTTTCATATTGCGTTTTCAGCTTTTTCAATTCCGACGCTTTCAGTTCCAGCCAGTTTAATAACGCTGTTTCATTATTCAGAAGAGATTTTGCTTCGGTTATTTTGTGCTTTAAATCTTTATGGATGGTACGACCGGAGATGACCTCCAGTTTCTCGCGGTGGCGGGAGTTATTCTCCCGTAGCTGGCGTAGCAGTTCATCAATGGTTTCTTTACGCTCCATCAATGCACTCATCCCCGCAGTAAAATCAACTTTCAGTGTACTGCCTGAAATCGCGCCCAGTGTGCCGGCTTCAACTTTGTCTTCGCACACAATTTCACAGGCAAACAGATTACCCATTGGTTTGGATATGTTTCCTACAGTGACAGAACCACCGGCCTTCAGGCGGCTGTAGGCCATTTGTCTGCCCACGGTAATATTCTTACCGGCAATAATATCCAGCCCCTGGCCATGCTGAACGTGAATGCTGCCGCCTGCGATAAGCGTGCATGCATAACCTTCAGCGTTATCGGTAACCTTACCCATTGCACCTTCAGTGATGATGATATCGCCGCCGGCTTCAATGATTGCAGATTCAACAAAGCCGTTAATCGTGATGTCTTTGGTTGCTTTGATTTTCATTTTCTCTGCAACATCACCATTCACCAGAACAGCACCGTCATAGGTGACATGTCCGCTGCCCACATTGACACCATTGCAAATAAAGGTGTCGTCAATATTCATGCGATGTTCATGGTATTTCGGCATCCCGGAAATCGTCGCCACCAGCATGTTCTCATCTTCATTACTGACGGCGGTACCGGAACCCATTTTAAATTCCAGCCATTCACCGGGCTTGGGGTAAAGTACCGTGTCTTTAACGTCATAGCCTTTACGGCCTTGAGTCGGTGCTGTTCTGCGCACTACCGGTGTGCCGGTTTTCACACAGATGACGTCGCCAAGATTCCGGAGATCCGCTTTTTCGCCGTCACTGGCCTGAGGCTTGAGGACCCGCTCAAGTGCATTCGGGACCAGCGGAATAAATCTTGAACCCTTTCCGTTTCTGGGAGGGAGTCCCCTGGCCACTACAGCCTTGAGCACCTGGCCGGGTTCTGCTTTTTCCGCTTCTTTCAATAGCATATTGATGTGGCGCATGCCCACGCCACGGCGTATGCGCTGTTTCCAGGCGAGGTTACGGATAGTAATGGCATTAGGCATTCTGCCGCCGTAGGGAGCGGTAAGCCGCAAAGTGGCGTGCATGTTGTCTTCACTGACAACAAAGTCGACTTCTGCATGACGCAATTCAGCAATGTCTGCGGTAACCGGCGTCTTGTCGCCGGTTTTATGATAAAGGTTTGCTTTGTCACAGGCTGATTTCAGGGCTTTTTCTGACAGATAAAAATCGCTGTAAGCACCACTGGCTAATTCAGATTTAATGGTGCTCAGTTCTGCTTCCTTTTCCATTTCGGCAGGAAGTAAGCTAAGGGTGACAAACTGAGTATCGCTGTTGTAACTGAATGAAATACCTTTCATCTTCTGTTCCATGAGACTACGCCAATACCATATCGGCAAACTGCTACTACGTCTTTAGTCTACTTTATAGTGACAGTTGCGATGAGGTCAAAGGTTTTGAGCGTATTGATATAGCGCCCTGAGTATAGCTTGTCTGTTCGGATCGTTCTGATGCTCATGCGCCAGCGTTTCCAGTTCCATCATAAACAGTTCGAGGGTAACCGTGGCGGGCGAATCTTTATCAGTCAGCCTGTATTGTCTGTGTGCCTGCCAGCGGTGCATTTCATCAGCATTCAGCGTGTAAGGATAATTACGTGCACGATAACGGAACAGCAGGGTTTTTAAGGTCTGGTTCTGTGTTTGTGATGCCAGCCGGTCAAGCGCTTCCGGTGCGCTGGCATGCACCTGCTCACACCAGCGGCGTTCTTCGTCTGACAAAAATCCACCACTGTAAAGGGAATGATCAGCGTCGTTATCAACGTCATCATGAGGCGTGTTATACACATCAGACAACTTTTGTGTGATATCGCTGGCCGCTAACCGCTTGTAATTTTCCAGGCACTGCTCTCTGTTCAGCCCCAGCCGTTCAGCATTTTCTTCCGTCATGGCTTTTGCCGTTGTGACAAAAGGCGACCGGTTGATGTGAATAAGCTTTAGACCGGGACGGGGTTCATCCCCCAGCTCTGACGCTGGTGTATACAGCTTTTCCCGGATGGTATCTGCATCATCGTTTAACAGCGGTTCTATGGGCTGAGACAAATCGACGGCGATAATGGCATTACTGTTAACGGGGTGCATGGCAATTGGCATTACCCAGGTACAACAACCCTGACTGGCGGGAATTTTAGACGAAATATGCAATAGCACAGAAGGCTGCTGCATATTTATTTGTTTTAGCACGGCATGTTTGCTGCGCAATGAAAACGCATAGTCATAGAGTTTTGGCTGATGCTGCCGGATCAATTTTGCCAGTGCGATAGTTGCGCGGACATCAGAAAGTGCATCGTGAGCCTGACCATGTTCCAGTTCATTGGCTTTAGCCAGTTCTTCTAATTTGAATACCGGTGTGCCATCGTCTCTCAACGGCCAGTTAATACCCTCAGGACGCAGGGCATAGCAGGCTCTGGCGAGATCTATGATATCCCAGCGGGAATTGCCGTTTCGCCACTCTCTGCCATAAGGGTCATAAAAGTTGCGATAAAAGAGGGTGCGGCTGACTTCATCATCAAAGCGAATGCTGTTATAACCAACCACGCAGGTGTTAGGCTGGCTCATTTCTTCATGGATACGTCTGGCGAAATCAGCCTCAATCATACCGTCACGCAGCGATTGCTGTGGTGTGATGCCGGTGATCAGGCAAGCCTGAGGGTGGGGCAATGCATCATTGGCAATTTGCGCCATGATATTAACGGGCTTTCCAATAACATTTAATTCTGCATCGGTACGGATGGCAGCAAATTGAGAAGGGGTATCTTTGAGCGGGTTAGCGCCCCAGGTCTCGTAATCGTGCCATAGCATTGATGGCGCATATTGTGTCATTGGTAAATAAAATCCATTAGAAAAACGTTACGCGGGGCACTATACCAGCGCAGCAGGGTGCAAGCCAGTTTGCGGCTTATGAACTGATCCTCCGGACGATGTAAAACATGAACAATAACAAGGAAAAGAAATGAAAAAGTTTCTCGCGGCTGTGATGTGCAGCGCTCTGACATTAAGTTCGCAGGTAGTGGCGGCTGAAGATAAACCGGTGGCTATTGTTATCCACGGCGGCGCCGGAACCATTTTAAAGAAGAATTTCACGCCGGAACTGGAAAAAGCCTACAAAGATACCCTCAGCGAGGCGGCAAAAGCAGGCTACGCTTTGCTTGAGCAGGGCGAACCCGGTGAAAAGGCAGTAATTGCAGCCATCCAAATTCTGGAAACCTCACCGTTGTTTAATGCCGGCATCGGGGCTGTGTATACATGGGAAGGTGAACACGAACTGGATGCCTCATTAATGCACGGCGGCACTCATAACGCCGGTGCGGTGGCCGGAGTAAAAACCATCCGGAGTCCTATCGCTGCAGCATCGGCCGTCATGCACTTATCGCCCCATGTCATGCTATCCGGTGAAGGGGCAGAAGCTTTTGCAGAAGAGCAGGGGCTGACGCTGGTGGATAACCACATCTTTGACACTGAAAGACGCCTTGAATCACTCAAAAAAGTAAAAGCCCGTATGGAAAGTGCAGGTTTGTACGGCGGTCAGAAAGGCAATGAACGTTTCGGTACAGTGGGCGCGGTTGTGCTCGACAGCGAAGGCAATCTGGTAGCAGGCACTTCAACCGGCGGTATGACTGCCAAGCGATACGGCCGCATCGGCGATTCGCCCGTGATTGGTGCCGGAACCTGGGCTGACAACGAGAGTTGTGCGGTGTCGGCGACGGGGCATGGTGAGTTTTTCATCCGTTATCATGTTGCAGCAGATATTTGTACCCGTATGAAATATCAGGGCACAACGTTAAAAGAGGCGTCTGATACAGTTATTTTTGATGTGCTCAAACCGGTGGGCGGTGACGGCGGCATTATTGCCATTGATAAAGAAGGCAATATTGCAGCACCGTTTAACTCAGCGGGCATGTACAGAGCAAAAATTGACGGTAAAGGTGTTCTTTCCGTGGGCATTTTTGAGCGGTGGGAAATATTGTAAAAATTATGTACAAATCCGGCTGAATTTATTCGCGTCCGGGCCACGGAGGGTCTAGGCTGAAAGTAACGACACGTCATGGTGACGTACTGGAGGCTAAACATGGAATCTTTGCAAGTAAGCGATTATATGAATCATCATCCGGTGAAGTTGACCGAAGACATGACCGTTGCCGAAGCCGTTGAAAGACTGCTGGCAAATAACCAGACCGGTGGCGCTGTTCAAAATGCGCGGGGGCAGGTGACGGGGTTCTTATCCGAACAGGATTGTCTGAAGATGATGATTGAGTCGAGTTATTATCGTGAGCAAGTGTGTCGGGTGAAAGACATTATGCAAACTACCGTCAGTGCAGTGAAACCCTGGAATTCTGTACTGGAAGTGGCGCAACGACTGATTAACGAACGCCCGAGGGTTTTTCCTGTTATCGACGATGACGGTGTACTCGTTGGCGTGATAAACCGTGCCGCTGTTCTGAAAGCCATTGATAAGCAGCTTCAGTCGGGCTACGACAAAATGGCTGTTTAAGTTACCGCTTACACCGGCAGACATTAAAAAATAAACCCTTGCTATTAACTATAGCAAGGGCTCGTTCTCCGTTTTGCACAAATTCATTATTTTTGTCGGTGCTGGCGGATAAATTCTGCAAGCAATGAACCGGAAACCAGTTTGAAGTTTTGTTGCTGAGAGGGCATCACGTTGTGTCCATCCTGGACAACCAGCAAGCCATCAGGCAGGTTTTCGCCGAAGGGCAGAGACATGGTTTCCAGCCCGTCTGTTTCTGAAACCCCGTCGATGCCTTTTTTAAGATCAGGCACAATATCAAACGTGCCCAGCAAATGGTTATTCGTTGTGGCGTAAACGGCGTAGCGGTGATTGCCCTGACTGGACACTATCAGATAACGTTCCCCGTCCACATCAAACAGGCCCATACCTTCAATATCGTCTTTTACCGCACCTTCTGCTTTTGCAATCAGTGACGGCTCAGGGTTACTGATATCCAGACTGCGCTTCCATACGCCGGCATCTTCTTCGCCGTAATACAGCATGGCATTTTCATCATCTGCCACACAGCCCTCGGGCTGTGAAGGAACAGTAAACCGGTCGATTATCTTGCCCGTTACTTTGTCGTCTTCAAATGACAGGCGATGCCGCTCGTAACTGCCATCCGTATCGTTCACCAGCACATCAACACCGTTTGCGTGTTGATACAAACACAGACCATAAAGATCGTTTAATTGCGAGGGCAGCTTGCCGGCAGGTACAGCGTTTCTGGTTGCCGGGTCCAGCAGGAATATGTCCACCGTACGGGTAGTGCGGTTCGAGGCTGCAGCAATGGCAAGTTCCTGTCCGGCTACCGGCCAGCGGGACCGCACGTCGACGTTATTTAGCCTGCCTGCACTGAGATGTTGAAGTCGCTTGCCTGACAGATCAAACAAATCCAGCCCGGACTTTTTGTCTGTACCGATTATCACAGAGGATTCCGGTGCTTCGTCGTTGTACCAGATAGCCGGATCGTCAGCGGCATCACCAAAGCGGGCAACGGGATCGGTTTGGGCGAATGCGGTTAAATGCCCGTCTGCCGGTTGTGTGCGGCGGGTTGCCGTTTGCGGTGATGATACCGGTAATACAGCGGTAAACAGGCTTTCGCTGTCATCGTCATAAAGGCCAACAACAGTGTTGTTGTTAAACGGGGCAGCCCTGACTGCTTCCCATTTATGTTTTCCGTTTATTTTAAATTCACTGATGCTGTCATTCTTGAAAACATTCACCACCGGAGCGTCAGGGGAAACGAACACTGTCAGTCCGGCTGCCTGGCCTACTCCTTCAACGCCTTCGCTTGTTACGCCGTGCTGTTGCGTCATAATAAGTGAGCGGCCATCACCGGCTTCGGCGTGATGGTCGTATTGCCACAATCCGGTATTTTCATCAGCCAGATAGACGTAACCGTTTTGCACATCGGCCTGGCAACTTTTAATGCCCGGGCCGGTGTTAACGGTTCGTATTTCTACAAAGTGGTCGTCTGCCAGCCAGTGCTGCTTCATTTGTCCTGTGGCGTCTGCTGTGGTCAGTGTCAGATATTCACGGGAAACAGATAAACACAGCGCTTCAATATCAGCCAGATCTGCCTGTAGTGATTGCTGTTTTTTAAACTCTTCAGTACCGGTGTTGTAGTGGTACAGTTCAACACCATAGGTATCGTTGTTAAGCGCCGCAACGGTCAGGGTGCCGTTATGCTGCAGAATATCGGATTGACTGAAGTGACCGGGTAGTGTGCTGATTATTTTCTGATCTTTACCGGTCAGAATCAGGCCCCGGGTTTCGCTGGTAACCAGATAATGCAACTGATTGTTGATGACCAGCGGGGTTAACTGATTACCTTTAATTGAAAAGGCCTTTGCATCAATGGTGACAGGATCGGCCATTACCTTTCCCGGCGCACAAAGCAGAGAGGCAAACAGAAAGGCGAGGGGAGTATGTTGTTTTTTCACATTAAATCTCATTGAAATCGTTAGCAGTATGAGGGAAGAAAATCGAGGTGCAGCATCAGCCGCACCACGGTGCCTGCAGGTTACATTTGCCAGGTAAATCCAAGTTCAAATGTACGGCCGTATTCTTCGTACTGCGCATTGCGGTTTCGCTGGTCGAAATAGTGGTAGTAAGGCTCGTCGCTCAGGTTAATGCCGTTGAAATAAATCAACATGTCATCATTGATGTAATACTTGCCTGAGAAATCAAGCTGGTGGTGATCGTCTTCCATACGAAGCATATCGCCATCGATTTCTTCCAGG
This sequence comes from Alteromonas sp. ABH4_457, assembly GCF_056160625.1. Taxonomy (NCBI): domain Bacteria; kingdom Pseudomonadati; phylum Pseudomonadota; class Gammaproteobacteria; order Alteromonadales; family Alteromonadaceae; genus Alteromonas; species Alteromonas sp. ABH4_457. The sequence continues at coordinate 265,321 of NZ_JBSWXN010000006.1, forward strand.
TTCTCGCTCTTGTACGTCATAGTAAGACGCAGGCTGACCAGGTTGTTTTCGTAGCCTAACGTAAGGTTACCCACCGTGTCTGACTGGTTGGGCAGGCTGGTTTCAAATGTTTCACCGTCAAGCAGGGTCGTTGCATCAGAGGACGAGAACGTACCGTTCGCTGACATTAAAAAGCCGTTATCAAAAGCTTTCACCCATGACAGCTCAAGGCCGTGTAAGCTGGCAGACTCACCATTCACAGGCTGTACCACTTCGTCATAGCCCTGCCAGTCTTCTGTACCGGCTACGTCTGCATATACGACAAAATTATCTATGTCTTTATAGAAGTAACCGGCAGAGAGCACACCGATTGCGCCGGGATAATACTCAACAGACAGGTCAATGTTGGTAGATTCATACGGTTTAAGTTGCGGGTTACCCACTTCGGCTTCCCGTTCAGTGACAAAGCTGTCGCCGTCTTCTTCTGTTTTACTCTCGATGATCTGGTAAGCCGCCACATCTTCAAACTTAGGTCTTGCGATAGTTTGTGTAAATGCGCCGCGCAACACGACTTTATCATTGAGGTCGTATCTGAGGTTCACACTTGGAAGCCAGTTGTCGTAGTCACGGTCCGCGTTCCAGGCGGTATTGATCACTTCTTCAACGTCCGTTTCTTCATTTTCAACCAGTTCAACCCGCATACCGTCAGTGCTGAAGTCCGTGCGCTCATAACGTAAACCGGCAACCACACGAAGGGCATCAATGTTGGCTGTTACCATAGCGTAGGCCGCGAAGATATCTTCATTGTTTACATAAGACGCCCCGTTAGACTCTACCTCAGAGTCCAGTTCGGCCAGTTCAAGACTATTGCGGTTACTGTTATAATTATTTCGCAATGCGTTTCTGTCCAGTCCGTCGCCAAAATCACCTATATTCCAATCCGGAGCAGCAGTTGCAAATCCTTCACCTGTGATGCCATCAAAGTCACCATCATAAATGGATATCTGGCTTGTATTTACTTTTTCACGGCTGCGGTACTTGCTACCAAATTTAAACTCGCCCTGATAATCGCCTAAGGTAATACCGCGGACAAAGTCAATTTTTGCACTTGTCTCGGTATCCTTCGTATAGTTATCTTCAAAACTGATTTCGTCTAAATCATAGTTGGCCAGTTGCATGGCTTCTGCATTCTGTGTGAGCTGCGGAATGCGGGTGTCGAGGTCAGCACTGATGCTGGCGTTATCCTGAACAAATGTGTAGTAAAGGGCATCAGGTTCGTCTTCCTCAGACTTTGCATAACCCAACTGCCAGTTGATATCCCAGGTATCCAGTTGATGTTCACCGCCGGCCGCAACGGTCATAATCGTTTGCGTCTCGTATCTGTCTTTGCTTTCTCTGGCAATTTCAGAGTCTTCGCCATCAAAGGTAAAAATATTCGCCTGACGATACTCGTTGTCAGAAAACTCGCTGTAAAGGGTTCGCAGGAAATACTGATTGTTGAAGTCAGGACGGAAATCGAAATTGACCGCAGCACCTAAACGCTCACGGGTGATGGTATAGTCACGCTGTTCCAGTTCATCGTCGCCGTTACTTTCAATATTGTCGGAACCAAAATCACGTTCGAACCATGAAAGCGCAGCGGCAACACCAAAGGATTCGTTAAACTTGTGTGTCAGGCTGCCAGACAATTTCGGACTGGTTTTATCTACCAGTTCATTGTGGCTGGCCTGCACTGTCAGTTTGGCCGTGTCCTGCTGGTAATCAAAGGCACTGACACTTTTCACTTCGATGGCACCACCGATAGCGTCACCATCCATATCTGCTGTGACCGATTTTGACACTTCAAGGGTCTGAATCAATTCTGACGGGATAACATCCAGTGCAACAGAGCGCACACCGGCCTCCGGAGAGGGAATGTTAAGTCCGTTGATGGTAACGTTATTTAAATTAGGATCGATACCGCGGATCCCGACAAAGCGACCTTCACCCTGGTCCCGTTCAATCGACAAACCCGGTAAACGTTGTAATGCTTCAGCGGCATTCTGATCAGGGAACTGACCAATGGCGTCGGCAGAGACAATGGATGAAATGCGATCAGATACCCGTTGCTGGTTAATGGCACTCGCCTGGCCGCTGCGTTGTCCTTTCACCAGAATATCTGCGATGGCTTTGCCATTATCAGACAGAGCAATAACAGGAGAAACAATGCCTGTTTCCGTTACATTTACCACTTCTGTGACAGGCTGCGCGCCCAGGTAGCTAACCTGAAGCGTGTAGGCACCTGCGGGCAGGGAAGGAAAGCGGAAGGTGCCGTCTCTGCGTGATTCGGTAACAAGGTTTAATTCTTTAAGTGTGATTTGAGCTCCCGCAAAAACACGGGAGTTGTCTTCGTTTGTTAGTTGTCCGGCAATTTCTCCGGCATTCACTGACAACGCAGCAGAAGAAAGGCTGAGCGCAGCTAAACAATGAGTGGTCAATTTTGAAAGACGAAGCATGAGTGCATTCCTGAATTTATAACGTTGTGTTAAGTGACTGGCCGCTACGCTAGAAAGAGTTAATGACAATTTTGTGACCGCATGATGACAGTGACTGTCATAAATACCTGATTTTATTATTTATTATTGTAAAAAATAAAATGGTGAGCCATTTTGACCCTCAGCTAACTCATTGAAGTTAATTGATTTTTTACAATGACGGGGAGTTTGACGCAGCAAATGATCACCGGACTGTCACATTGGTGAGCCAAAATGACCCTGTTATCACAGATATAAAACGGGTAAATCATCATTTCACCCGTCTGATTTAAGGTTTTTACAGGTTATGAATGCGGTTTATCGTTACCGGCAAAGTCATCTCATTGGTGCCAGTATTGGCGCTCAGTGCATTGCATTATATTTAAGTTTTTCCCATGGACAATTAAAGCCATTTGATGAGATTGCCTGGCTGGATGTCACCGGCGAGGGCAGCGTTATGCTGTTCGCATTTGCCTGGATTATTGCTGCTATTGCCAGCCGGCCACCCGGAAGGGTAACCACCTTGCTGGTGGCAGGCCTGAACTGTTTTGCATTTACCGCATTGCTCGATTTTCTTGATGAAATGTTCGCTTATTCCGCAGCTTCAGACTGGTTAAGCATGCTGGAGTCTATGCCGGCTGCCTTTGGTATGGTGATCATGACAGCCGGATTGCTGGGCTGGCACGACGAGCAGAAAGCCCTGAACAGGCAATTGCAGCGCAGAGAGTGGGCTTTACGTAATCATGGACAGATAGACAGCGTCACGCAACTCTATCTGGCGGATTACTGGCAGGAACGCCTCACAGACCTGAAGCAGCACGGCGGCATAGGCAGTGCCATTATGATAGATATAAATGGCTTCTCACGGTTTAACGAAGCCCACGGTTATGCCGAAGGTGACCGGTTTTTGCAGGAAATCGCCCGCTTGCTGGTGATGCATGTGCGTGAGTCAGATCTGGTTTGCCGTTATGCAGGAGACCGTTTCGTGATTTTAATGCCTGATACAGCACATCCGGATGCCCGCCGGATTGCCGGTGATATTCAAACGTCGGTACATTGTCTGGCATTTAAAAGCGGCGCCAATACAACGGCGTTGTTTCAGTCTGTCCGTACAGCTGTTGCAGAGTTTGATGCGCACCATGACAGCAACAGGTTGCTGTCAGACCTTCAGGACCAGTTAAATCACCAGGATACGCAGGCAGCATGAAACAGCCGGGTCATCAGTTATCTTCAGCGCCTTTGCTGAATCCGGAAGCCCGGTGTGTCAGCGCATCGCCGTTTTGCCAGACGCTGCTTAATGTGGCGTGTGCCAAAGGGGCAGATAAAAACAAGGTGCTTCGGGGAACCGGTATTTTCGATACAGACCTCACGCACGAGCGTGCTTTTTCGCCGTTACAGATAGCTGCCCTGGTGCTGAATGCAGATAAATACGCCGGCGTGCGGGATTTTGCCTTTCAGGCCGGACAGGCACTGGCAACATCACAATATAGTGGTGTCCTCAAAGCCATGGGATACAGTAAAAACCTGAGGCAGGCTTTACTGATTTTGCGTCGCTTTACATCTCACATATCGCCGTTAGTGTCGTTTGGCGTATACCCAAGGCCGCAGGGTATAGTGATCACGCTGCGGGACAGTGCCGGCAAACATAAAGCGTTCGATGCTGCATCACTCATGGTCTGTTCTGCCTTCATCGCGTTAACGAAGCAATGGTGCGGTCAGAGACTGCCTCTTAGTTTTCATTTTCCGTTTTCCCGCCCCCGACATATCGCTGAATTTGAAATGCACCTCGGACGGCGCCTGCATTTCGATTCTCCCTGTTTTTACATTGCGGTAGATAACGCCTCCTTACAGAAGCCTTTTTTGCATTACGATACCTATTTGCTGAAAGCATCGGTTTCTCACTATAAAAAGCACTTAATCAGCGGTGTACAGCTGCCGGATTTTATCCGTAATGCAGTTACGCGTAATCATCATCTTTGCGCCACAGACCTGGCGTCAGCGCTGGATATCAGCCCGGCCACACTGAAGCGAAGACTAAAAGCTTGTCACTGCACGTTTTCAGCGCTGGTTGATGATGTACGGCGGGAACAGGCTATATTTCTGTTACAAATTTGCCGGTTATCTAACGAAGAGAGTGCCTTGCGACTTGCCATTTCCGACCTTACAAACTTCCGGCGCGCAGTAAAACGCTGGACAGGTTTAACGCCCGGCGAGTTGCGAAGCCGTTAAACAACATAACGGCTTTATGGTAGACTCTTCCTCTTTTTCGATGTCCCAGAGTAGTAAGGAAAGAGTCTTGTCTTCTGAGCCAGCCGCGCCTTCTGTTTCTTCATTGTACGACCAGTTGTCATTGTGTATGCTGGCCGATCGTTTTCCTTTACGCCGTCGCATTCAAAAACTCAGCGGGTTGATTAAATCTCAGTCTGAACAGGCGGCTGACGCCATCAGTGATGTTATGCAGCGCATTGACGCGTCAAAAGTGAAACGTGCTTTGCGGGCGGAGAATTTGCCGGTCATTGAATATCCGCCGTTACCCGTCAGTGATAAAAAAGACGACATCAAACAGGCCATCGCTTCTCACCAGGTGGTCATTGTGGCGGGGGAAACAGGCTCAGGAAAAACCACCCAGCTTCCGAAGATTTGCCTGGAACTGGGCAGGGGCGTGGACGGCATGATTGCCCATACCCAGCCAAGACGACTGGCTGCCCGCAGCGTGGCAAGCCGTATTGCTGAAGAACTGAATACGCCGTTAGGTGAAAAGGTGGGTTTCAAAATCCGCTTTTCAGATCAGGTCAGCGACAGCAGCTACGTCAAGCTTATGACCGACGGTATGTTGCTGGCGGAGATGCAGCAGGATCGCTTCTTAAATCAGTACGACACCATCATTATTGATGAGGCTCACGAACGCAGTCTTAATATCGACTTCCTCCTCGGGTATTTACGTCAGTTATTGGATAAGCGCCCCGAACTTAAACTCATCATCACTTCGGCGACCATCGACCCGGAACGCTTCAGCAGACATTTTAATGATGCGCCTATTGTCGAAGTGAGCGGCAGAACCTATCCGGTAGAAATTCGTTATCATGATCCTGAAGAGCGGGAAGATGACAACGATCAGACTGATGCCATTGTCCGGGCCGTTGATGAACTTAAGCGCGAAGCGCCCGGTGACATTCTGGTGTTTTTAAGTGGTGAGCGGGATATCCGCGATACCCAGGATGCTCTCCAGAAGCAGCAATACCGGAACACTGAAATTGTGCCTTTGTACGCCAGATTGTCGGCAGCAGAACAAAACCGTATTTTCCAGTCTCACAGCGGCCAGCGCATAGTGCTGGCCACCAACGTGGCGGAAACCTCGTTAACGGTGCCGGGCATTAAATACGTTATTGACCCGGGTACCGCGCGTATTTCACGGTACAGCGCCCGCAGCAAAGTGCAGCGCTTACCCATTGAACCGGTATCTCAGGCGTCTGCGAATCAGCGGGCCGGACGATGCGGGCGGGTATCAGACGGGATCTGTATCCGCTTATACAGTGAAGAAGATTATCTTGGTCGTCCGGCGTTTACCGATCCGGAAATTCTGCGTACTAATCTCGCGTCCGTCATTCTGCAGATGCTGGCGCTGGGGTTGGGGGACATCGGCGCATTTCCGTTTGTTCAGCCACCGGACAGCCGCAATATAACCGATGGCTTCAGGTTGCTTGAAGAAATTCAGGCGATTAAACGGGGTAAAGGCCAGCCAAAGCTAACGGAAATGGGCCGCAAAATAGCCCGGTTACCGGTTGATCCCCGCTATGCCCGTATGGTCATCGAAGCCGGGCGCACGAATGCGGTGCGGGAAGTCATGGTGATTGCTGCCGGTTTATCTATTCAGGATCCCCGTGAGCGGCCACAGGAAAAACGTCAGCAGGCAGATGAAAAGCATAACGAATACCGTGACAAAGACTCAGACTTTATCAGTCTGTTTAATTTGTGGCAGTCATTCAGAGAACAGCAAGCTGCGCTGTCTAATAATCAGTTGCGCAAGTGGTGTAAAGCGCAGTTCATCAATTATCTGCGTATGCGTGAATGGCAGGACATTGTCAGCCAGCTAAAAAAATCTGTCGCGGAAATCGGTTTGGGGATCAGCAAGCAGGATGCTGATTTTCAGTCTGTGCATCAGGCGCTTTGCAGCGGTTTGTTGTCGCACCTGGGCATGAAAGACAAAGAGCGGGAGTATCTCGGCTCTCGTAATTCAAAATTTATGATCTTCCCGGGCTCCGGCCTGGCAAAATCACAACCTAAGTGGATCATGGCGGCAGAGCTGGTGGAAACGTCGCGCCTGTTTGCCCGCATGAATGCGAAGATTGACCCGGCATGGGTGGAGCCTCTGGCAAAGCATGTGACCCAGTCCAGTTATTCAGAGCCTCACTGGTCTAAAAAGCGCGGCGCTGTGGTGGCTTTTGAAAAGGTCACCCTGTTTGGCTTGCCCATCATCCCGAAGCGGGCTGTGGTTTACAGTCAGATTGATCCGCACGTGTCTCAGGATTTGTTTATCCGTCACGCGTTAATTGAAGGTGATACCAAACTGAATAACAGCGTGCTGGCAGATAACCAAGCATTGCTTGATCAGGTGGATGAACTCGAGCAGAAAACCCGCCGCCGGGACATCATGGTTGACGAAGAAGCGCTGGTGGCCTTTTATGCCCAGCGTTTACCGGTGGATGTTAATAACGAAGCCGCGTTTAAAAAGTGGTGGCAAAAACAATCCGACAAGAACATTCTCGCCTTCACCGAAGAGGATGTATACCGCCAGCAGCCTGGCGCGAAGACCGCCAACGCCTTTCCCGATGTCTGGAAGCAGGGCAATATTACGCTGCCTTTACGGTACCATTTCGAGCCCAATGCCGAAGATGACGGGGTAACAGCAACCATACCATTACCCATATTAAATCAGGTGGCTGATAAGGGGTTTGACTGGCTGGTGCCGGGTTTACAACACGAACTGATTGTCAGCCTGATTAAAAGCCTGCCTAAACGTTTACGCAAAAATTTTGTGCCTGCACCGAATTATGCAGAAGCCTGCCTTGAAGATATCAGCGCCTTTGACAAGCACGGTCAGCCGGTGCCGCTTTTACAGGCATTGTCTGACAAACTGCGCCGTATGACCGGCGTTATTGTGGAAGAAGAAGAGTGGCAGCTGTCTCAGCTTGAACGGCATCTCAAAATGCACTTTGCTGTGGTTAACGACAAAGGTGAGGTGATCGCCCGTGGTGATGCTCTGGAAGCATTGAAGAAGCAATGTCAGGGGCAGGTGAAAGCCACCTTTGAAAAGGCTGCAACGCCGGAACTTGAGCGCAAAGGGCTGGAAAGCTGGGATTTTGAACAGCTGCCGGAAACCTTTACGCAAAAGATGGGGGGCTTTGAAGTACAGGCGTTTCCCGCTTTGGTCCGCCGTGGTGACAAAGTTGATATTGTGCTGGTGGATGAGCCTGAAAAAGCGCAACAACAACATCAGGACGGCGTCAATGTGCTGATCCGTAATGCTATGCCGTCGCCGCTCAGCTATCTGCAAACTAAATTGCCGAACAAAGCAAAACTGGGTTTGTATTTTAATCCTTTCGGCCAGATCAAAGCGCTCATTGACGACTGTATACTGGCTGGTATTGATGATTTGGCCAACACCTTTAAACAATCACAAGGTGTTGAAATACGTGACGCTGAAACCTTTAAACAGTGCGTCGATTTTGTCAGAGCTGAAATTAATGATGTGGTGCTGGACATAGCCGGTCAGGTGGAAGAGGGGCTCACTCTCGCGCACCAGTGTCAAAAGCAAATGAAGGGCAATGTACCGCTCAACATGGTCAGTGCCCTTGGCGATGTGAAACAGCATCTGTCTACACTGGTTTATCCCGGTTTTGTCTCTGATTTAGGGCGCGGAAGACTACCGGACTGGAACCGCTATATTAAGGGACTGGCGCGACGCCTGGAAAAGCTGCCCATTGATCCGAATAAAGACCGCATGCATCAGCAAACTATTGAAAAAGCGGTGATTGCGTTTAATAAAGCCTGCAATAAATACCCGCAGGGTAAGGCACCTGCTGAGCTGCTTGAGGTCCGCTGGATGATTGAGGAACTGCGTGTTTCTCTGTTTGCCCAGCAACTGGGTACTGCCTACCCGGTATCAGCAAAAAGAGTTTTAAGTGCGCTGGAAAACTTTTAATAAAAAAGTCGCGTAAAGGTATGTGATATCGCGAAAAAGCGTGATGGATATACGCTGATATTACACCACATATCAAACTTTCGGTGACTCTTCGGCGATCTCAGTTGACATCGCCGGGGTGTCGTCCTATAAGTGATGAAGTATATTACGAGGTTGCTACCAGAGGTTGGGAGAAGTAAGACATGTTAGGATACGACGATAAACGTAATTTTTTCAGGATGATGGTTAACTCGCCTTGCCAGGTACAGATTAACGACGAAGAATCCAGCCGTACTCATCAGGCAGTATGTAAAGATATCAGTGCCACAGGCATGTCTCTGGAAGTTGAAGAGCCATCCATTGAAGTGGGTACGCAGGTTAACGTTTCTATCGACTCCAACAGCTCTCAGATCCCGTCCTTGTCTGCCATTGCAACCGTGGTTCGCTGTGTGCCTGAGACAGACGCCAGCTGTATTATTGGTGTAGAAATTTCAGAAATGAAGTAACTAACTCATGAAGTAACTGATTAAAGATCAGTTACTTCACACACCAGACCCTTCAGGTAATATCCTTCCGGATACGTGCCAATAACAGGGTGGTCTTTGGCCTGAGTCAGGCGTTCAACAATCTTAATGGTCTTGCCGGCATCCAGCGCGGCATCGGCCACAATCTTCTGAAATAAATCCGCCGGCATCAGGCCCGAACAACTGAATGTCAGCAGTAAACCGCCTGATTTCACCGCATGCATACCATACATGTTAATGTCTTTGTAGCCACGAGATGCGCGGCCCAGCGATGCTTTGCTGTCGACGAACTTAGGCGGATCGAGGATTACCATGTCAAACTGTCGTAGCTCTTCGTGATACTTACGCAGAACCTGAAACACATCACCGTTCACCATGTCACAACGGGCATTGTCGAGATGATTGATTTCAAGATGCTTTGCCGCTAGCTCAAGCGCCGGATCAGACACATCCACATTTGTGACATGTTTTGCGCCGCCCTGTAACGCGTAGCACGAAAACGTGCCGGTATAGCTGAAACAGTTCAGCACATCTTTATCTCTGGCATAGCGCCCGGCAGCTGCGCGGGCATCACGCTGATCAAGGTAAAAACCGGTTTTATGGCCGTTGCGAATATCTACCTGAATCTGAATACCATTTTCCAGGATTGTAACCACCGGTTCCGGATCGCCATGAAGCGTCTGCACCAGTGGCTTTAGTCCTTCTTTTGCACGCACATCCACATCGCTGCGTTCAAAAATGTCTTTCCCCGGCAGCACTTTTTTCAGTGCCCACACAATCTTGTCACGTTGCTTATCAGCACCGGCACTCAACAATTGCACGACAATCACCGTGTTGTACACGTCGATAGTCACGCCGGGCAATCCGTCAGATTCTGATGCGATGAGGCGATAGCTGTTAGTGTTGTCGTTTATCACCAGATTTTCACGGAGGGTGAGGGCAGTAGTAAGACGGCGAACAAAAAAGCCATTGTCTACCGGTTCATCTTTGTTAAAGGTCCACATGCGAACCCGTAACTGGGATTCAGGAGACCAGGCGCCACGGCCCAGCCAGTCGCCTTCTGCACTTACCACATCAACAGTGTCTCCGCTGCGGCAACGTCCGTTAACCGTGGCAACGGCGCTGGCAAAAACCCAGGGATGACGACGGCGCAGTGATTTATCACGTTGAGGTTGTAAGACGACGGTGGCAGACATTGTTATGATAACCCTTAGATGAAAGTGGCGCGCAGTATAGCTTTTCTCATTATCCGGCGCGACTTTTGAACCGAATATTTGTGACGACCATAGGTATCTTTGAATTCAGATCGTCAAACGAGGGAGTACAGCGATGCGATATATCGATTTTGACAAGGGCGCGGGGCCGGAATCTTTGAAGATCAGTGAAACGGATACGCCTGCTATCGCCAGTGGCCAGGTGCTCGTTAAAGTGCATGCATTCGGGGTAAACCGCGCCGACACCTTACAGCGTCAGGGAAAATATCCGCCACCGCCGGGTGAAAGCGACATTCTCGGACTGGAAGTTTCCGGGGTAGTGACTGACGTTGCAGATGATGTCACTCAATGGAAGACGGGTGATAAGGTGTGCGGATTGGTAGCGGGTGGCGGCTACGCTGAATATGTAGCAGTAAATGCCCGTCATCTGATGCCGGTACCAGAGAGTATGTCGTTGACACACGCAGCAGGGCTCACGGAGGTGTTTCTTACCGCCTGGCAGGCGCTGTTCACAATCGGTAACCTGCAAGCTCAGGATAAAGCCCTTATTCACGCCGGTGCCAGCGGTGTTGGATTAGCTGCGCTGCAACTGTGCAAACTGAAGGGCATTGCCACAGCCACCACCGCGTCTTCTGAAGATAAGTTAGCCCAGTGCCGTGATATGGGGGCAAACCTGACCATTAATTATAAAGAACGGGATTTTGCTGCCGTTTTGAAAGACACTTGGCCGGAAGGCGTAAACTTTGTGCTCGATTTTGTGGCAGGGGATTATCTGAACCGTAACCTGAAAGTACTCGCGCAAGACGGGCACATCGTTTATTTAGCCATGCTGGCAGGGCGTTTTGCAGACAAGTTAGACATGGCATTGATGTTGGGCAAACGCGCCCGCATTCAGGGATCAACGCTCAGAAACCGCAGCGACAATTATAAAGCGGATTTAATTCGTGATTTCTGCGAACACGGCTTGCCGGGCTTCGACGACAGCACGCTCACAGTGAACGTAGATACCGTGTTGCCAGTTGAAGATGTCGCTACTGCTCATGCCCGCCTTGAAGCCAACGATAGTCGCGGCAAAATCATTGTTGAGTGGTGATGAAGGCGAGGTTCACCTGACAGGTGTCTTTTAGTCAATTGCCGATGGCAGACACCCCGGCAAAATTGTATGACCCGTTTCGCATTATCGAGTGTTAGTTCGGCTTCATCACTGCACGCGACAAAGGACTGATAAAAATTCACAGTTCGCCATGCTATTTAACCTTCCTGGCTCAGCTATAACAATCCTGGTTTTACGATGACAAATGAGATCTTTCTGATATCAGGAAAGAAGATGGAACAAGATCGAAAAGGAACTTGGTAAGCTTCGTAGAGAATATGAACTGCGATTTTTCACAAAAGAAGCAACGTCTTTATGAATGAAAATTAATAGTGTAGGATGGATGAAATATTCATTTGATTTATGTTTAAGTGCAAAGGTAATGATTAAAAAAATATTTGGATCATTAAAAGGGCGTTTGTTTTCACTTATTTTTTTGGCAATTTTACCTTGCTACGGCTTGATCCTTGTTCATTTTAACACTGCGATAAATAATGAAATTGAAAAATTGCGTGGCAGGGCAGAATTCGTTACTGAGCAATCGGTGCGGAATCAGCAGAACATTGTAAACGGTACCAATATCTATTTGCGGCGGTTAGCTGAATCAGAAGCCGTTAAAGATGTTTTCTCAAACCGCTGTATTGAGTTTGTAAAAGAACAAAACCGGTTGAACATGCACGTTACGAATATAGTGGCTTTTTCTATAGACGGTCATTTAGCATGTGCGGCATCTGATAGCGAGTTTGTCTCAGGATTGGCTCAACAGCCTTTTTTTTCAAAAGCTATAAATACTAAGACCTATGTAACCAGTGAAATACAAGTTGACTCATCTACGGGCGAATTTGTTATGGCGTTTGCTTACCCAATTGTTAGTGAAAGTAACACAAATGAGGTGACTGGTATTGCGGTTGTTGTTGCATCAGTGGAATGGTGGGGACATTTTGTCAGGTCAATGGTGTTACCAAAAAATAGCGTCGCATATATTTTGGATCGTAATTATAAAGCGGTATTCAGTTTAAATGATGATCTTAGCTTTGAAGGGTATTCACAGATTAAAAATGGTGAAACGCGAATAGGGCCAAATGGAGTTCGTCGAATATTTTTCAGCCATCATTTAAGTGTTGAAGATCAAGATATATCGTTAACATTTGTGACGGGGATTAGTATTGATAGAGGTTTTAACTCAATACTTCGCTCATTTTATTATGAGCTATTGTTGTTTACTGCGTTTGTGGCAATTGTACTTATTATTTTGTGGCTTTTTTTCAGAAGTAATATTCGACGTCCACTAGACAACCTTTCAAGCTTCGCTGATGCTCTGGGTGAAGGTAAAGAGATCCAAAGTGACGAAGGTATTGGGATAGAGGAAATGGATTCCCTTCGACAGTCGTTGTTCAACATGGCTGACAAAAAGCATTCTGCCGAACAAAAGTTACGTAATCAGGCATCGCGGGATTCTCTTACTGGCTTGGCAAACCGATCGGCATTCAATGCGTTTGCGCAGCGGATTGTTGAAAAAGGCTATGCATCATATTCACCTAAATTTTCCGTAATTTATATCGACTTAGATAATTTCAAAGAAATTAATGACACCCGGGGGCATGAGGTCGGCGATAGAGTTTTGCATATATTGGCGGATAGGTTAAGCAAGCAGCTACCTGCGAACTGGTTTATTGCTCGTCAAGGAGGTGATGAATTCACAATTATTGTTGACCAATATCAAAAAAGCGAACGTGTTGTTACTGATTGTCAATCATTGCTTAAACTGATTAGTGAGCCCATTCAAGTCTCGCATTTTTCGATGTCGATAATGGCTAGTATTGGATTAGCATTTTATCCGGAAGATGCTGATTCTGTTTCCGATATTATGTCTGCGGCAGACCAGGCAATGTATGCAGCTAAATGTCAAGGTAAGAACAGGGTTTGCCGATTTGATCTCGAATTAAAAAACGCTTTGCTACGGCGTACTTCGCTAACTGAAGCTCTGGGGCTGGCAATTGAAAGAGATGAACTCACTCTGCACTTTCAACCTATTGTTAATAAGCAAAATCGTGTTGTGAAGTTTGAAGCATTATTGAGATGGACGCAGCATAATGGCGTTAAGGTATCTCCGGCGGAATTTATTCCGTTGGCTGAGCATTCAGGTTTGATTTTTGATATTGGGTATTGGGTTATTGAACAAGCATTGGCTGCACTTCCGAGCCTTCAACTGCGGTTTGGGAATGATATACAGGTGAGTGTCAATGTATCGCCGTTACAGTTATCAGGTCATCGGGGAGCATCTAATGATTTGTTGCAGCAACTTTTAGAAAATCACCGCCGGGATCAAAGTGCTAGACATGGAATAGTTATTGAAATTACTGAAAACCTGTTAATGTCTTCTGAGGATGCCACAAAAGAAGCGTTGCGCAAAATTCAGGAACATGGCATAGATATCGCTCTAGACGATTTCGGAACCGGCTATTCCTCTATGTCGTACATTCTGGATCATCGCATCGATTTACTAAAAATAGACAGGAGCTTTGTGCAACACATTACATCAAATAAGTCGTCGTATTTAATGTGTGAAGCAATGATACAGCTCAGCCAAAATTTGGGAATAAAGGTTGTCGCAGAAGGCGTAGAATCTAAAGCACAGGCCGATTTACTGTTTGAAATGGGATGCGATTTTCTTCAAGGTTTTTACGTTTCAAAACCACAACCTTTAGGCGTGGTTTTGAATGATTATGAACTTGTATAAATTTCGGACGTTATTTTTGAATAAAATTCACAGACCTTTATTTTTCCTTATTCAGGAGCGCTTATACGTGCCTGTTTGTTATAATTTTATACACTACTCTGCCAGGCAGTGACAGGTAAAGTGTTCAAAAAGCCGCAACGTATAGAAACGCTTACACAAAAAATAAAAACTTATTAATAAGCGCTCCCCCGCCAATCAGGAAGATAAATAACACCAGCCCCAGTATTAGTGGTTTCATGCCGGCCTGCCGCACTACTTTGAGATGGGTCTTTAATCCTAATGCCACCATCGCCATTGTCAGTAATACATTATCCAGTTCTAATAGTGGCGCAATTACGTTTGTGTCCGGTTTGCCCAGAGAATTCAGGGCAATGACCAGTAAAAAAACAATGGCAAACCAGGGCATCTGGGCCAGTGGAAAATTGTGTCTGCCTGCTGACAAGTTCTGTTGAGAGTCGTTAGTTGCCTGCGCGCGTTGTGCAGGCAGCATTGCCAGTACAATAAGAAAAGGCGCCAGTAACATCACCCGGATCATTTTTTCCAGCACCGCTACCTGTGCTGCGTCGGGGCTGACCGCACTGGCGGCGGCAACCACTTGCGCGACCTCATGAATGGTAGAGCCGGCATATATACCAAAAGCATGGTCAGATAACCCCAGATACGCACCGATAAACGGGTAAATGAACATACTGGTGGTACCAAAGATAACTACAGTGGCCACGGCAATAATAACGTTATCAGCTTTTGCCTTAATCACAGGGGCTGTCGCCAGTATGGCTGCAGCACCACAAATAGCCGAACCTGCACCTATAAGCAGGCTGGTGTGACTGTCCAGTTTAAGTAGTCCCCGACCAGTAATGTAGGCCACCGTGAATACACCCGACATAATAACCAGGTCGATCAATAAGCCACTCCACCCTAAACCAATAACTTCGCTGAACGTAAAGTGAAATCCAAATAGCACAATACCGGTTTTAAGAATCCGGCTTTTGGCAAACTCTACTCCGGTATCAATGTGCTTTAACAGGCCCGGCGCAATCAGGTTGCCCGCCAGCATACCTATCACTATGCCCAGCGTGAGCGGGCTGATACCGGCCTGTGAAAACCACTCCAGCCGGGCCAGACCTGTCGCGCCAACAGCGATGAGCAACACAATGATCAGGCCGCCCGCAAGATGGCGAGAATTGTCCGTGTTCGGATTGTCTGGGTGTATTGGTGATGGCATGGCGCTTTCCTGCAATAGCTGAAGTTGCATTTAATCTACGCCCGGCATTACTATTACTCAAATACACTATTTTCATTTTTGAGTAACTTTAGGTTATACAATGAATCTACATGGTTTGCGGGTATTTTATACAGTGGCTACCCAGCGTAGCTTTTCACTGGCAGCAGAGGCACTTTTTATTAGTCAGCCGGCAGTGTCAAAAGCGATCAGAGAGCTTGAGCACATTGCAGGCATGCCATTGCTTGAACGCGCCAGTAAAGGCAAAACGATTCGCCTGACCGAAGCAGGCCTTGCCTTGCTGGAACACGCTACGGGAATTTTTGCGATTGAAGCAGCCGCCGAGCAGGACTTAAAAGCCCGCGCCGGACTCACCCGCGGACAGCTCAATATCGGTGCCAGCACAACCGTCGCCAGTTACTGGTTAACTGACTTTCTGGCCCGTTTTCACCGTGACCATCCTGATATCGATATATCATTGAACGTGGCTAACTCTTCGCACATTGAACAGGCGCTTCTGCAAAATGATATTGAACTGGGTTATGTGGAAGGTGAAATTGTTCATCCACTTATTCATTGTGAACATTGGAAAAGCGAGCCGTTAAGTCTGTTCTGCGGTAGCACTGGCGCATCCCTTGAGAAAAAGATCCCGGCACTTGAGCAGGCCACCTGGCTGGTCAGGGAACCCGGCTCAGGAACGCGTAGTGTGAATGATCAGTATTTTACCGTACATCAGGTTACGCCGTTTCAGACCATCACGCTGGGCAGTAACGAAGCCATTATCCATGCGGTTGCCGCCGGGATGGGTATCGCGCTGCTGCCCGATGTGGTGGCTGCGCCACTATTAGCACTCAATAGCGTTCAGCGCGTGCCAGTTCAGGCACCACTTCAGCCGGAGCCGCGTTCTCTGTTTTGCCTGACCCACAACACCCGCCCCCGTTCACCTGCTGCCAGCGCTTTTTTAAGTCTGAGTCGGGCGTAAGTAATGCAGCATAAGGACTCGATTGGGTTGAACACTGCTTTAAATAAAACCCTATATTGCTTTACGGCAAACATTCTGTAAGTAGCACCCCAATCCCGCGGCTACCACCAGTGACTAAAACGATTTTTGAATCATCCATGAATTTACCCTGCGTTACTCAAAGTACGTGCCTGAGGTGTTGCGTTCAAAAGGATAATCATCTCTGTATCCGCGAGGTTTTCTTTGCACCGGTGAATTAACCGGAAAAGCCTGTATCGTCCTGCGTAGGACTGCCGGCAGCTTCACGGGCTAAATCATCAACCCGCTCATTTTCCGGATGGCCGGAGTGGCCCTTAACCCAGTGCCAGTCCACATCGTGCTTCTTCACTGCTTCGTCCAGACGCTTCCACAAATCTGCATTTTTTACCGGCTTTTTATCGGCGGTACGCCAGCCGTTTTTGCGCCAATTTTTGATCCACTGGTTTATGCCATTTTTTACGTACTGACTGTCGGTGGTAATGTCTACAATGCAGGGTTCTGTCAAACATTCCAGTGCGGCAGCGGGGGCCATCAGTTCCATGCGGTTATTGGTGGTTTGATTAAAACCCTCACTGATTTCTTTTTTGTGTTTTCCGAATATCAACAGTGCGCCATATCCGCCAGGTCCGGGGTTGCCTAAACAGGAACCATCGGTATATATCGCGATTTTTTTCTTTGCCATGAAGGGCCTTTTTTACGTCAGAAATGTGTTTCCGGGATAATGTCCTGGTATACTAAAGAACTGAAACCGCCTGTGCCAGCGAAAATCTGAAATTCGCGGGGCACCCGGCAACTATAAGATAAAACAAGGTGTTGCAGACATGCGTCAAATCGTGCTCGATACAGAAACCACGGGTATCGAACCTAAAGAAGGTCACCGTATCATTGAAATTGGCTGTGTTGAGGTTGTTAACCGCAAACTCACCGGCAATCATTTTCATGTATACATTAACCCTCAGCGAATTGTTGAACAGGAAGCGATTGAAGTTCACGGGATTACCAATGAATTTCTGGCAGACAAGCCGTTGTTTGCAGACGTGGCGCAGGACTTTATCGACTTTATCACCGGTGCCCAACTGGTAATTCATAACGCGGCCTTCGACGTCGGCTTTATGGATCACGAATTCGGTATGAATGCTCCCACTGCCGGGGTCAAAACTCACGATATCTGCTCTGTGCTCGACAGCTTATCTCTTGCCAGAAAGATGCACCCGGGGCAGAAAAATAACCTCGATGCATTGTGCCGGCGCTATGGTATAGACAACAGCCACCGTGAACTTCACGGCGCTTTGCTGGATGCCGAAATTCTTGCTGATGTTTATCTGCTGATGACCGGTGGCCAGACAAAATTGAATCTGGCCGGCCAGAACAGCGAAGGGAGCGGCGATACTCAGGGGCTCCGGCGTATTCAGCGAAACGGAAATAAATTAAAGGTTATCCGCGCCTCCGCCGATGAATTAGAACAACATGAAGCACGACTGGATATTGTGCAAAAGAGCGGTGGAAAGTGTTTGTGGCGAGCAACTCCCGAAAGTTAATTCCTTTTTTAACTTCTATCTGGCTATTCTTTATTGCCGGCAGTTTTTCGCTGTCAGCACAGCAGGCCGGTGATGAACCGGCCGTCGACACCAGTGCGTTAACCGCACTGGGTGATGATTATCAAAATTCTATTCTTTTGCTTCGTAACCGCTTCCGCATCGATCATGAAGTGGACGAAGTGACCATGGTTTTCTTCCGTGAATTTGGCTCTGCACCCGTGGTTCTGGTGCGTCCCGACGGCTCTAAGATATTTTCTTCTCAGGCTGAAAAAAATAATGTGGAATGGTATGACGATGATACCTTCGACATGATTAAGATAAAAAATCCGGTGCCGGGACCGTGGCAGGCTGTAGGGCAGGTGTTACCGGAAAGCCGGGTGATGGTACTTTCAGGCATTGAGCTTCATGCCGATCCTCTGCCGGCAGTTATATTCTCCGGTGAAGTGCTCAAACAAACCGCCTATCTGACTAATGGTGGCAAGCCCATTGATTATTCGGCTTTCCGTGAAGTGGTTGACTTGTCCATCGAGCTCAAAAGTACCAATAATCCTAATTTTGATAACTTTGGCGCGAAAGACGAACTTATCGCCACCTTTGAAGACAATGGCAGGGGCATGGACGAAGCGCCGGAAGATGGCGTATTCACCGGTCAGTTTAATCTGGCAATCCCTTCCGGTGAGTGGCGTCCTGTTTTCACCGTGGACACTCCCATGTTTTCCCGTGAACAAATTGATCCGGTTATCATGTTACACCCGAACCCCGTGGTATTGAGTGAAACACTGGATGACGGACAACAGGGTTACCACGATTTACATATTGATGTGGTGCGTGACCAGATTGATATTGAATCATTATTGATAGACGGAAAGGTCAGGTTTCCCAATGGCGATATTCAGAACTTTTCCATTACTGAACCTTCATCTGAAGCCCGCTTACACCGGATCCTCGCCTATGAAGACGGCTTGTTCAGAGTAAAGATCACTGCCTACGCGAGCACCATCGATGGCAGGGACGTGATCCTCGATGTGCCGGAATATACCTTTTTAGGCGAAACCGGTGGCGAAGAGAGTGACGAAGCGCCTGTGACAGGTGGAGCAGGGGATCTTGAAGCCGCATTGTTAAAAGACACGCAATCCATGCCGTCTGTACAACTGCCACCGGAAGAGCCCGGAATGGATGACGGCACAATGATCATGCTTATTGCAGTGGTAAACGGCTCGATAATACTGATTGGTGTGCTCATTGTAGGCTTTATTGTATGGAAGCGGAAAAAGGCTGCAAAACCTGCGGTTGCTCCGGCAGCGCCTCAGGCTACTACAGGCGCAGAAGATAAAGAGAAAAAGCCGGGTATGCTGGCTGGTTTACTGTCGAAATTTAAAAAGAAGAAGCCTGACAGCGAAGAAAAGTAGTCGGGCAGTGTGGTTTTCACCAGGTGACTTAAATGGCAGAAACACGGTTTGCAGGCCCTGCCAGCATGCTATACGGTGGTTATTACATCATTATGGCGAATAATCAGGCAAACGATGCATGTTGGCACATTTTATCTAAAAAAACCGTTGACTCGACCATAGGGAATACGTATTATCTGCGCCGCAGTCAGGGCAGAGACTTCAATAAAGAATCTGCAAGCTGCTGAAAAAATTGAAAAAAGTGGAGCGGTAGTTCAGTTGGTTAGAATACCGGCCTGTCACGCCGGGGGTCGCGGGTTCGAGTCCCGTCCGCTCCGCCACTTTCAATAGCAAAACTAATATGGTTCTTCGGAGCGGTAGTTCAGTTGGTTAGAATACCGGCCTGTCACGCCGGGGGTCGCGGGTTCGAGTCCCGTCCGCTCCGCCATTTAGTTTCGCGCCTTCTCTTGTGTGGAGCGGTAGTTCAGTTGGTTAGAATACCGGCCTGTCACGCCGGGGGTCGCGGGTTCGAGTCCCGTCCGCTCCGCCATTCAAGAGACACAATATCCCAGTGGAGCGGTAGTTCAGTTGGTTAGAATACCGGCCTGTCACGCCGGGGGTCGCGGGTTCGAGTCCCGTCCGCTCCGCCACTTTCCTCTAAAGTTATCTGTTTTTCAACGCTTTCTGTTGGTCATTTGCATCCCTCACGTTAGTATTCGCTCAGGTAGAATTACTTCCGGAAGCAAGATTTCATATGGATGCACTACTCGCGTGTCGCGGGATTTCAAAAACTTATCATGACGGCGAAACCGATACGCCGGTTCTTTCTGATGTGTCACTTACCGTACAGACTTCTGAACATGTCGCTATACTAGGCAGTTCGGGTTCAGGAAAAAGTACCTTACTGCATATTCTCGGCGGCCTGGACAAACCTGATGAAGGTGAAGTCTGGTTTCATGGCGAGTCCATGACAGGTATGAAACCATCTCAGTTGGCGGCACTGCGCAATCAGAAAATTGGTTTTATTTACCAGTTCCATCATCTTCTCCCTGAGTTTTCAGCACTGGAAAATGCAGCCATGCCTTTATTGATTGGCGGTATGCCGGAAAAAAAGGCAAAACAGGCGGCAACTGACATGCTGGAACAGGTGGGGTTAACGCACCGGTTGATGCATAAGCCATCCGCGTTATCAGGTGGTGAACGTCAAAGGGTGGCAATTGCCCGTGCGCTGGTAAATCGTCCCGCTCTGGTTCTGGCCGATGAGCCCACCGGAAACCTGGACAATAAAACCGGCGAGCAGGTCTACGGTTTACTGACATCTCTCAGTGAAAGCCTGGGCACCAGTTTTGTTGTCGTGACCCACGACAATGCGCTGGCCGCACGAATGAACCGTACTTTGCATATTAAAGACGGATTGCTTCACGGGGAGGCGGCAGGTTGAATCTGGCATGGCAGCTTGCTTCGCGTTTCCGGCGCGGCAAGCAAAAAAATGGCTACATTTCTTTTATCTCCTTCTCCTCCACGGTAGGGATTGGTCTGGGGTGTTTTGTGCTCATTGTTTTGCTGTCGGTAATGAACGGTTTCGAACGGGAATTGCTGAACCGAATACTTGCTGTTATCCCTCATGGCGAACTCTACGCCGTAAACGGTGAAGGCATTGAAAACTGGGAAGAAGAGATTGCCCGCCTTGAGCAGGATCCCAGAGTGGAGAGCATCGAGCCTTATACAAAAATTACCGGTATGTTGCAGCATAAGGGTAGCCTGAAAGCTGTCGAAATTACCGGTCTTGATATCAGCCGCGCCAGTCATGACCGCTGGCGGGATCAGGTGACGAAAGCCGGCTGGGAACAGTTTACCTCGGGCGATGATCAAATCTTGCTGGGGCAGGGACTGATGCAGAAATTGTCGTTATCGGCTGGTGACCGCATTGGTGTTCTTATCCCGACAGCGACAGACAATATGGCATTCAAAGCCCCCCATCTGATGCATCTTATTGTGGCGGGCAGTCTGAACGTAGGTGGTGAAATGGATAACTACCTGGCGATGATGCACCTGAACACCGCTTCAAAAGAATCCGGCGTAACCACCGGTGCCCAGGGCCTGCGTTTTATGTTGAAAGACCCTTACGATGCCTATGACACCATGCGCAGTATTGGTTATGATTTCAGCCAGGCGGTTTATATTTCCTACTGGATGCGTACCCAGGGACACCTCTATAACGACATTCAACTGGTGCGTGTTGTTGTGATGATTTCACTGACCCTGGTGATTGCTGTAGCCTGTTTTAACATTGTGTCCACTCTGGTGATGGCCGTCAGAGAAAAACAGGGAGCAATAGCAATCCTGAAAACCATGGGGGCAGGAGACAGTCTTATCCGCCGCACATTCATGATTCAGGGTCTTATCAACGGTGTGACCGGTATTGTTTGCGGCACCGTGGCAGCGGTATTCGTGGCGCCTAATCTTTCTGCCATTGTCGCTTTTATTGAAAAGCTGACAGGCATAACGGTGTTGTCCGGAGATATTTACTTTATCGATTTTCTGCCGTCAGAATTGCAGTGGCAGGACGTGGTTATTACTGTATCGACTGCCTTTGTATTGTGTTTGCTGGCAACATGGTATCCGGCTTCAAGGGCAGTAAAGGTTGATCCGGCAAGAGCACTGAACGGATAACAATAATTATGCGTGCTCTGTGAATATAAAAAAAGGTGGCCGCGGCCACCTTTTTTCTTTTAAGCATTTTTATCGAAGTGTTCGAAGTCCACCGTTTCTTCTTTTATGCCGGCATCCGGGTCATTATAAACCGCTTCATCCAGTTCGCCTTCACTCTTTGCCACCACACAGGAAACCATACAGTCACCGGTGATGTTAACGGCAGTACGGGTCATATCCAGTAAACGGTCGACACCGATAATCAAACCAATACCTTCCACAGGCAGATTCACCTGTTGCAGTACCATAGCAAGCATTATAAGGCCTACGCCCGGCACACCTGCCGTACCTACTGAAGCCAGTGTGGCGGTGAAGACCACCATGATGTAATCACCAAGTGTCAGATCCACACCATAAACCTGTGCGATAAACACGGTGGCTACACCCTGCATAATGGCAGTACCATCCATGTTGATGGTTGAACCCAGTGGAAGCGTGAAAGAAGAAACCGATTTGCCCACGCCCAGTTTGTTACGTGCAGTTTCCATGGTCACCGGTAAGGTGGCGCTGCTGCTGGATGTGGTGAAGGCAAACAGGGCGGCGTCGCGCATTTTCTTAATCAGGGTAAACGGGCTCAGACCGGTCATGGTTTTAAGAAGCACTGAATACACAATCGTACCATGTAGAATAAGCACGACTAATACGAGGAAAAAGTATTTCGCGAGACTGCCAAGCATATCACCACCGATGGTGCTGAACAGTTTGGCCATTAATACGAACACACCGTATGGCGCCAGATTCATAATAATGGTAACCAGCTTCATGATAATCGTATTTAAATCTTCAAATACCGCGCCCAGTCGTTTGCCGGCATCGCCGGTCATCGCCATAGCTACACCGAACAAGACGGCGAAGATAATAATTTGCAGCATGTTTCCTTCCGCCATGGATTTGATGGGGTTGGTAGGGAACATGTTAATAATAACCTGAGAGAAGGAAGGGGCTTCTTTAGCCACATAGCTTGCATCGGTAGGCATTAATACGTTACTGCCGGGGCTGACAACTAATCCCAGACTGATGGCCAGTGTAATTGCGATAGCTGTTGTGAGTATATATAACGATACGGATTTGAGGCCCAGACGACCCAGTTTTCCCGGGTCAGATAAACTGCACGTACCGCATACAAGTGAGATAAACACTAGCGGGACAACCAACATTTTCAGGCTGGCGATGAAGATAGCACCGATTGTGGAGAATATACCTTCTACCAAAAAGGTATACGTGGAAAATTCAAAGCCGAATATCGAAAAGCGAAAATCTCCGCTATTATCGAAAAGAAGCTGAAGTAACCAACCGGTAATGATTCCGGCGCCCATGCCGATAAAGATTCTGGCAGTGAGGCTAAGCTTATTAGCAGATTGAGACATGTGGGTTCCCTAACAACAATGTTATTGATTTTGTTATAGCTTTAGTGTGCCAGAATCTTATCAGATTGAAATGAAAAATATTTCAGTATTGTCATTTACTAGAGGTCCAGGAAGACAACTATGAAAACACTTTCCCAGTCTCTGACGCTGTTCAGTATGCTGTTCTTATTATTTGCCTGCGGAGGCGGCGGCTCGTTAGAGCGTGAATCCGACAGCAGTAGCGGCTCAGGAGACTCTGGCGACACTGACTCAACTTACACGGTTTCTCTTGCTCTCGTAAACCAGAATGATGAGACTGACCGTAATCTTGCGACAGATAACCCGCTCACACTGAACGCGACAGTGACTGACAATGACGGGGCGCCGCTGGCAGACACCTTAATTACCTTCACATTATCTAATGAAGAACTGGCTGTTTTCGGTAATGATACCGGCACAGCGCGTACAGATGATGCCGGTGTTGCCACTATTGATCTTACCGTTGGCACAGCGGCCGGTGATGGTCAGATCACAGCCACTTTACCTGATGGTACTGAAGGCACAACGACATTTACTTCGTCCGGCAGTAGTTCGGATGAAAACGCGGTCTACACAATTTCGCTGACACTGGTAAACCAGGCAGGTGAGGCTGACCGTAATCTTGCATCAGACAATGCACTGACCCTCAATGTCAGTGTGACCGATCAGTTCGATAATCCTCTTACCGATACTCTGATTGATTTCACGTTATCTGATGAAAATATTGCCACTTTCTCAAACGACACGGCTACCGCCCGCACTGATGATACCGGCGCGGCGACTATCGGCCTTGCTGTTGGCAGTGCCTCAGGTGACGGTGAAGTCACCGCTACATTACCTGACGGGACTACTGCTTCTACCACTTTTTCCTCTGAAGGCGCTTCTGTGATCACGGAAGTTCCGGCTGTTCTTGAGTTGTACACCACTTCGGTACAACTGGCTTCCAGCGGTTCAGATGACATTGAATTAATTGCACTGGTTAAAAATGCGCAGAGCGTATTAATGGAAGGGGTTGATGTGTCATTCTCTGCACCTTCTTCAGCCGGTGTAGAAATTCAGCAGGTTGACAGCCAGACACTGGAAAACGGTACGGCAACGGCCAGACTGACCAGCCAGAATAATGCTGCCAACCGCACTGTCACCGTGACTGCCGCCACCGGCGACCTGACGCAAACCATCGACATTGAGATTTCAGGTACTGAGGTCACTATTAACGGTGCCCGCTCAATTACTATTAATGATTCCACCACTCTGACGTTGCGGGTTCAGGACTCGGATGGCACAAATATTCCTAATCAGGCCATCGAACTGGCTGCAACATCCGGCGAATTATCAGCGTCATCTGTCACAACTGGCGCGAATGGTCAGGCTACCGTCCAATTTACCGGTACTGTATCAGGTTCGTCCACGGTCACAGCGTCTGCGTTGAATGCCATTGGCAGTTTCACAGTCACCGTGCAGGAAGATGACTTTTCCTTTACCACTGTGCCTGCGGAAGAAGTGGCTGTTGCACCGGATGACAGCTATGAAGAAGCGAATTACACCACACTGACAGTGAGCTGGAACAAAGACAATGCCCCTTTTGCCGGCGGAACAGTAACTTTTACTGCATCCCGTGGTGATATTCGCCCGGGCGATGAAAGCGGTACTACCGACGCTAACGGTGAGTTGTCTTTTGATATCGCGTCAACCAATGCCGGCTTATCTTCTGTCACTGCAACCGGCGTGGACGGTGACGGTAATGAAGTGAGTGCGACAGTTGATATTGAGTTTATTGCCACCGATGCTGACAGCCTTTATGTGGATGCGTCTCCTGATCAGATTGGCCCTGACGGACAAACCAGTACCATTACTGCGATAGTCCGTGACCCTGCGGGCAACCTGGTGAAAGGCAAAGTTGTCAGCTTTACAGTGAACGACACCAGTACCGGTTCCATTTCACCGTCACAGGCAACCACTGACAGTAACGGTATTGCTTCAACAGTATTCACATCCGGCGCAGTAACCAGCGAAGATGCGGTGATGGTAACAGCAACAGTGGTTGATGATGTCGCTGTAACCGGCGATGTAACACTGACTGTAGGAAACCGGGCATTTGACGTATCAATCGGTACCGGTAATGAAATTGAAAAACCCGATAGCACAACATACCTGAAAGAGTTTGCTGTGTTTGTAACGGATTCGGTGGGACAGCCAATTGAAGGGGTGTCGCTGACAGCATCGTCTACACCTGTAAAATATGCCGATGGTGGTGAATTCTACAAGGGATACTGGGTATGGGTTGACCCTGTATGGGTTATCCGTGATGTAGATTCTGACGGGAATATACTGGGTACCTATACTGCTGAATGTGTGAACGAAGACATTAACGGAAACGGTATTTTAGATTCAGGTAATTTTAATGCTCAGCGCCTGGCTTCGGATACTACAGACTTTTCCAATGGTGAAGACATTAACCGCGATACTTTCCTGACTCCCGGTATTGTTGGTTCACTGACATTCAAGGATGGTATCAACGAAACTGATGAAAATGGGCAGGCAACGCTGGAACTCCGTTATCCCAGAGAATATGCCGGATTTTACGAAGCTGAGATTTCTGTATTTGCACAGTCTACAGGTAGTGAAGCCAGTGCGAGTATGAAGTATCTGTTTGCAATCGCTGCAGATGATGCTTCGAATGAAAATATTCAGCCACCTTCCAGTCCGTTCGGAGTGAGTAGCCAATGTACAGATGCTGAGTGATTCAGCTCTCTGACAAAAAAGCCGTCACCTGAAGTGACGGCTTTTTCATATCTGCCTGTCCGTAAGATTAATTAAACCTGCTGGAAGGGGTAGACCGAACCGAGTTTCATGATTTGTGTCAGTTCATCCAGGGCGGTACGGCTTTCTGTGAGTAACTGCGGATCCCGTAAATCCTGCTCAGACAGGCGGTCACGGTAGTGTTTTTCCACCCACTGATTCAGACGGGCAAACAGGATGTCATTCATCAGCGTATGCGGGTTTGCGGCCTTTAATTCTTTCTCATTCATGGCTACGCGTAACCGTAAACAGGCCGGGCCACCGCCGTTTCGCATGCTCTGCTTAACATCAAAGTATTTCACTTCTTTTACCGGCGTGTCCATGGCTGTGAGGGTGTTTAAATAATCAGAAACTGCCGGGTTTTCCTGACATTCTGCCGGTGCAATAATTGCCATGTGACCCTGCGGCAGGGTGATGATTTGAGTATTAAACAAATAGGTACTGACCGCGTCCATTACAGAAACAGCACTGGTAGGTACTTCAATGAAGTGCAGCGGACTTTCACCAAATTTGCGGCGAATTTCTTTCAGTACGGAGCCGGTATTCAAAAAGGCTTGCTCATGATAGAAAAGGACGTTCTGGTTACCTACTGAAATCACGTCGTTGTGGAAGACTCCCTGATCAATCACATCCGGATTCTGCTGGATATACACCACTTTTTCATCTTTCAGACCGTGCAGGCGGGAAATAGCCTGTGAGGCTTCAAACGTTTGTCTTGCAGGGTAACGCACCGGTGCAGGTTTACTGTGGTTAAACGCATACCGGCCGTAAACGAACAACTCTACACCGGCTTTGCCGTATTCAGTACACAGCCTGGTATGGTTTGCCGCACCTTCGTCGCCGAAATGCTCGTTATCGGGCAGGTGAGTATGGTGAGCGAAGTATTTGTCATCATCGAAGGTTGCCTGCAAAATGGCACCGGTTACCGCCGGTTCAAGTGAACGGTGGAACTTATTGGTCAGATTGGCCGGGGTAAAATGAATTCTGCCGTCCAGTGTGTCAGCACCGGGTGAAACCGTTGCTGCATTGGCTGTCCACATGCTTGAGGCGGAGCAACAGGCAAGAAAGACCTGAGGCGCCTGCTTTGCAGCTTTATCAAGAACCTGTGCATCTGAACCGGAAAAGCCCAGACGTCTCAGCATGGCGATGTCAGGACGCTCCTGCGGCGCTAAAACACCTTGTTTCATTCCCATATCAGCCAGCGCTTTCATCTTCGCCAGACCTTGTTTTGCTGCCTCTTTAGGATTGCTGACAGCATTGGCATTATTTTGAGATGCAACGTTTCCGGTTGATAACCCTGCATAGTTATGGGTAGGGCCAACGAGTCCGTCAAAATTTACTTCAAATTGCTGCATGGAATTGCCTCTTGGAAATGGATCATGAATGACTGCCGGCCGTTGCTTGAATTTAGCGTAAGAACCCAAATAAAGCAGGGGAAGGCAGCAAATAAACCGTCTTTTTTGCTCACTGAATTGGCGGCATTATACGGTTTTTAATGGCCTTGCCAACGTGAGTGATTAAAAAGTGAACGGTTTGTGGCGGTATTTGAAGCAGGCGACAGAATAACTATTAAGAAGATCTTGTTTTCCATTCACTTTGTAGATATATGTTAAAAAAAGAAAGGGTAGTGCACCATCACTTCTTTATACCCTTTATTATTCAATGAGATGATCTAAATCTCTGATTACGAACAGGTTTAATCAATTTTTATGGCAAAATCACTGGTTATTGTCGAGTCACCAGCAAAAGCAAAAACGATAAATAAATATCTCGGTAAAAATTTTATCGTAAAATCTTCTGTTGGCCACGTGCGCGACTTGCCTACGAAGGCGGTCGGCAATGTTGAGCCCAAAAAACCGGCAAAAGAACTGAAAACGTTAAGCGATGATGCGCGGGAAGAATATCTGCGCAAATATGAATACCGTAAACTGGTAGATCGCATGGGCGTCGACCCTGAAGCAGACTGGAAAGCACATTATCAGGTGCTTCAGGGCAAAGAAAAAGTTGTCAATGAGCTGAAGAAGCTCGCAAAAGACGCTGACACCGTTTATCTCGCAACGGATTTGGACCGCGAAGGGGAAGCCATTGCATGGCACCTGCGGGAACTCCTTGGCGAGAAGAATAAAACTTATCAGCGCGTGGTGTTTAACGAAATCACCAAAAACGCCATTCAGGAAGCTTTCTCTCATCCCGGTGAGGTTAACACTGATCGCGTGAATGCCCAGCAGGCAAGACGTTTCCTTGACCGCGTTGTGGGTTTCATGGTGTCACCGCTGTTGTGGAAGAAAATTGCCCGCGGGTTGTCTGCCGGTCGTGTGCAGTCAGTAGCTGTACGTCTGGTTGTCGAGCGTGAGCGGGAAATTAAGGCTTTTGTACCGGAAGAATTCTGGGACGTACATGCAGATGTAACATCAGGTGCGAAACAGCAACTGCGTATGCTGGTTAACCGTTACCGCGATAAAGCGTTTAAACCGGTTAATAAGAAAGAAACCGATGCAGCGCTGGCCGAACTGGAAAAAGCGCAATACGTGGTTGAAAGCCGTGAGTCTAAACCCACGCAAAGTAAACCGTCAGCACCGTTTATTACATCTACTCTGCAGCAGGCGGCCAGTACCCGTCTTGGTTTTGGTGTTAAGAAAACTATGATGCTGGCTCAGCGATTGTACGAAGCTGGTCACATTACCTATATGCGTACAGACTCAACGAATCTGAGTCAGGAAGCGCTGGATAATTGCCGTGCTTACATCGACGATAATTTTGGTGGCAAGTATCTGCCGGATTCACCTATCCGTTACGGTAGCAAAGAAGGCGCTCAGGAAGCCCACGAAGCGATTCGTCCTTCAAACGTAAATGTGCAGGC
This sequence comes from Alteromonas sp. ABH4_457, assembly GCF_056160625.1. Taxonomy (NCBI): domain Bacteria; kingdom Pseudomonadati; phylum Pseudomonadota; class Gammaproteobacteria; order Alteromonadales; family Alteromonadaceae; genus Alteromonas; species Alteromonas sp. ABH4_457. Next base: position 294,469 of record NZ_JBSWXN010000006.1, read on the forward strand.
AGCGTCGCTTAAAGAGATGGAGAGAGACGCACAGCGCCTGTATGAGCTGATCTGGCGTCAGTTTGTTGCATGTCAGATGACAAACGCAAAATATGATGCCACTACGATCCGTGTAACTGCCGGTGATTATGAACTGGTGGCGAAGGGCCGGGTACTGAAATTTGACGGTTGGACTAAGGTACAGCCACAAATCCGTAAGAAGGGTGATGAAGAACTGTTACTGCCGGACGTGAAGCAGGGCGAAGCCCTCGATTTGCAGGCCTTGGATCCTAAACAGCACTTTACTAAACCGGTGGCCCGTTTTAACGAAGCTTCACTGGTAAAAGAGCTTGAGAAACGTGGCATTGGCCGGCCTTCTACCTACGCCAGCATTATATCCACGATTCAGGATCGTGGTTATGTCCGGCTGGAAAATAAACGTTTCTATGCTGAAAAAATGGGTGAAATTGTTAATGATCGTCTGATGGAAAACTTCGACGACCTGATGAGTTATGATTTCACTGCTAATATGGAACAGCATCTCGATGACATTGCAGAAGGTAAGAAAAACTGGAAGCAGGTTCTCGACAGTTTCTACAACGATTTCTACGCCAAGTTACTGAAAGCAGAAAAGGACGCTGAAGAAGGTGGAATGCGCACCAATCAGGCGGTCCCGGCTGGTATTGAATGCGACAAGTGTGGCCGTGAAATGAACGTCCGTACCGCATCTACCGGTGTATTCTTAGGATGCTCAGGTTACAACCTGCCTCCGAAAGAGCGTTGCACCAACACCATGAACCTGACACCGGGTGACGAAGTGGTGAAAGTCGATAACGAAGAAGAGCTGGAAACCGAAGCCTTGCGGGCTAAGCGCCGTTGTGACGTATGTGGTACGGCAATGGACAGCTATCTGGTAGATGAAAAGCGTAAACTGCATGTGTGTGGTAACACGCCGACCTGTCCGGGGACTTACGTAGAAGCCGGTACATTTAAGATTAAAGGGTACGACGGTCCGGTTATCGAATGTGATAAGTGCGGCAGTGATATGGAGCTGAAGAACGGCCGGTTTGGTAAATACTTCGGTTGCACCAGCGAAGAATGTAAGAATACCCGTAAGCTGCTGCGTAACGGCGAAGCTGCGCCACCAAAAGAAGATCCGGTGGATTTACCTGAATTGCCCTGTGAGAAGTCTGATGCGCACTTTGTATTGCGTGACGGTGCCTCCGGTATATTCCTCGCAGCACATAATTTCCCTAAATCAAGGGAAACCCGTGCACCAAAGGTTGAGGAACTGGCCCGTTTCAGAGATCGTATTTCGCCTAAGTTTTACTATCTGGCGGATGCGCCGCAAAAGGATCCGGAAGGTAATCCGGCCATTGTGCGTTACAGCAGAAAAACTAAGCAGCAATACGTTATGTCTGAAAATGACAGCGGTAAATCAACAGGGTGGTCGTCCTGGTATCAGGATGGCAAATGGGTAACCCAGGACAAGAAAAAGAAGTAGGTGTCAGGTGGCTTCATTACAGGATCAACTCTTAAAGGCAGGTCTGGCCGATAAAAATTCGGCAAAGAACGCCCGGGCGGAAAAGCGCAAAAAGCAAAAGCTGAAAAATAAGAATCAGCAGGTGGAAGCTGATGCTGCCAAAATCGCTGCTGAACAGGCCGCTGCTGAGAAAAAAGAGCGGGACCGTCAGTTAAATGCTGAACAGCAACAGGAGCGTGAAAGGCGCTCTGTTGCTGCGCAAATCAAGCAACTTATCACGGTGAATAAACAAAGCCGTGACGGTGATACCTTACTGAACTTTACCCACGAAAATGTGGTTAAACGTATGTATGTTTCAGCCGCTGTCCATAAGCAGGTGACGAAAGGCCGTCTGGCTGTGGTTGCTCTCGACGGAGCGTATGAACTGGTGCCGTCACCGGTTGCTGATAAAATTGCCCAGCGTGATGAATCTGTAGTGGTTTACCGTGCCGACCTGGATACCAGCAACAACGAAGGTCAACAGGAAGACGAAGAGGACTGGTACGCCGACTACGAGATCCCGGACGACCTGACCTGGTAATTTTACCGGTTCAGTAGTGCGCCGGCAGGACTTCAGCTTTGTAGTCCCGTCAGTGCATTATTAGTGGAGTCTTGCAACGCGCGGTTAATTTTCACGTGTTCAGGGCTCCAGCCTGCAAGAAAGCGGTGGAAGTCGGCATTTGCCAAATCATAAAGCCCCCGCCATTCTGCCTCCGCAGCTTCTGCATCCGTTTGCGGACAGTGTTTAGCAAGAGAACCTTTTAACGCTGAGAAATAATGCCGTAGACAGGTTTCTTTACCGTTTCTCTGATCCTCATCACTCAGTGCACTTCCCATGAAATACACTACGTCTTTGATACCCGCCCCGTGACCACAGTACTGGAAATCAACTGCGGCACAATCGACAAATTGTTCATCAAAACAGAAGTTGGCCACTTTCGCGTCACCGTGAAGAAGGGTAGAAAAACGGGCATTTTTAAGGGCGACGTCAATCTGCACGGCAGCAGACTTTAACGGAGAGTCGGGCATGGCTGCCCATTCGTTTTGTCTTGTTCCCAGATGCCAGTAAGTGCCTTCCTTCCATACCTTTCCATCAGAACAATGCATAAAACGTCCGTGGAATTCGCCCAGCCAGCGTAATACGCATTTTGCCTGCGATAGCGTCAGCGAGCGTGTTGTCAGCGGGAATCCGCAGGCAGATAAGTCCTCCATGATAATCATTCTGTTATCGCCTTCAGCACTACCGCCCAGATAGTCAGGTACTTTACATGCTGAATCCGTAAGCGGAGCCAGTTCCTGATAAAAATAATGCTCAACTTCAAATGAGCGGAGCTTTCGCTGATGACTGTGGTTTGATTGCCAGCCACGGGGATGCGCTGTGCTGTTCGCGGGCCTGATACATTTCACCACTACAGGTTTACCCGTATCTTTGTTCACCGCTCTGAAACAGGCGCCGTAACCACTCCATAATGACTGGATGAGTGAAGCATCGGTGTATTGTGTTCCGGACACAGTGTTCAGCCAGCTGAGATACTGGCTTAGTGAAAGATCAGTCATTATTTTTACCATTAAAAAAGCCGTACTCAAGGTACGGCTTTGTTATCACGTGCAGGGATTGACAGCCTCAACAGGGCTGTCAGCCTCAGGCTTCTTCAGCAACTGCTGCTTCAGGTGCACTGGCCGGTAACGTCATAGCCGCAGATGCGGATGAAGTCGCCTGTGATACCGATGCTGCTTTACCTGACACCAGCAGTGCAGGACGGCTTTCATCTTTCATTGCGCCTGCTGTTACATCACTGAACACTGCTTCTACAACCGGTGGCAATGCCATCGGATGTGATGCTGATTTTTGTCCGGTGCTGCTTGTTGCTCTGAAAGTGGCTTTCGCAACCGCAGGTTTGGCAACAGGTGCTACGGCTTCAGATTTCACCTCTTTCTCTGCCGTGGCAGCTACAGGGGTTTCAGATACCGGTGCTGCTTTTTCAGCAACTTCAGCTACAGTTTCCGTAGATTTTGTTTCAGTTGTACTCTGTTCAGATACAGATTCAGTTGAACTCTGTGCTTCCTGAGTCGCATTTTCCGTTTCCTGAGGAGGATTCTGCTGTTCAGTTTCTGATTCTGCATGGGCAGCTAGATTAATCTCAACCTGCTCAGGAGAAGCCGGCACAGCGGTCAGCTGATCACCGTCAACACGTACACGGGGCTTCGCTGATTTTGGCTTTTTAGCCTGTGTATCTTCTTCAGGATGTGCAATATCAAATTGCAGTTCATCCTGCACTGCGCCGGTAGCTGCATCAGAATCCGCAACTTCAGAAGCCTCACTGACCTGCTGTGGTGCGTTGTCCTCTGCTGCGTCACCGGCGGGAGACTGCTCCTTCTTACGGCGTTGACCCGCTGCCCGTACATGACGCGGAGAACGACGTGAGCGGCCACGGCTTTCTCGCTTCTGACCATTTTCATCGCCGGAAGCATCCTGTTCAGACGCAGTACTGTCAGGTTGCTCTGCCGCTTCCGCAGAAGCAGGCACATCAATGTTCTGAGCTTTACTGGTGTTGCTCTGCTCAGCGTCAGCCTGAGTTCGCTCCGTGCTGTCTTGAGTCAGACCAGAGCCTTTTTGACTTTGCTCAGGGCTGCTGGCCGGTGCTTCTGTAGCAAACTGAGTATCCGAAGGTGCTACAGTCTGTACAGTCTCAGTAACGGCTTCTTTCACTTCAACCGCAGAATGTTTAGTGTCAGATTTGTCTGCCTGAGGCTGTTGTGTCGCTGGCTTATCTGCTGCGTCTTTATTTACACGAACGCTGCGGCGGTTGTCACGACGCTTACGACGCTCGGCAACCTGCTTCTTTCGGGCTGGCTGCGCTTCCTGATTGTCAGTTTGCGCTTCGGCCTCACGGTTTTGATTTTGCTGTTCCGGCTTGGCCTTTTTATCTTCCTGCGGCTTACGGCGGGACTTAGGACGGCTGTTACGCTTATCATCCTGGCGTTTCTGAGTCTGCTTACTCTCATCACGCTCATTGCTGTTCTCAGACTGCTTACCACGACGGTTACGGTTGTTGCGTGGTTTTCTGTTGCGGTTGTCATTATTGCGATTATTACGCGGACTACGCGTCTTCTCTTCAGTCTTTGTTTCTTCTTCTTTCTTGTCTTCACCGCCAAGTACAGAAGAAATCCATTTGCCCAGTTTGGTGAACAGGGTTTCAGTGGCTGCCGGTGCAGTTGCTTCTTTAGCTGCAAGCGCTGCTACAGGAGCAGGCGGAGCCTGAGTCGGCGCAACGAGACCTTTCAATGCAGGTTCTTCACGTTTTACCGGTGCTGCAGCAGGCTGATAGGCCTCTGTCTCGTCCTGCTCTTTCAGGGCAACGTTATAGCTTGCATCAGAAATGACTTCATCCGGACGGTGGCGAATAACTTCGTAATGCGGCGTGTCCAGGTGAGGGTTAGGGATCAACAGCAGTGAAACGTTATGGCGCTTCTCGATCACATTGATTGATTTACGCTTTTCATTCAGCAGATACGTAGCTACCGGTACCGGCAACTGAGCTTCAATCTGACCGGTATTATCTTTGATGCTTTCTTCTTCGATAATCCGCAGAATCGACAGCGCAAGGGATTCTGTACCACGGATCGTACCGTGACCGGAACAGCGCGGACATACATGGTGAGCTGACTCGCCAAGAGAAGGACGTAAACGCTGACGTGACATTTCCAGCAGGCCGAAACGTGAGATACGACCCAGCTGAACACGTGCACGGTCAGAGCGCACAGCATCCTGCATACGTTTTTCAACTTCGCGCTGGTGACGGACCGGTGTCATATCGATAAAGTCGATGACTACCAGACCACCTAAGTCGCGAAGACGCAACTGACGGGCAATCTCGTCGGCGGCTTCAAGGTTGGTATTCAGGGCTGTTTCTTCAATATCTCCGCCTTTTGTTGCGCGGGCAGAGTTAATGTCGATTGATGTCAGGGCTTCTGTCGGATCGATAACAATTGAACCGCCGGAAGGCAGACGGACTTCACGCTGGAAAGCTGATTCGATTTGACTTTCAATCTGGTAGTGACTGAACAGAGGTACGTCACCCTTGTACAGTTTTACACGGTTTGCAAAGTCCGGACGCACCAGTTCAATGTGCTGCAGGGCTTCTTCATAGATGCTGGTTTTATCAATCAGGATCTCACCGATATCACGGCGCAGATAGTCGCGGATGGCACGGACAATAACGTTACTTTCCTGATGGATAAGGAATGGCGCCGCACGGCTTTCAGCGACTTCTGAAATGGCTTCCCAGTGTTTCAGGAGTACTTTTAAATCCCATTCCAGTTCTTCGTAAGATTTACCTACACCAGCAGTACGGACAATCAGACCCATGCCGTCCGGTAATTCCAGGCGGGACAGGGCATCTTTCAGATCCGTTCGCTCATCACCTTCGATGCGGCGGGAAATACCACCTGCGCGGGGGTTATTCGGCATCAATACCAGGTAACTACCAGCCAGTGACAGGAAAGTAGTGAGGGCTGCGCCTTTCTGGCCACGCTCTTCTTTATCAATCTGAACAATAACTTCCTGGCCTTCTTTAATCACATCTTTGATGTTCGGGCGGCCTTCGAATTTATAACCTTTCGGGAAGTAAGTGCGGGCAATTTCTTTCAGAGGCAGGAAGCCATGACGGTCTGCGCCGTAGTCTACGAAAGCAGCTTCAAGGCTGGGTTCTACGCGGGTAATCTTACCTTTGTATATATTTGCCTTTTTTTGTTCGTGACCCGGGCTTTCAATATCAAGATCATACAGCCGTTGCCCGTCAACCAGGGCAACGCGCAACTCTTCTTGTTGAGTTGCGTTAATCAACATTCTTTTCATTGTATCTAACTCTGTTTTGTACAGCCGCTTAGACACAAAATCAAAATGACACGTGCAAATACGCGTCACCCAGCCTCACGGCTGTGTGCGGGATTTGTTGTTTAGTCGTATTACCCATAAATACCGGCATTTCAGTTAGCCGGACAATTAAATGCGGGGTGTCGGGAACGACGGCCCTTACTATCTTTTTTCATTTTCACCCCCGTCATTACAGGGGCAAAGGTCAATTTAATTCTGTTTGCTAAACGGCGAACTTTATTTTCATCAGTTTGTGCAACGTTCTAAAGGCTTTTGTGCTGCCTTTATAAACCGGACGAATGCGTTTATTCAGTTGTCCGCACAATATTATGGTTCATTAATTAAGTTCGAACCGGATTTTGCTTAAGCATGTTTACTGCAAAATCACACGCGATTATCTCACCAACGTTTCGGGTTTAGCAAGCAAAGTTAACTCCCTTTTGTACTAAAAAACGTCATATTCAGAAATTAATTACATAAAAGACAGGCCCGAACGTAAGAATGTCTGTTCTTTAACCAATCCGGCAGAACGGGAGGACCCTCAATTGTCTGTTGAAATGGTCCCGGTTTGCGCTATTTAGCTTTAGCGTATCCATACTTGCTCAGGTATACTCCCGCCCATGAAAGAAGATACCCCCCAACAAGTTCGTTTCGTTACCATCGAGCCAGATCTCGAAGGGCAGCGCATCGACAATTATTTGCGTACCCAGTTAAAGGGTGTGCCGAAAAGTATGATTTACCGGATTTTGCGTAAAGGTGAAGTGCGGGTAAATAAAGGCAGAGTAAAGCCGGAATATAAGCTTCAAGCTGATGATGTTATCCGCATTCCGCCGGTGCGGGTATCAGAACCCAAAGATACGCCGAATCCGAAACTGGATAAGGTGGCAGAACTTGAGCATTGTATATTGTTCGAGGATGACCGCATTCTGGTCATTAACAAACCTTCCGGCACTGCGGTGCATGGTGGCAGCGGCCTGAATTTCGGTTTGATTGAGGGCCTTAGGGCACTACGGCCCGATGCTCAGTTTATGGAACTGGTGCACCGTCTCGACCGGGACACTTCCGGCTGCATTATCATTGCTAAAAAACGTTCAGCACTGCGCCATCTGCATGCCCAGCTTCGTGACGGACAAATGGACAAGCGCTATCAGGCACTGGTCGCCGGTCAATGGCCTGAAAACCGGTTTAAAGTAAAAGCGCCGTTGTTGAAAAACGTACTGCAATCCGGCGAAAGGCTGGTGAGCGTGAATGAAAATGGTAAGCCGTCAGAAACCCGCTATCGCATTCTGACCCGCTATGAAGATGCCACCCTGGTAGAAGCATCTCCTATTACAGGCAGAACGCATCAAATACGTGTGCACTGTTTGCATGCCGGTCATCCTATTGCCTGCGATCCCAAATATGGCGATGAACAGTTCGATAACACTATGCGTAGCCGTGATTTAAAGCGTCTGTTTCTGCATGCTGCCAGCATTCAGTTCATACATCCTGGCAGCGGAGAGACAGTTCGTTTTCAGGCGCCCCTTGATGAACAACTAACCAGAGCGCTAAAGCAGTTAAATGAAGTATAAATTTGTTATTTTCGACTGGGACGGCACGTTGATGGATTCAGCGGCCAAAATTGTAAATTGCATGCAGCTTGCTGCACGTCAATGCGAAGTAGCGATCCCACCGGCTGAAGCTGTCGGGGGAATTATCGGTATCAGTCTGCGTCCGGCAATTCAAAAGCTGTTTAACATCACTGATGAAGCACTGACAGACCGGCTGTTTGAAGCCTATAAAAATGCGTTTATTGAACAGGACCAGACACCAAGCCCTATGTTTAACGGCACTGAGCAGATGCTCACTTCATTAAAAAATAGTGGACGAACGCTTGCTGTTGCTACCGGTAAAGCGAGAAGGGGACTTGACCGTGCCTGGAAGAACACAGATACCGGTCACTATTTCAGCTTTTCACGTTGTGCTGATGACGCAGAGTCCAAACCGTCGCCGGATATGATCCTGCAACTGCTCGCCGAAGCCGGAGTCGATAAGTCGGATGCGGTGATGATCGGGGATACCACCTTTGATATGCAAATGGCGCAGGACGCAGGTATTGCACGTATTGGTGTATCTTATGGGGTGCATGCACAGGTTCACCTGGAACGGTTTGCGCCGCTGGCGGTTGTGCACAGTATTGCAGAACTGGAATCATTATTACTCAGTCAATGAAGTGGCGAGTAACAATAAATCAATTCCGTAACCGGCAAGCATATCCCGCAAAAGCATAACCGGTAAGCCGATGAGGGCATTCGGATCACGGGATTCAATTCGTTCAAACAGCAAGGTACCTTTACCTTCAGACTTAAAGCTGCCGGCGCAGTCATAGGGTTTTTCGTCCTGCAGGTACTGTTCAATGTGTGTTTTGCTGAGTGAACGGAAATGCACTTTTGTTATTTCGGTAGCCGTTGTCTGCTCTTTTGTGGCAGCGTCAATAATGCTCAGGGCAGAATAGAATGTCACGCAGCGGTCGCTACATAATAAAAGCTGTTCCGTTGCAGCCTCATGAGTTCCGGGCTTGCCGAGTATAATTGTGGTGCCGGGACCGGTAGACAGGGAAGCTACCTGATCGCCGGCAATAACAATTCCGTTTTCCGTCCCGGTTGCTACTTTACCGGCTTTTGCTGCCGCCAGCCTTTCTGCCAGTGCCCCCGGCTGTTCATCCGGTAAGGGGCTTTCATCTATATCCGGTGCGATAATTGTGGCATTAACGCCGAGAGAAGCGAATTGTACCTGGCGGTAAACAGAAGACGTGGCCAGAATAAAGCGGGGGGATGGATACATGAATTCCTCTTTCGGTTATATAGCGTGCCGGGTAGTAGCGGGAGTAAGCCATAAATCCGCGATATTTTCGAGTCGCCGGCTGTTTTTATCCCGAATACCTGACAATCTGTCCGCCAACCGGTCGAATCCGTGCTAAAAGGCGATTAATCTTTTGACACTGAGATACCAAATCTATAATATGCGCGCCCTATGCAGAAAGTGAAATTACCTCATACCGTCGATCCGGTGAAAAGCGCTGTGAAACGTTCCGATTACCGGGGTGTTATCGCAAGTAAAGATCTGGAACGATTGAATGAAGCTGTTGTCAGCTGTGATGAATGGGTGAACGCAGAAGTACAGTTCGAAAAAGACGCGCAGGGTCTTACTGTCTTTCACGGTCACTTAAGCGCACAGGTAACACTTATCTGTCAGAGGTGTAATGGCGAGTTTCCACACTCACTTCATACCGAATTCTGTTTTAGTCCGGTGCAGGGACAAGATCAGGATGAGGCAGATGCATTACCCGAAGCCTATGAACCGGTAGAGGTCAACGACCACGGAGAAGTCGATTTACTTCAATTATTTGAAGACGAGTTGATTATCTCATTACCTATCGTAGCCCTTCATGCAGAGGAGGATTGCGGCCTTGGTAAAGATGATATGACATTTGGTAAAATCAGTCCGGAACATGAGCGACCAAACCCTTTCGCGGTTTTGAAAGAACTTAAGCGAGACCAGGAGTAAGTTATGGCAGTACAACAAAATCGTAAAACGCGCTCTAAGCGTGGTATGCGTCGTTCACACGATGCATTGACAGGCGCGACTTTGTCTGTCGATTCAACGTCGGGTGAAACACACCGTCGTCATCACGTAACCGCAGATGGTTACTATAAAGGCAAAAAAGTAATCGCCCGCTAATCAGTAGGTGACAACTTTTGTCTAAGCTAACCATTGCGTTAGATATCATGGGGGGCGATCATGGTCCCCCTGTTATCCTTTCCGCTACCCTCAAAGCCATCCGGCAACATCCAGATTTCAAATTTATCTTATGTGGCCAGCAGTCCGTCATTGAACCTGCTGTCGCCGATTTATTGCCAGAACAACGTGCAAGAGTCACCATCGAGCATTGCGACGATGTCGTTGATATGGGCGATGCGCCTGCCTTTGCATTGCGCAATAAAAAGCAATCTTCTATGCGCCGCATTATTGAACTGGTGGAATCCGGGGAGGCCGATGCCTGTGTCAGTGCCGGAAATACCGGCGCGTTGCTGGCAATGGCTTATTATCTCCTGAAAACATTGCACGGTATTGACCGGCCAGCCCTTGTATCAGCAATGCCGACAGCCAGTCACCATAAAGTGTTTCTGCTGGATCTTGGCGCAAACGTAAACTGTACGTCAGAAATACTGTTTCAATATGGTGTGATGGCCAGTGTACTTGCCCAGGAAGTGTCCGGTATTGAAAAGCCGAGAGTGGCGCTACTGAACGTAGGCGAAGAAGATATAAAAGGAAATGCGCAGGTAAAGATTGCCGATCAGTTGTTCAGAAATGCCAGCGCACTGAATTACATAGGTTATGTGGAAGGGGATGACATTTTTACTGATTATGCCGATGTAGTGGTGACCGACGGATTTACCGGCAATATTGCCCTTAAATCTACCGAAGGTTTAGCCAAACTGGTTATTAATGAAGTAAAACGACAATCCCAAATGAACCTTTTAAGCCGTTTGATGGCCAGAATAGCGTTGCCGCTGCTGAAAAGCATCTACAACAGGGTGAACCCCGACCAGTATAACGGGGCGAGTCTGATAGGATTGCGCGGCATTGTCATCAAGAGTCACGGAAACGCTTCCGCTGACGCTTTTTACTATGCGATTTATCAGGCAATGCAAGAAGCCAAAATGGGCATTCCTGAGAAAATAAAAAGTAAAATAGAAACGGTTTTGTTGGAGCAGCTTTGAGCAATTATTCACGAATTATCGGGACCGGAAGTTATTATCCCAGTGAAGTGCGTACTAATGCCGACCTGGAAAAAATGGTCGATACCAGTGACGAATGGATCACTGAACGTACCGGGATTAAAGAAAGACGAATTATCGGTGCTGACGAAACAGCCGCCACCATGGGATTTGAAGCCAGTAAGCATGCTATAGAAGCTGCCGGTATCGACCCGAAGTCCATCGACATGATTGTGTGTGCGACCACCAGTGGTGCCCATGCATTCCCCAGCACAGCGTGTGAAATTCAGGCGATGCTCGACATTAACGGCATTCCTGCGTTTGATGTCGCCGCTGCCTGTGCCGGTTATTGTTATGCCCTGAGTATTGCCGATCAGTACATCAAGTCTGGTATGGCTAAACGGGTGCTGGTTATTGGTACAGACTGTCTGACCCGCATGATGGATCCGACCGACCGCGGTACAATCATTCTGTTTGGCGACGGTGCAGGTGCAACGGTCATCGAAGCCAGTGAGGAACCGGGTATTTTGTCTACCCATATTCACGCAGACGGTTCTTACGGTGAATTACTCTATGCCGGTAATCCTCAACGGGGTGTAGCATCTTCCGTTGAAGAAAACTGGTGTGTTATGAAAGGCAATGAGACTTTCAAAGTGGCCGTCACTAAATTGTCTGAGACTGTAGAACAAACCCTTGCAGCCAATAATATGGCAAAATCTAATCTTGACTGGCTGGTACCGCACCAGGCAAACTTCCGCATTATTAAAGCGACTGCCAGAAAGCTGGACATGTCGTTAGATCAGGTTGTGCTGACCCTGGAAAAATACGGTAACACGTCTGCTGCAACCGTGCCCACAGCACTGGATACTGCTATCAGAGATGGCCGTATTAAACGTGGTCAGAATCTTCTTCTTGAAGCATTCGGCGGAGGCTTCGCCTGGGCTTCAGCTCTGGTAAGATATTAAGTCCGGTCTGCAGACCGGCACGATAAAGATAACAATAAGGAACAATAATGACTCGTACAGCTTGTGTATTTCCGGGACAAGGTTCCCAGTCTGTCGGCATGCTTAAAGAGCTGGCTGAAAGCCACCCTGTTGTAATTGATACATTTAAAGAAGCGTCAGACGCGTTGGGATATGACTTGTGGGATCTGGTGCAGAATGATGCCGACGGCAAGTTAAATGAGACTCACATCACGCAGCCTGCGCTGCTGACAGCCAGTGTTGCCATCTGGCGTATTCTTCAGGAAAAGCAGATCCAGGTAGATTACCTGGCCGGTCACAGTCTGGGTGAATATTCAGCGCTGGTTTGTGCCGGAGCCATTGAATTTAAAGACGCGGTGAAGCTGGTAGAAGCCCGTGGTCAGTTCATGCAACAGGCCGTACCGGCCGGAGCAGGGGCAATGTACGCCATTATCGGGCTGGATGATGAAACCATTGCTGAGTGTTGTCAGCAAACAGCTATTGCAACCGGTGAAGTTGTGTCTCCGGTTAACTTCAATTCGCCGGGCCAGGTGGTCATTGCCGGTGAAAAGGCTGCCGCAGAACAAGCTGCAACGGCATGTAAAGACGCCGGTGCAAAACGTGCGTTACCACTGGCTGTCAGTGTGCCGTCTCACTGCGAACTGATGCGTCCAGCTGCTGACCAGTTAGATGATGCACTGGCTGCAATCAACATTACTGCACCTGCGATTAACGTGGTGAACAATGTTGATGTAAGCGTAGAGTCTTCGGCTGAAGCCATTAAAGATGCGCTCGTACGTCAGTTATACTGTCCGGTGCAGTGGACCCGTACCGTCGAGTTCCTTGCCGCGAAGGGCGTAGAGAAAATTATTGAGGTGGGGCCGGGTAAAGTATTAACCGGTCTGACTAAACGAATTGATAAAGCATTAACCAGTGTTGCGGTAAATACGCCGGACACACTGGCTGATCTTTAATTACTCAGAATCAGGAAAATTATGAGTCAGTTATCAGGTAAAGTCGCCTTAGTAACAGGCGCAAGTCGCGGTATCGGTAAAGCTATTGCTGAAGCACTGTCTGCGCAGGGTGCAACCGTTGTGGGTACAGCAACCAGCGAAAACGGCGCTGCTGCTATTTCTGAATATTTAGCTGCATCAGGCGGTAAAGGCCTGCCATTAAATGTGACAGACAAAGCATCGGTGGAAACCGTGCTGAAGAACGTTACTGATGAATTTGGTGCTATTGATATTCTGATCAATAATGCCGGTATCACCCGTGATAATCTGTTAATGCGAATGAAAGATGACGAGTGGCAGGACATTATAGATACCAATCTGTCATCTATCTTTACGCTGTCTAAAGCCGTGTTACGCGGTATGATGAAGAAGCGTTATGGTCGTATCGTCAATGTTGGTTCAGTAGTGGGCAGTGCCGGTAATGCCGGACAGGCAAACTATGCTGCTGCAAAAGCCGGTGTGATTGGATTTTCCAAATCTATGGCACGTGAAGTGGCATCCCGCGGTATCACCATCAATGTGGTCGCTCCGGGCTTTATCGATACAGACATGACGAAAGCATTGACAGACGACCAGCGAGAAGCGATCTTTAAGGACATCCCGGCAAACAGACTGGGTGCACCGGAAGAAATTGCTTCAACTGTTGCTTTCTTAGTCAGTGATGGCGCTGCGTACATCACTGGTGAAACCATCCATGTAAATGGTGGAATGTATATGAATTAATGTTGCCATCTGGCAGCAATTTCGTGCCTGAGCCTTGTTTTGCTTGGGTGTTGGTGTTAAAAAATTGTAGAATTAATTGGTTGGTTGCTGGTTTGACCAGGATATTTACATCACTTGGTACTTGCAAGGATAGTCCTTGCAAAATAAACTAGCGGCACTTTTTTATCTAGTGACGTTAAGGGAAACCTAGAATTATGAGTAACATCGAAGAGCGCGTAAAAAAGATCATCGTAGAACAGCTGGGCGTTAAAGAAGAAGAAGTAAAAGCTGAAGCTTCCTTCGTTGATGATTTGGGCGCAGATTCACTCGACACTGTTGAGCTGGTTATGGCTTTAGAAGAAGAGTTCGATACTGAAATTCCTGATGAAGAAGCAGAGAAGATCACTACCGTTCAGTCTGCTATCGACTACATCAACGCAAATAAAGACGCGTAAGCGTTCCTGAGTTTTGCGAAAACGGCTCTGTTAAGAGCCGTTTTCGTATCTAACGTTAGTTCCAATACGAGGGCTTTTTGTGACAAAACGTCGCGTAGTAGTTACTGGTATGGGTATGCTTTCACCACTGGCTTCTAATGTTGAAGACACGTGGAGCCGCCTGTTAAAAGGTGAAAGTGGTATCGGTGACATCACCTTATTCGATTGCAGTAACTATTCCACTCGTTTTGCCGGTCAAGTCGATGATTTCGACCCGCAAGATTACATCGAAAAGAAAGAAGCAAAAAAGATGGACCGGTTTATCCAGCTCGGCATTGCCGCGGGTAAGCAGGCGCTTGCTGATTCCGGTCTGGCGATTACTGATGAGAATGCTCACCGTGTAGGTGTGGCTATCGGTTCTGGTATCGGCGGTCTTGAACAAATCGAGCAGAACCACGTTAAACTGATGAACAGCGGTCCTAAGCGCGTTTCACCGTTTTTTGTGCCTTCTACTATCACCAACATGATTTCCGGCTTCCTGTCTATCATGGAAGGGCTGAAAGGGCCGAACCTGAATATCGTGACGGCCTGTACAACCGGTGTGCACAATATTGGTGTGGCAGCGCGTACTATCGCTTACGGCGATGCTGACGCCATGCTTGCAGGTGGTGCTGAAGCCTCTATTACCCCGCTGGGTATCGCAGGTTTTGCGGCAGCCAGAGCGCTGTCCTCAAACAACGATGCGCCGCAGCAAGCCAGCCGTCCTTGGGATAAAGACCGTGATGGCTTTGTTATGGGTGAAGGTGCCGGTGTGATGATGCTGGAATCTTATGAATCTGCCGTTGCCCGTGGTGCCAAAATCTATGCTGAACTGACAGGCTTCGGAATGAGCGGTGATGCATATCACATGACTTCACCTCCTGCAGATGGTGAAGGCGCAGCCCGTTCTATGGAAAATGCCTTACTGGATGGCGGCGTTAACCGTGAAGATATTGGTTATATCAATGCTCATGGTACGTCCACACCAGCTGGAGACATTGCAGAAGTTGCAGCAGTAAAGCGGGTATTCGGTGAGCATGCTCATCATTTACTGGTCAGCTCGACTAAGTCAATGACCGGTCACCTGTTGGGTGCTGCCGGTTCGGTAGAAGCTATTTTCACCGTGCTTGCACTGCGTGACAAAATGGCGCCGCCTACTATCAACCTGGACAATCCGGGTGAAGGCTGTGATCTTGATTTTGTTGCACACAAAGCGAAATCATTCGATACGCCTTACGCCTTATGTAATTCATTCGGCTTCGGTGGTACTAACGGTTCATTAATCTTCAAACGTATTGACGGTTAATGTAATTGATTGCGAAAAGGCAGCATTACGCTGCCTTTTTTGTATCTGAAGTATAGTGACTAGTTATGCGTAACTCGCTTCCGGTTTTTGTAAGCCGCGTCTGCACACTGTAAATCCATGCATCTGCTGGTATACTTCCGCACTGAATTTTATCAATGACTCACACTCTTTATGTCTGAAGACATACATCAGGACCGCGCATTTCAATACGGTGATGGCATGTTTACCACTATGCATGTGGCTTGTGGCCGTGTTGCTCTGTGGTCTCTTCATAAACAGCGGTTACAAAACGACAGTGCCCGGTTGGGATTAACTGTAGATTTGGCCTTGCTAACTGAACAAGTGCATGCGGCAGCGGAAAAACTGGCTGATGGCGTGCTGAAAGTGCACATTTCTTCAGGTTGCGGCGGTCGTGGTTATCAGCGTCCGGCAGGGCAATCTGCTGTCTGGCGGTTATCTGACTTCTCTGTGCCGGCTCAGTATGCTTGCTGGCAGAAGCAGGGAATTGCTGCTGACATCAGCCCGGTGACGCTGGGTTTGCAACCTTTGCTCGCAGGTATCAAGCATATAAACCGGCTCGAACAGGTGCTGGTGAAAGAACAGATTACCCTCGATGATGCCATCGTGTGTGATATGCAGGGCTACGTGACAGAGGCGAGTGCCAGCAATGTGTTCTGGTATGCAGACGGTCAGTGGTATACGCCCTCACTGGATAACGCCGGCGTGGCCGGTGTTTACCGGGCGTTTATTCTTTCTACCCTTGAGCAGGCCGGCAAGCCTGTGATAACAGGAAAATTTACGATTTCAGATCTTAAAGAAGCCAGCGCGGTTTTTTTATGTAATGCGTTGATGCACATTGTACCGCTGAACCGTATTCAGTTTGATGATGCAGAGGTTCGCTTCGATTGCGGGCCGGTGTGGACGTTGCAGCAGCAAATGAATGAGGCTTATGAGAGGGAACATGAAACGCCTGATTAGTATCCTTGCAGTGCTTTTTGCCGGCTTTGCTTTCCTGGCCATCGCTTATTTCTGGTCTGTTAAACAACTCACAGCACCACTTTCGTTAGAAGATGACGTTTTGTATACCGTACCCCAGGGCAGTTCTGCGACTTCTGTTGTCCGCGATTTACTCGATAACGGCCTGGCGTCTTTTCCTCTCCTTACTGCAAAAGTGTGGTTGAAACTGGATCAGCAGGCCAGTGCTGTCAGAGCGGGTACCTATCAGTTAACGCCCGGGATGTCTGCAGTGGACGCCCTGTATCTGTTTGCCAGTGGTGATGAATATCAGTTTCAGATAAGTCTTGTGGAAGGGTTGACGCTCAGCCAGTGGCTGATTTTACTCAGAGCCGATATGAATCTGGTTCAGGATGTTACCGGAGATGATGCATTGTCCGGGCTGGCAGCCGCCGTTGAAGGTTATGATTCACAGGCCTGGCCGGAGGGTTTATTCCTGGCAGATACCTATCACTATACTGCCGGTACGTCTGTCTCTGATATCCTCAGACGCGCTGGTGAAGCATTGAGCCGCTATATTCAGCCACAATGGGATAACCGCCCGGGGACATTGCCCTATCAAACGCCTTACGATGTGCTGATCATGGCGTCAATTATTGAGAAAGAAACTGCCGTCGCCAGTGAGCGGCCTCTCATTGCCGGTGTATTTGTTAACCGGTTGGACAATGGTATGCGCCTGCAAACCGATCCCACCGTTATTTATGGTCTTGGCGATGAGTTTGACGGTAATCTGACCCGTCAGCACTTACGGGGTAAAACACCGTACAATACGTATACTATAAACGGTTTACCGCCCACTCCTATTGCTATGCCGGGTAAAGCGGCTATCGATGCGGCGCTGAATCCGTCGCTGACGGATGCGCTTTACTTTGTGTCCCGCGGTGACGGGACACATGTTTTTTCATCTACGCTGGAAGCCCACAATGAGGCCGTTAACCAGTATCAGCGGAATATCAAAAAAGAATAATATGTCAGGAAAATTCATTGTTATAGAGGGCCTTGAAGGAGCAGGTAAAAGCTCTGTTATTGAGGTAGTGAAACAGTTCATTGAAAGCCGCGGGCATTCCTGTGTTTGTACCCGTGAGCCGGGAGGTACGCCGATGGCTGAGGCTATCCGTGAATGTGTTAAAGGTGACTGGCAGGAGACGGTAGCAGAAGAAACGGAATTAATGCTGATGTATGCTGCCCGCCGTCAGTTGCTGGTTAACGTTGTCCATCCGGCCCTCGAAAGAGGAGAGTGGGTGCTGGGTGACCGTCATGATATGAGTTCACTTGCCTACCAGGGCGGCGGCAGGCAAATCCCTGAAGATAAGTTGATGGCGCTCCGGGAGTTGTGTCTGCAGGGCTTTGGTCCCGATCTCACCTTGTATCTTGATGTCGAGCCGGAAACCGGATTGCAACGGGCGCGGGGACGGGGAGAGTTAGATCGGATCGAACGTTCCGGGCTGGCTTTTTTTGAGCGCACCCGTGAAAAATATCTGTCACTGACAAATGAATCGCCAACGGCGTTTCTCATTGATGCCATGCAGCCTATGGAAAACGTACATCAGGATGTGTTGAGTACGCTGGAGGCTAACCTGCCATGACGCCCGGATGGCTGCGACCTCTGTTGCTGAATTTTACAGACAGACTCCGGTTGCGTAGTCTGCATCACGCATTATTGCTATCAGGTATTGCAGGTACCGGCAAACGCGTACTGGCTACAGCACTGGCAAAAACCTTACTGTGCAAACAGGTATCAGATGAAGGAAGTTGTGGTCAATGTCAGAGTTGTCTGCTTTTTGAAGCCGGTAACCATCCGGACTATCACCAGCTTGTCAGTGAAAAGCAACTCGGCGTTGATGCTGTACGGGGTGGCATACAAAAGTTAGCAGGGACTGCTCAGCTGGGTAATAATAAGGTACTGGTGATCCCCGACGCGGATACCATGACAGAAGCGGCCTCTAATGCGTTACTCAAAACGCTGGAAGAACCGACGGTAAATACTTATTTATTATTACTTACGAGTCGCAAAACGGCGCTGTTACCCACTATTCTGAGCCGGTGCGAAAAACATGATATTCCTTTGCCGGCTGAGCAGACCGTTATCGACTGGCTTGGCGCCCGGGGCATGCCTGACGTTACCCCGGCAACCTTAAAAGCCTACGGCTATGCGCCTTATACGGTACTGGACAGTTTGCAGGAAGGTGCTGAAGGGGTGTCGTTTAACGGCTATCAGCAGGGGATTGCGGATTTGATGGGGAATAAAGAATCTCCCCGCAGTCTGGCTGTGAAATGGCAGGAGCACGCTGTTCAGGTAGTAAAATGGCTGCAAAGCGATGCCCATGAAAAATATATCCGCACATTGCATTCCGACGATTACCGGGCGTCGTTAAAATGTCAGCAGGCGTCTGCACAACTGCAGCATCCCGGCGTAAATAAAGCGGTGATCCTCACCGGCGTACTGGCCGTTTTTTCTGTTAACCCGTTATAAATAAGGTACTGAATTTTGTTCGTAGATTCCCATTGCCATCTGGACCGTTTAAAAATGGACAAGGCCGGACTGGAAGAAACCCTGAAGTTTGCCCGTCAGCGGGGAGTTGAGCATTTCCTGTGCGTCTCTGTTTCTGTTAAAGACTACGATGACATGTATGAAGCAGTAAAAGACTTTCCTGATGTATCTGTGTCTTGCGGGGTACATCCCTTACATCAGGAAGATGCCTGTGATTACGACACCTTGCTTGAGAAAGCGTCTAATCCTGAAGTCGTTGCAATTGGTGAAACGGGTCTGGATTATTTTTACAGTGCTGACACGAAAGAAGTGCAGCTCGCTTCATTTGTAGACCATATCAAGGTTGCGAATGCCCTTAAAAAACCGCTGATCATTCATACCCGGGATGCCCGCGAAGACACGCTGTCTTTGCTTAAGGAACATAAAAATCCCGGGACAAAAGGGGTATTACATTGTTTTACCGAAAGTCTCGATATGGCCCTGGCTGCTATCGATATGGGCTTTTATGTTTCCATTTCTGGCATTGTGACGTTTAACTCAGCGGATGAACTCCGTGAAGTGGTAAAAGCGTTACCCCTTGAGCGCTTGCTGATAGAAACGGATTCTCCATGGCTGGCACCGGTTCCTCACAGGGGAAAACAAAATCAGCCTGGCTTTGTGGTCGAAGTGGCTGAATTTATTGCATCAGTAAAAGGGGTAACCGTGGAAGAACTGGCCAGACAGACCACTGAAAACTTTTACACCTTATTCAGTCATGTCAGACAATAAACCCCTTATCTGGACTGAGCGGCTTTTGAAAAGCTTACAGGCCGGTAAAGATTCACCTGAAAGCCGCTTCATGCAGGTTGCCACCTGCAATAAGGACGGCTTTCCTGAAAACCGCACGCTGGTTTTCCGGCAGCTCGATAGTGATGAAGGGATTATTTACGCGGTGTCTGATCTGAGAACTGCAAAAGCTGACGCGCTTAAAGCGAATGCCAATGCTGCTATTTGCTGGTACTTTACCGGCAGCAGAGAGCAATACCGTTTAAATTGCACTACTACAATTATCACTACGGATAACGCACCGGAAGATATTCACCGCGCATGGTGTGAAATGTCGGTACAGGGCAAAAAGCAATTTCTGTGGGGTGTACCGGGTTCTGTCAGACAACCGGCAAAGCCTCTCAAGGCGGAAGGTGATATGAATATAGCCCCGCCTCATTTCTGCAAGCTGGCTTTCAGGGCAGACTCAGTTGATTACCTGAACCTGAAAGGTAACCCTCAATATCGGGAATTCCAGACACGATGTGATAACGACTGGCAAATCCGGGCTGTTATTCCCTGAAAACCGGTAATCTCCATTTCATTAAATCGTCTTCACCGTTTCATTTAAGCATACAGACAGTACGCGGGATCAATAGGAAAATAAGCGTCAACACGATAGCAGTTTCTGTTTCCCGGAGTCTTTATGCAAAATCTTGCTCAGAATATTATTTATCTTTCTCACGGTGGCGGACCATTTCCGCTTCTTGGTGAGCCTTCTCACCAGGGCATGGTAGATCAACTAAGCGGGATCGCTGCCTCTCTGCCGGTACCGGAGCGCATTCTTCTGATCAGTGCGCACTGGGAGGAAAGTACCTTTAGCGTAACAGGGCATCCGTCACCCGGTTTAATTTATGATTATTATGGCTTTCCAGAAGAAGCTTACAGTATTACCTATCCGGCCCCCGGGGATCCCCAATTTGCCGGAGCATTACAAGAGTCTGTCAGAGCGGCCGGCATAAAATTATCAGTGTCACCGGAAAGAGGGTTTGATCACGGTATGTTCGTGCCGCTGAAAATCATGTTTCCTCAGGCTGATATTCCTGTCGTACAGTTATCGTTAAGCAAGTATCTCGATGCTGCTATGCATGTACGCATGGGTGAGGCACTGGCAAAATGTGATTTATCAAAAACGCTGGTGATAGGCTCAGGATTTTCCTTCCACAATATGAAAGCGTTCTTCAAACCGGTTGCCGGTGCAGATGAGATGAATGATGCTTTTCAGCTCTGGCTGAAAACACTGATGACTGATGTCGGTATCAGGGAAGGAGAGCGCTCACAGCAACTGATCAATTGGGAAACAATGGCGCCGAATGCCAGATTTTGCCATCCCCGTGAAGAACACTTATTGCCCTTACACGTATGTTACGGACTGGCAGGCAAACCGGCAAAGCACACCTTTCAAACGCACATTGCAGGAAAACTGGCGACAACATTTTTATGGTGACAATCGTGGGGTCGTTCAGGATGGTTTGATTACTGTCCTGAGCTGCACTTCCGTCAGGAACCTGTCTTTCGCTGGCAGCAAAGTTTGAATTTTTTACCGCTCTGACAGAAACAGGGATCGTTTCTGCTAATTTTTACGGTGCCGGTATCATCATGCAGTTTTCCGCTGTCATAGCGCCAGCAATTGTTTTCTTTCAGGAACAGTGATGTTTCATGGAGAACACCGGTTTTCCGACTCTCAGCATACCACGCTCTGAATTCCACATGGTTTGTATCTGTTTGCAATACATCAAGATGGAGCCAGGTTGTACCAGATGCACTTTCTTCAAGAGCACTGACAGTCAAATCTGCTCGCTTTGATGCTGAATAGGTTTTGAGTACGTATTCATAATTTTTGCTGACATACGCGGAGTATCTCGAACGCATCAGTTGTTCCGGTGTAGTCGCCTCTTGCTGGCCAGCCAGCAATGGCCCGCAACACTGATTTCTGTCTTTACCGCTATTGCAATAACACTGCATTATTTTACCCGTTTAACTTTTTCGGGGCAGTGTACCTTTGTACAGGGCTATCACCAAGGCCCGGTAACCACATTCTTCATTTCGCTGTTTTGTTCATCGTTGGTAACCCGCAGATTCACAACTGAAACGGCATAACGGCGACATAATTGTTGAATTACCACCCGTTGCTGATCGTCCAGAGCCAGATTCTCTACATATATCGTTTTGCACTGACCAGACATGATGAGCCTTGAAATCCATCCTGGTACATCTTCTTCCGAAGGTTTCTGCATACGGATACTGTGTGGCACATCTTTTTTAAAGGCTACCGATTCTGCAAGTAAGTACGACCAGCCACGGGGACGTGAAACTTCACGGGGCGCGCCATCAAAGGCAAAGCTGAGTTGAACGACGTTGTTTGAATGAGTCATGGTAATCCCTGTTCGTTTATACAGTGTATGGGTATACAGTATTTCAGGATGAAGACTTGTGCAAGTATTTTTTGCATAAAAAAGCAGCGCAACACAACAGATTTGGACAGCAAGCCAGCAGTGGCGTGGGCTGAAGTCGTTAACACTTTTAACATTGGTGCATCGAATGCATCTTAATAGGGCAACAGGTGTCCTGAGTTTGAGCAATAAACGAACTAAGGTTCACATATAAATAACATATTGTGGCCGGTTCAGCGGATTATCGTATTTTTTGACCGTTTAACCCTGCTCAGCTCAATCTGGTACTTACAGTGCAATATATGCGTATCTGTCGATATTTCATTAAGTACAAGGAGGGCAGTCGTTGAGCCGTCATAGTATGAGCCGCCGTGCATTATTAGGGTGGATTGGTAAAACAGCGGGCGCCGGCGCGATGTATCAGGCCATGAGCTCACTGGGTTTTGCGGCCGAATCTACAAAGCCCGGTACATTGAAATTAAGCGGTACGAAGAAAGGGGCATCTGTACTGGTGTTGGGTGCCGGTGTTGCGGGTATGACAGCGGCTTATGAGCTACGCAAAGCCGGCTACAAGGTGAAAATCCTTGAGTTTAATGGCAGAGCCGGTGGTCGTTGCTGGACGCTCCGTGGTGGCGATACTTATACAGAACTGGGTGGTGCGAGCCAGCAATGTCAGTTCGCTGAGGGGAATTACATCAATCCGGGTCCCTGGCGTGTGCCCTACCATCACCATCATGTGATGTCTTACATCAATGAGTTTAACGTAGCTATTGAGCCTTTTATTCAGGTTAACTACAACGCTTACGTGCATTCAACTAAAGCGTTTAACGGTAAACCCCAGCGTTACCGCGAAGTGCAGGCTGATTACCAGGGATATGCTGCTGAGTTATTGAGTAAAGTCATTAACCAGAATGCACTTGATGCTGAATTGAGCGGTGAAGACAGAGAGAAGCTTTTTGAGTCTCTTCGTCACTGGGGAGCACTTGATAAATCTTCTGCCTATAAAAAGTCCTATGAGACAAGTTTACGCCGTGGCTTTAAAGTACCACCGGGCGGCGGACTGTCACCCAAACCTGAACCCTCCGAATTGTTTGACCAAAGTGCTTTACTGCAGTCTGAACTGTGGAAATACATAGTGAATGGCCAGGACATCGAATTCCAGAGCAGTATTTTTCAGCCTGTTGGTGGTATGGACAGTATTGCGAAAGCCTTTGAGAAACGGGTTGGTGATCTTATCGAATACAACGCCAGAGTCACATCTGTTGATCAGAGCGACTCCGTTGTAACAGTGAAATACGACCAGCAGGGCACTGCCAAAGAGGCACAGGCTGACTGGTGTGTGTGCACAATTCCTCTCTCGATTCTTTCTCAGATCCCTGTCACAGCAAGCAATGCAATGAAAACCGCTATCCGCTCGGTGCCTTACGCAGCGTCAGTGAAAGTGGGCCTGGAATTTAAGCGCCGCTTCTGGGAGCAGGACGATGCAATTTATGGCGGTGTTTCATACACCAATCTGCCCATTACTAATATCAGTTATCCCAGTACAAAGTTTTGTGACAAAGGCAAAGGGGTGTTGCTGGGCGGCTATGTATGGGGGCCGAACGCTTTCGAATTTACCTCGTTGCCACCGGAGGAGAGAGTCAAAAAAGCCGTTCAATACGGCAAACAGATCCATCCGCAATACGAACAGGAGTTCGACAACGGCATTGCCGTTGGCTGGCACAGAGTGCCCTGGACACAAGGATGCTATGGCGTGTGGACTGAAGAAAAGCGGGAAGAACACTATGAAAACCTGTGTCAGGTAGATGGTCGTCTGGTACTGGCCGGTGAGCATGCTTCAAATCTGCCTGCATGGCAGGAAGGGGCTATAGCTTCGGCGCGGGACGCTATCGAACGGTTACATGCCAAAGCACTGACAACGGCTGCATGAAAGAGAGGACAGAACAATGAAATCATTAATTAACGTTGCCGGTACCGGTTTACTGCTTCTGAGCAGCTGTGCACTTGCTACTGATGATGCCGGTTTTTCTCAGGGTAAGAATTTTGAAGAAGTGTCCGGAGATGAGCTTTATCACGCTATTTGTCAGGGATGTCATATGCCTGATGCACAGGGCGCCAAAGGTGCAGGCGCATATCCTGCACTGGCAAACAATCCCAAACTGAGTGCTGCTCCCTATGTCACATTTATGGTCAGCAACGGTATGGGTGGTATGCCCGCATTAAAACAATATTTATCCGATGAACAAATCGCCGAAGTGGTGAATTATACACGTACCCACTTTGGTAACCATTTTACTGACACCGTGAGTGCAGAAGACGTTAAAACCATTGCCCGAAGATAAAAAGGAAAAACGTAAATGAAAAAGTTATTAGTTGCCCCGTTTCTACTGAGTGCTGTACTTGCAAATACAGGTTGCAGTGAAGCAGAAGCAACCTCCACCCCGAAAGAAACTGTTATACGTCACGGTTTAATTGGTTCAGATTTCCCCATACTGCGCGCCTCTGAAGTGCCGGCAACCAGTACCATTGTATTTTTAAGCGGGTCTGTACCCGGCGTAAGCAACCCTGACGCACCGGAAGGCAGCCGGGAGGCCTACGGTGATACAGAAATGCAAACCGTGAGCGTCATGAAACGTATCGACGAAAACTTGAAAAGTCTGGGGCTCACTATGGGCGATGTCATCAAGATGCAGGCATTTCTGGTCGGGGATCCTGAAATGGACGGGAAAATGGACTTTGCCGGCTTTATGCGAGGCTATACTCAGTTTTTCGGAACAGATGAACAGCCTAACTTGCCTTCACGGTCAGCTTTACAGGTTGCCGGTCTGGCGAACCCTAACTATCTGGTAGAGATTGAAGTGACTGCGGTTCGTCCTGAGTAATTCTCAAAGAGTATTGTGCCGGCGATACTATGCTTTCGCCGGTATTTTACTAAATACAGGGTATGTTACTCTCAGCTTTTCTTTCATCCCGCCAGTATCTGTCTACCTGACATAGCGTAAACTAAACAATATACCGGCAACAAGCCAGTAAAATACCGGTTCCTGCCAGCCTGTTTTGAGTGACCAGGTGTAATGCAAAATGGCCAGAAACAATGCCGCCCATACGGTGTTGTGAAGGGGTTGCCAGCGCTGTCTCATTTTTTTCCTGATGAACAACGGAGACGTGACCGTCAGTGCAAGCAGGACCAATAAGGCGGCGAAACCCACCAGTATATATGGCCTTTCGACGATCTCTGCGCCGGCCATCTGCCAGGCAAACTGCAGTTCAAACGCCAGCCAGGTAAGAAAATGCGCCAGTGCGTATACAAACACATAAACCCCTGCCATTCTTCTGAGTTTAATGATATCAGCGCAGGGCAGACGCCTTGCCATCTGTGACAACGCGAGGGTAAAAAGTAACAGGTTCACCGCCATAATCCCGCTGGCATGGAGTAGCGCTTTTACCGGATCGGCACCCAGCTGATCATTGATGCCGGCATAAAATAACAACGCCAGGTAACCCGATGCCAGGCCATGGATCACAAACTTAATACTGTTGACCTGAAATGATGTCAGCCTGACAGGGCGTGAAAACAACGTTTTCTTCATTGAAACCTAATAAAACTTAGATAAATCCATACCTGCATACAGTGATGCAACTTCTTCGTATCCGTTAAACGGGCGGGTAGGGATGCGGTTCTGATTAAACAAACCACCACTGGTGATCCGTCTTTCAGAAGCCTGACTCCACCTGGGATGATCAACCGCCGGGTTTACATTCGCATAAAAGCCGTATTCCCGGTGGGCCAGACGTTTCCAGGTTGTTGGCGGCTCTTTGTCTGTTAACGTGATACTGACGATGGATTTGATACTTTTGAAGCCGTACTTCCAGGGCACGACGAGTCTTACCGGCGCGCCGTTTTGTGGAGGCAGGCTTTTACCATAGACACCGGTTGCCAGCATAGTTAGCGGGTGCGTCGCCTCGTCAATACGCAAGCCTTCTACATACGGGTAATCAATGCCGCCTCCGGTGAAGCGGCTTCGCTGGCCGGGCATCTGCTCAGGATCATAAAGTGTTTTGAACGCCACATATTTAGCCGACGATAATGGTTTCGCCTCTGCAAGCAAGTGACTTAGCTGAAATCCCGTCCAGGGAATTACCATCGACCAGGCTTCGACACAGCGTAAACGGTAAATTCTCTCTTCAAGCGCAAGCCGGGTAAATAAATCATCGTAATTGAGAGTAAGAGGCTTTTCGACCAGACCGTCTACTTTCAACGTCCAGGGTTCGGTGCTGAATTGCTGTGCGTTATTTACAGGATCGCTTTTGTCTGTGCCGAATTCGTAAAAATTATTGTAGGACGTTACTTTTGCTTCCGGTGTGAGTGCTTCATCAGGTTTAAAGTTATCATTCACGGAAAAATCGAGAGGCCGTGTCCGGAACGTGTCTTTTTTCTCTTCATCATCAGTGAACCAGCCAAAGGCTGATGCAGGTTGCGACATGAGCGCACCCAGCCCGGCAAAGCCTAATGATTTGATCACATTGCGGCGGTCGCGGTAAACAGATTCATCAGTAACGTCACAATCTTTGAATGTCTGAGATGGTTTGAAGCGGTGAGCCATAACTACCCTTTTTATAAAAACACATCTGTAAGACCGGTGTCACAGTGATTTTATTTCAATTAAATATTGTTCATTTACAGGTTATAGGCTGCTGCAATTACGGGATTTCAACTGAAGCCGTCGAATTGTGCAGTTTGTTTGGGTAAAAACAAACTGGCATACAGCCTTGCGGCAAATTCATCTGTCATGCCTGATATGTAATCAGAAATGACTCTGTGACCGTTATCCTGTTCCTGCGCTTTCAGCCAGCGGCTGCGTGTATTATCCGGTAACAGCCGTTCCGGTTCTGAACTGAATGCTTCAAACAGTTCCATCACTGTTTGCTGACCTTTGTACTCCAGTAACTGAACTTCGGTTTTCCTGATGACCTTCTGAAATACAAAATCCTTAAATAAAGCCAGGGCGTTGAAATGCCGCTCAGGCATAACGGCCTGGTAACGGAGCAGGGGATGGCTGAATACAGGATTTTCTTCAATGACAATCGCGGTAATAAAGCTATTTACCAGTGCTCCGATGGCATTTTTCCGTTCGTGATGGCGCTCACTGAACAGGCGTTCTGTGAGAGATGTGATCTCTGCTGACAGCCACGGGACATCCATTTCTGCAAGAGGTTTGGTTACGGCTTCAGTAAAGGCGCTGACCGAGACCATTTTCATCACGATGGCATCTTCAAGATCATGGATCCCGTATGCGATATCATCCGCCAGTTCCATAATGGAACAATCAAAAGATTTGTAACGGGTTTTCCCGTGTCTGTCTTCATTGTGCTCATACGCCATGAACCGGTCTTTTTCGTCATCGCCCAGAGGGTCGAGCAGCCAGTCAAACAATGCTTCATCACAACGGTAAAGCCCTTTGGGAGGGTGCCAGTGCGAGGCCTGAAGCTGCCTCAATGAACCCGGCCGGGTACCGAGACAGGCAGGGTTTGTAAGGGTGTCGATAAAATTGGGGTATTTTACCAGTCCCAGAATACTGCGGCGGCAAAGGTTCATGCCGTGCTCTTCAGTATAGGGTTCCAGCTGGCATATAATGCGGAAGGTCTGTCCGTTTCCTTCAAAGCCGCCGTGATCATGCATCATATAATTCAGTGCAATTTCACCACCATGCCCGAAGGGAGGGTGACCGATGTCATGAGCCAGACAGAGGGTTTCAATCAGGCTGCTGTCGAGATGCAACTCGCGGGTTTCGCCGGGAAACTTGCCCTGTAACTGAGCGGTAATGCCGGTGCCGATTTGAGCTGCTTCCAGTGAGTGCGTAAGACGGGTGCGGTAAAAGTCGCTGAGTCCGGCCCCCAGCACCTGTGTTTTCGACTGCAACCGCCTGAAAGCGGCGGAATGCAGCACTCTGGCTTTGTCCCGTTGCCACGGGTTTCTGTGATCACCGTCCCGGGATTGACTGCGTGGCAAACGTCTTTCACACCACTTTGACGAAAAATCCGGCATACTGCAGTTACTCTCTCACATTTATGCGTGTTGATTCAGTGTTCAACATAGCATCAAACCCTTGAATTACAAAGGGCTGAGGGAGTCAGATATCCTGTTGTGACAGTTCATCAACGCTTACCAGACAATTGTCTGTGAAGGTGTCGAACAGATAACGGACTTCCGGCAGCTTTTCTTTAAAATGGGCAAGCATGCCGTCGAGGCGGTCACGGACGGGAATAAACTCGCGGTTACCGAAAGCAATTTCATCGCAGGCTTTTAACCAGGCCGAGATAAGATCGGCGGCTTTCACCAGCGTTTTATATTCAGGATCCACACTGGCCTGTACCACCAAATCTGAGAAATGCTTCTGTAATGCCAGAGGCAAAGAAGCGACACATTCTTTTTCAGAAGCGTCTTCTAATTTCTTAAATTCCCTTGTGATGCGGGGATTATGATATTTGGTGACATGATTAATATCTGACAGTTTCGTTTCAGAGACCTCATGGTAAAGCGCAATAGTCGCGGCACGTTCAGGGCTGAGCGTACCGCCAAAGTGTTCTTTACGGATGACTGCAAGCAGGTGAGCGATAACAGCAACCTGATGGGAATGTTCAGCAATGTTTTCCCCTTTGACGGTATGCATCAGAGACCAGCGTTTGATCAGGGGCATACGCAGGATCCAGGCTAAAAACGTGCTTTGCTTTGACATTATATGACTTCCGGTCCGTGCTGACGGTAATGTTTGAAGAACGAACCGATGCGGGTAAGTGCAGGTTTAAGGATGTCAGCATGGGGTAAAAATACCAGTCTGAAATAACAGCCTTCCTGAAGGTTAAATGCCCGGCCGTGGACAAGAAGAATTTTCTCTTCATTCAGCAAATCAAAAATCATCTGCTCGTCATTGCTGATATTGAATTTTTTCGCGTCGACCCGGGCGAAGCAATACATTGCCCCTTTAGGTTTAACACAGTGGATGCCGGGAATACTGTTCAGCATATCTGCAGCCACATCCCGCTGGATTTTGAGGCGACCACCATCGTAAACCAGATCGTTAATGCTCTGATACCCACCCAGCGCTGTCTGAATCGCGCTCTGGCAAGGCACATTGGCACACATCCGCATGGATGCAAGCATGTTGATCCCTTCTATATAGTCTTTAGCAATACGCTTGTTACCGCTGACTACCAGCCAGCCGGCACGGAAACCTGCCACACGGTAATTTTTAGACAAACCGCCCAGCGTCACACAGAACACTTCATCAGTCAGGGAAGCAATGCAGGTATGCTTGTGACCGTCGTAGAGAATTTTGTCATAGATCTCATCAGAGAAAATAACGAGGCCGTGTTCTTTGGCTACATCAACCACCTGTTGCAATAAGGTTTTGTCGTAGACCGCACCGGTAGGATTGTTCGGATTAATTAAGACGATTGCCCGTGTTCGGCTGGTGATTTTACTTTTAATATCGTCAATATCCGGAAACCAGTCTGCCTCTTCGTCACAACGATAATGCACAGGTGTTCCTGAAGACAGGCTTACTGCGGCTGTCCACAATGGATAATCAGGACTTGGAATCAACACTTCGTCGCCGGTATTAAGTAATGCCTGCATTGCCATCATGATCATTTCACTGACGCCATTGCCAATAAAGATGTCATTAATGCGGATGTCCGGAATGTTCATTTGCTGGTAGTACTGCATCACGGCAACACGGGCCGCATAGATACCTGCAGATTCTGAATACCCCTGGGAAGTGGGCAGATTATAAATAACATCTTTCAGAATATCGTCAGGCGCTTCAAAGCCGAAAGGCGCCGGATTCCCGATATTCAGTTTCAGAATTCGATGTCCCTCATCTTCCATCTTGCGTGCTTGCGCCGCAATAGGACCCCGGATGTCGTAACATACATTATCCAGTTTGTGAGAGCGTTCTACAGGTTTCATCAGGTCTTCTAATCTATCAGCGTAAAAGGGCTGACAGAGTATCGCATCGGCTGGGTGTCTGTTAAGAGGATTTTGTTATCTTTATCATCATTTTATGGTGATAAGGGAAGAAGTTATTCCGGTATTCACTATTAAATGAATGGTTTCTTCGTGATCCGTTGCATTCTTTTGGCTCATCTTATGATGAGTATTTTTTTAAAAGCACATGTTGCTACTGTATTTTTAGTGCCGGCTTTATACATTTTTATGCGCAAATAATGAGCACTTCTCCTGGCGTATGTAGTCAAAAGTAGGGGTTGAAATGTAATTTAATTACAGAATTTAGGCTTTTTTGGTCCGGCAAATCGTCTTTTACATGTGAAATTTTGTTAAACTTTCAGAAAAAGTGCTTTAAATCTCGCTGTTTCAAGCTCAATTTTTAGACTTATATCTCATTATATTGTTATTTGTTATTCTATTTCGAAATATGCTTTCAGGAATAATCAAATAAATACAATGATTTGCAAATGTAACAAAGCTGATTCATTGCCTTTTACCAAACTGTTACCCACCTGAAACAATAATACAACAGCATTTACGCGGATTTTGTAGGATAAATATATACGTCGACAGGGCACAGGGTCCTGAAGACAAAATATAAGTTCGCCAAACTTTGAGGAAATGAATTATGAAAGCTATCACTAAAACTCTTGCTGCTGTACTGAGCGTTGCTGCTGTTTCTGCACCTGCTTTTGCTGCTGATAAAGAATACCGTTTTATCGGTGACACTCAATTCGCCGGTTTCTGTAAAGCTGTTGCTACTGACGATGTACGTGCACTGCGTGTTAACCTGAGCCGTAACGTTGGTCGTATCGCTGCTACTGAGCGTGAAGTTCTGCGTATGCTGACTGCTGAAGACGGTTTGACTTGCAACGGTTCTACTCTGGTTGACTTCTCTGTACAACGTGAAGCATCAGACGTACATGAATTCCTGACTTCACGCAGCTAAGCGTGGGTTGGCTAAAGAGCAGGGTGGACGCCATAGCAATTATGGATGCTCCCACCCTGATCAATGGCTACCGTTATTCTCTTCCCGCCTGAAAACGACGATTCACTGATTCCCTGCTTTTCGTCATCATTTTTACCACGTTAAACCGCAATCTCAGTAAAGCCACGTAAGCCATAGGTACCAGTACCAGGCTGGTTAGTGTTGAGAATAGCAGTCCTCCGATTATCGCAATGGCCATAGGTGAATATGCCGGCCCGTCTCCGCCTATTTTTGTGCTGCCTGCAGCCAGAGGCACCAATCCCAGTACGGTTGTTGCCACGGTCATAAGCACCGGCCTGATGCGTGACATACACCCTTCTGTTACTGCACGGTACAACGGGACATTTTCATTTACCAGCTGATTGATCCTGTCGACCAGTACAATGCCATTGTTGACCACTATACCCATCAGGATCAGCATGCCTATCATCCCCATTACCGACATCGACGTACCGGTCACAAAAAACGCCCAGAATACGCCGGTGAACGAGAATAAGAGTGATGTGATCACTGCGGCAGGTAACAACAGTGATTCAAACAGGGCAGCCATGACGATATAAATCATGCAGACAGCCAGCAACATATTCATCTGCATGACCGCGAAAGCCTCATCCTGCCGGCGGAAACTGCCATCCAGAGTCCACTGGTAGCCTTCTGGTAAAGCAACATATGCCATGGCATTTTCTATCCGTTCTCTTGCCTGCTCCACGGTCACATCTTCAGCAAGGTTAGCTCCCACAGACAGTGCGGTCTGGCGGTAGAACCGGCGAATTTCGGACAACTGAGGTTTTACCGTAATACCGGCAATCATATCTAAGGTAACAGGGCGGTTATCAACATGACTCACAACCAGACTTTTGAGGGTTTGCAGTGATGCCTGTTCCGTTTCGCCATACAGCAGTCTCACACCGGTTTCGCCGGAATCACCGTAGCGGAACGTGCGCAGATTTATGCCCCGCAGCGCAGTGCCTACCAGGCCGGCAATGTCGTCAGGCTTGACTCCGGCCCGCCAGGCCTTTTCACGATCAATAGTGATCTGAAATTCCTGTTTTTCACTGCCCACATCGGCTTTTACGTCCTCCAGTCCGTCGATGCTGGCCAGAACCGGCACCAGTGCATCAGCGAGTTCCCGAAGGCGGGTAGACGACTCTCCCAGTAATGTCAGACGGACACCGCCACCGTTGCCGCTGTCCCACTGGAACGACGGACGGGCTCTGGCAAATTGTGGCATTTTTTCGCGGATAGCCTCTTTAATGTCTGACACCGGAACAGGTAGTTCATCATTCAATGTGATCCCTGATACCGCATGACCGGCTTCGAAATAGGTATAAACCTGTTTAATATGAAAAGCCTGCTGATTTTCATACAGAAATGCTTCCATTTTATTAACGGTAGATTCCACCTCTTCAAGGCTGTAATTTTGCGTAATGTGGTATTCAAGCCAGATACGCTCATTATCATTATTCCCTTCATCATCTCCGCTGATCTGACTCAGTGGTATGGCTGCGCTGAGTAATATCAGTAACGCCAGAAAACCGGTTGTTTTCTGATGTGCCAGTGACCAGTTAAGTAATCGTCCATAGCGGGTAATATAGCCGGGTTGGATTAACTTCTTTTCCACCGGTACTTTCACTTTTGAGACCAGCAAAGGGATCAACGTCTGCGACAGCAACAAAGAGGCAAACAGTGAAATGCAGATGGCAATGGCCACGTGCTCCAGAAATACCGTGATATCAATTTTGACGCCCACAATGTTAGGCAGAAACACGATGGCTGTTGTGGCCGTGCCGGCTATAACCGCAAGGCTTACTTTATTGATGCCAGTCTGTGTGGCACGCACCGCGTTGCTGTCATTCTGACGGGCCTGAAAAATACTTTCTGTGACAACCACCGCGTTATCCACCAGCATGCCCACCGCCAGCATCAGGCCCATCAGGGACAGGATATTCAGGGAATAGCCCATCAGGTACATGACGCCAAGGGTAATACAGATAGAGAAGGGCACCGAGAGGACAACAATGAAAGTGGTGGATAATTGACGTAAAAATACATAAAGCACAGCCACAGACAACAGCGCCCCAAGTAAACCTGCCATGATCAGATCGCCCAGCGACGAACTGACACTTTTCGCGGTATCATCCATCACAAACAGGTTGATTCCGTTAAACTCAGGGTCTGACTCTGCTTTTTTAATTACCGCCATGACTTTGTCTGCTACTTCAACCAGATTACTGCCTGATTCACGAAATACATTGAAGCCAACCGCGTAAGTACGGTCCAGATGACGACCTTCATTGCGTTCCGGACTTTCCCAACTCACGGTAGCAATGTCTTTTAGCCGGATCCCCGGTCTCACAATCAGATTTTCAAAGTCGGTAATATCAGTGAATTCTCCGGCCGGATTGATAATAATTTTATTTTCAGTACCAAGTGCTCCCGCCGACGCTGAAAAATTAGCTTGTCTCAGCCGCTGACTCAGTTTGGCTGTATCGATTTTAAGTGCACTGAGTTGTTGCGGATCTAAGCGGATGACAATCTGCTTTTTCAACACGCCGTAAAGTTCCACTTTCGAGACGCCCGGTACCCGTTCCAGCGGGCGCTTAAGGTTTCTTTCCAGTAAGTCATAAGCGTTACTTAAATCCCGTGCACTGGATACCCTTAACTGAAATACTGGCATGTCGTTGGTATTGAATTTGTAAACCAGTACCCGTTCAACATCATCCGGTAATTCGTGGCGGATAGCGTCGATTTTCTCTCTGGCTTCAATGCTCTTGGCTTTGATATTTTCATCCCAGTCAAACTCGATGAAAATTTGCGCCCGGTCTTCCATGGATGTGGCCTGCAGGCGTTTGATTCCTGACATGGTAGCGAGTACTTCTTCTACCGGACGGGTTATCATGCGCTCAACTTCAGATGGGGTGGCGTCACGGTATGGCACTTCAACCACTATCTCAGGAATATCGATTCCGGGAAATTTCTCCAGGGGTAATAACCGGGATGCCATAACGCCGAACAGCAACATGGACAAAAAGCACATGCAAACGGTAACCGGGTGGGTCAAAGCAAACCGTGCCAGACGGGCAGCACCGGCAGAAGCGTGATTATCCATAAGTGCGTTCTCCGTTTTCTTCCTCTGAAAGTGCCGGACGGGCCGCAAATTCTTTCGTATCAAATAAGCTGTACAGTACCGGGATAAGTACCAGTGTCAGCAGAGTGGCAAAGATTAATCCTGATATCACAGTGACCGCCATGGGCGTACGCACTTCTGCACCATCGCCGAAACCAATTGCCATGGGTAACAGGCCGAGAATAGTGGTAAGGGTTGTCATCACAATCGGGCGTAGACGGCTTTTCCCTGCATCGATAATCGCTGCATTTTTTTCCATGCCGGCAGCCCTGAGCTGATTAATGCGGTCGATAAGCACAATGGCATTATTCACAACAATCCCGCACAACATGATAAGACCGATAAATACCACTACAGAGATATGTGTGTCAGTGAGCCAGAGCCCGAACACAGAGCCTGCACCGGCAAGTGGCACGGCAAACAAAATAAGCAGGGGATGTAACAGTGATTCAAACTGAGACGCCATCACCAGATAGACCATAAAAACAGCAAGGGCTAAAGCAAACTGCAGTGACGCAAAGCTTTCCTGCATATCCTCGCTCTGCCCGGCCACTACCGCTTTTAATGACAGGGGGAAACGGATTGATGCCAGTGCTGCCTGCGCTTCTTCCACGGCTTCAGCCAGATCGCCGTAAGCAAGGTTAGCGTTAATAAGCACCACACGTTGCTGGTCTTCACGGGTAATCTCAGACGGTCCCGTACTCATAAACACATCAGCAACAGCGGATAGCGGTACAGGGAAATCACTGTCCGGATTGACGATAATTTGTTTGACGTCGTTAACATTATCCCGTTGTTGCAACTGATTACGTACCAGAATGTCGACCTTTCTGTCATCCATAGAGTATTGAGTTGCCACCTTACCGCCAACTTGTGCTGCAACAACATCCGAAACCTGCTTTGCGTCAAGGTCCAGTCTGGCAAGTGCGGCATTATTAAAGGCTATTTTAAGCTCGGGATTACCGGCCTGCAGTGTTGTGGTGATGTCAGTAAAGCGCCGGTTTTGCTCAAGCTTTGCCATAATCGCACGGCTGTATTGTTGTAACTGTTTTAAATCGTAGCCCTGCAATTGGATCTGCAACGGGGCTGCAAAACTGAATAACTCAGGTTCGCCAAACTGACTTTGTACGCCGGCCTGCGATGACAGAAATTGCCGCATGGCTGTTTTTACTTCTTCCATGTCATCAGTGCCTGCACCGGGCTTCATCACAACATTTAACTGACCCCAGTGATCACCACCCTGTCCCGGGGCTGCGCTGAGTAAACTGCCGGTTCCGGCCAGTGAATAGCTTCGTTCCACGCCGGCCCGGGCATTGGTGACCTCAGCCAGCCTGGCCAGTAAGGCGTCGGTATGCTGAACCCGGGTACCCGCCGGCAGGGTGACTTCGACGTAAAACTCTCCCTGAGTGAGTTTCGGAATAAGTTCCATTCCAAGGCGTGGCAATAACAGTACAGAACTGGCAGTAATGGCAAGGGCAATAACAAGGACCATGGCCCGTTGTGAGAGGGCACCGCGTATTGCTTTATCATAGCCTTTTTCCAGCAAACTGAAGCCTGCTGCTACCAGTGCGGTGAGCGGACGGAACAGCACGCCAAAGCATACTGATAAAGCCTTACACAGAGCAAAAATAACAGTGAATAATGCCTGAGGTAAGTAAATAAACAGCAACCGGAACGGAAATGTGAGGATTGCTTTAAGGCCGCGCAGTACAGGATGTGCAGATGAGGGCACGACGGGCTGGCTGAAAGTCTCCGTGTGAGCAGGTTCTGTGCGGCGGCTGCGTGCTGCAAGAGCAGGGATCAGTGTCAGAGCCACGACCAGAGAAGCCGCGAGGGCAAATGACACGGTCATCGCCTGATCACGGAACAACTGCCCGGCGATACCTTCAACAAATATCAGAGGCACAAACACCGCCATCGTGGTGAGTGTGGAGGCAATAATCGCACCGGTAACTTCTTCTGTACCGCGCTCTGCCGCCAGGGCTTTGTTACCGTTCGTGAGTTTGCGGTGTCTGTCGATATTCTCCAGCACCACAATGCTGTTATCCACAAGCAGACCTACTGCCAGCGCAATACCACCTAAACTCATGATATTCAGGCTGATGTCATTACCATACATCAGATTAAAGGTGGCTATGACGGAAACTGGAATGGAAACCGAGATGATTAGCGTAGTGCTGAAATCCCGCAGAAACAGGTAAATCACCAGCATTGCCAGCAAGCCGCCGATCATCGCTGACGTTTTAACATCGTCGATGGCCTGCTTAATAAAGGTGCTCTGGTTGTAAATGGTTTCAAGATGATATTGTGCGGGCAGCGCTCCGGACAACGCATCAATTTCGGTCAGAACCCGTGTAGCCACATCCACAGAGTTCGCATCACCTTCTTTATAGATGGCTATCTCTGTGCCTTCCGTGCCGTTAAAACGGGTGACAGCATCTCTTTCTTTGTACAGATTACTGACGCTGGCCACGTCTTTTAACTGAACATTTTTGCCTTCAAACCGGCTGATATACACATTTTCGATATCTTTCAGGGATTCAAATTCGTTGAGTGTGCGCACCAGAAATGCCTGCGTGCCGTCATCCAGCCGGCCTCCTGCGGCATTGACATTCTCTTCCTGTAAGCGGGTGATAATGGTGCTCATACTGACACCCAGCTGACTGGCTTTCCGGGGATCAACCAGTACCTGAATTTCGTTTTCAAGTCCGCCGCCCAGCCGTACAGAGGCAACACCTTCAACAGACTCCAGTTTGCGCTTTATCTGCTCTTCTGCAAATAAGCGCAGTGTCTTCATTTGTTCCGCTGCCAGGCGGGGATCACTTGAAAGGGCATCCGGTGTCAGCGACAGGCCCAGTTTCATCACCGGATCCATAGAGGGGTTAAACTTTAAAAGCCGGGGTTTGTCCACATCCAGTGGCAGTTGCAGAATATCCAGCTTTTCCCGTACTTCCAGGCTGGCAAAGTCCATGTCAGTACCCCAGGCAAACTGCAGTACCACATCAGACTGACCAGCTCTGGAAATTGATTTAACGCTTTTGACGCCTTTTACCACACCTACCGCTTCCTCTACCGGCTTACTCACCAGTTGTTCGAGTTCCGCAGGCGCAGCACCTTCGTAGTCAGTGCGGATTGTAAGTGTCGGGTAGGACAGTTCAGGTAACAGATTCACCGACAGTCTGCTCAGTGACACCATACCAAAAAGCAGAATGGCAGCAGTAAACATGGCGATGGCGACCGGACGTTTAACCGCTAATTTTACAATACTCATTGTCAGTTCCTTTGCGCGTAAAATCAGCTGTTAACAACGTCTACAGGGGTTTGATCTTTAAGATTCTGGTGGCCAACGGTGACAACGGTTTCGTTGCCGGTGAGGCCGCTGATAATTTCCACCATGCCGGCATCTTCAAAGCCCAGCGTCACAGGCACTTTTAATGCTTTTCCGTCACGGACAACAAATACATTGCTCTCGTTATCAATACTCACCAGTGCAGAGCGAGGCAGAAGCGGCGTATCACTGTGAGTGTCATAATTCAGGGCAACTTCACTGAACATACCGGCTTTCAGTCTTTCTTCGTCATTGGGTACGTTCAGAGTCACTTTAAATGTGCCGGTTGTGGCATCAATGACAGGGCTTATACGTGCTACGCGGGCAGTAACTTTGCGGTGGTTCAGTGCGGGGATAGTCAGTGTAGCCTGCTGATTATTGCGGATTTGAGAAAGTTCACTCTCGGGCAGATAGACAATACCTTGCAGGGATTTCTGCTGGACAATATGAAACATACGTTCGCGCTGGAAGGATTCAGTCAGGTTACCAACTTTGGCATTACGCTCTGCAATATAGCCACTGATAGGGGCGGTGATGGTCGTTTCTTTCAGATCCAGTTCGGCCAGTTCAACATTCGCCTGTACAGACTCAAACTGAGCGGTCAGCTTCTCAAACGCATCGTCACTGATCAGTTTGCGGGAATATACCTTATTCATTTTCGCCAGTTCCTGCTCAATACCGGCTAAGTCAGCTCTTGCTTTTTGCAGGTTCAGTTCATAACGTCGTTTATCAAGTTGCGCCAGGATCTGACCTTTTTCAACATAGTCACCTTCTTCAACCAGGATATGTTCGATGATGCCGGATGCTCTGGCGACAACGAACGCTTCTTCCTGCGCTTCTAAAATAGCGGTGGTTGCATAATTTGACGAAATTTCACCCCGCTGAATGGTTATCGCCTCAACAGGAATAGTAATGATAACGGCCTCTTCCTTTTCTTCATCCGTGGCGCCGGCATTGCCGCAACCGGCAAGGGTCGTGCTGAGTAAGCCAAGTGAAAAGGTTGCTGCGAGTAATAAAGGTGTTCTGGTTTCCATGGTCAAAGCCCGTAGTGAGTACTGTTATAAGTTATACCCCGTAACAGCATTGACCATGCCACTCTACAACTTTCGTATAATTGTTATTATATTCAACAGGTTAGTGTTTTTGGTGAGAGGAGGGGAGTTGGCGAGATACACAAGTATTAGTCAAAACCACTAATTACTGGTGTTAAAACCACTGTTAAGCAAAATAATTGAGAGGCTTCTGAGCGGACTGACATCAGGGCTTCAAAAAGGGAAGAATGAAGCCGGTCGTCAGCTCAACATCACACATATTGCAGCTATAGCAATAAGCACCAGGCCAGTCACTTCGTGACCTTTGACCGGTGTTTTCAGCATCACCGCCGAAATGACCATGGTGGTCAGCACTTCTATCTGTCCCAGTGTTTTTACATAGGCCACATACTGAATAGTCATAGCACTGAACCAGCAAACTGAACCAAAACAGCTGGTGGTACTGGCAGCCAGTGTCAGTGCCGGCTGACGGCGAAGTTGCCGGAACACGTAGGGCTCTTTTATAGAAATATAAACACAGAGGATCAGTGTCTGAATGCACAGAACCCACAGCAGTCCCCAGGCAGTATTCACCGGGAAGGGAACAGAAAGCTGATTGGCCGCCTCGCGGATAAACAGCGAGGTCAGTGCAAAGCTGCCTCCGCAGGCGAGACCGGTCAGTATGGTTTTCAGGCTGAGTTGGCCCTTACGGGTTGCACCACTGAGAACAAATACCGCAACCGCCCCGATTGTGATCCCCAGCCAGCCTAAAGAGGTCAACTGACTGCCGAAGAACAGGGTGCCTAATACCGCGGCAACCAGCGCTTCGCTTTTTGCCAGTCCGGCGCCCACAGCAAAATTTTTTTGCTTAAACAACACCACCATAAGGGATGTGGCCACAATTTGCATGACTGCGGACACCAGAATATAGGCGATAAAAGTGCCGTCAAATGCCGGTATGCCCACAGGATAAAACTGATAAAGCGTAATCAGATAGGCGAGAGCGATTGGCGGAGCAAAAAGAAAACGGGCCAGCGTCACACCTGAGGTGTTGACGTGCTGGCTAAGTTTACTTTGAAAGGCGTTTCTGAATGTTTGCAGTATTACCGCGCCGACGGTAAAGAATACCCAGGTCACAGAATTTCGAAGCGGGTTTCGATCTCTACATTACCTGCCAGCATTAACATCACTGAACAGTATTTTTCTGCTGACAGTTGTACGGCTCTGGCAACGGCTTTTTCAGATAAACCTTCGCCTTTTACTTTATAACAGGCAACAATTTTAGTGAAAACTCTGGGCGGGTTTTCTGCGCGCTCTGCTACCAGTTCACATTCACAATGGGAAATGTCGAACCGGCCTTTTTTCAAAATATCCACCACATCGATACTGGAGCAACTCCCGGCTGCAATCAGCACGGATTCCATGGGAGAGATGGCCTGTCCGTTGCCGTCCATCACGGTTTTGTAGCCGGAATCTGTGGTACCGGTAAAAGTGAGATCGTTATCCCATACAACTTTTGCTTTCATGTTATTCCTGTTAATTCAGTTTTACTGCATCTTTCGTGATGGTAATTTTGCGTTGTTTATATAACGCACCCAATGCTTTTTTATATGCCGCTTTACTGACATTAAAGTGGGCGTAAATATCTTCCGGTTTGCTTTTATCGGTTAAGATAGAAACACCGCCATGCGCTTCCAGATCTTCCAGAATAGCTTCTTCCAGTGTTTTCCGGCCGGTTTTGTCGGTACGTTGAAGGGCTACATCAATTTTGCCGTCCTCGCGGATGGTCTTAATGACAGCATCCAGTCGCTGACCGGTTTTTAATGGCTTAAATGCATCACTGT
This sequence comes from Alteromonas sp. ABH4_457, assembly GCF_056160625.1. Lineage (NCBI taxonomy): Bacteria > Pseudomonadati > Pseudomonadota > Gammaproteobacteria > Alteromonadales > Alteromonadaceae > Alteromonas > Alteromonas sp. ABH4_457. The sequence goes on from NZ_JBSWXN010000006.1 coordinate 335,090, forward strand.
GAAAAATCAGTCCCAGTGCCTCACCATTTATGACGACTTTAAAACCCAGTTCCGTTTTTGAATACACCAGGCATTCAACCCCGTCGCCGGCTTTCAATGAATCTGACGACTCCTTAATGAAACGGTGAAGCCGGGTGGCACCCAGGATGCGACCGGTACTTTCATCGTGATAAATATGGACAACATAGCGCATGCCTTCATTGACCGGTCCGTCCTGCATGCCCGCAGGGACAAGCAGATCCCGTTGACCGCCCCAGTCAAAAAATGCACCGAAATTTGTTGCGCCGGTTGCTTTAAGCACCACGGTATCACCAGCCTGCGCTACCGGAGTTTGCGGCCAGGCTTCAAGATTTCCGGTTTCATCGATGCCGACAAAAATATCCAGCGTATCACCGGTTTTCACTTTTTCCGGCAGCGCGGCCATGTTTTCATGGGTTAGCAGTACCAGCGGATCGTTATCATCGCCACTGGAGAGGTGAAAGCCAAAAGGCAGTGATTCACCGACTTGAAGGGTATTGATTTTGCCAATGTGTATCATCAGGACTGACTGTGAAAGTAAATACAGGTAACATGATAACCAATTGTGAGAATGAGCTAAACCATTATGAAGTTGAATTGCGATCTTGGTGAAAGTTTCGGTGCCTGGCATATGCCTGTCGACGGCGACATTATGCAGTATATCGATCAGGCGAACATTGCCTGTGGCTTTCACGCCGGTGATCCGCTGGTAATGCGTAAAGCTGTCGCACTGGCTAAAGCAGCGGGTGTGGCCACGGGGGCTCATCCTTCTTATCCGGATCTGCAGGGCTTCGGCCGGCGCTCAATGAAAATGGCGGATGATGAGCTGACAGCCTGCCTGCAATACCAGATTGCAGCACTGAGCGGTGTTGCCCGAATTCAGCAGGTAGAGGTGTCCTACGTTAAACCTCACGGTGCGCTGTATAACGATTTAATGCAGGACAGGGGGCTGCGCCAGACCGTCATGAAAGCCGTGGCAGAAGCGGGGCAGGGAGCATTAAGTCTGATGATTCAGGCCCATCCTGACAGCGACAAACTTATTGCAGAAGCTGAGGTTTACGGGCTCCGGCTTCAATTTGAAGCCTTTGCTGATCGCCGGTACACCGACGACGGCTATTTAATGTCGAGGCAACACGCCGGTGCGGTGCTGAATCATGATCAGGCCACCGCGCAGGTACAGGGATTACTGGAACACGGTACGATTATAACCAGTGGCGGTAAAACGCTGTCGTTGCAGGTAGACACCCTTTGTGTGCACGGCGATTCACCCGGCGCAGTGGCGATGGCAAAATCATTCAGAGAAATGCTGAATCATGCAACCCTTTGACAATGTCCGTCACATTGCCTTTGCCGGCATGGACGGTCTCATATTGTACTTCGGTGGTAAAGATGTCACGCAAATGAACGCTGCGGTTTCCGCTTATCATCTTGCGTTGAAGGCGAATCCGCCAATCTGGTTAAAAGAAGCCATCCCGTCCTATGACTCCCTGCTAATTTTGTTCGATGCAAAGATAACTGACAGCCATGGTGTATATCGTTTATTGCGTCAACTGCAACCGCAGATGTCAGCCGGAAAAAGCCTTCGACGACACCGGATCCCTGTCTGGTATGGTGCCCCGGAAGCGAACGATCTCGATGAAGTCGCTTCTCACACCGGCCTGGCGGTCAGTGAGATAATTGCATTGCATACAGCAACCGTGTACCGCGTGTTTGCAGTGGGGTTTGCGCCCGGTTTCGCTTATCTGGGGGAAAGTCCGGAACGTCTGTCGGTACCGCGCCGCAAAACACCGAGGACAAAAGTGCCCGCCGGTGCGGTTGCACTGGCCGACCGTCAGGCTGCAGTGTATCCGCAAGTATCGCCCGGCGGCTGGCAGTTACTGGGACTCAGTCCGTTAACTTTATTTGATCCTGCCAGTGCGCAGCCGGCCCTGTTGCAGGCCGGCGACGAAGTAGAGTTCTATGAAATTGATGAGCGGGAATACCTGGAGCAGGTGAAGGCATGACAATATCCTTTACTATTATCAATCCCGGATTCATCAGTTTAATCGTTGATGCCGGCAGAACAGGGATGCAGGAGCAGGGTTTTAGCGGCTCAGGTCCTTTAGACGTCGAAGCTTTTAACTTTGCAAACTGGCTTTCTGGCAACCCTGAAGGCAATCCTTGCATTGAAATTGCCGGTGATGTACACATCAGATTTGAGCATTCAGCCACTATGGCTGTTTGCGGCCCTGCTGTTTCACTTGCCGTGAACGGTGAACCTGCTTCTGAACTGGCCACAGTTAACCTCAGCGCCGGAGATGAGCTTCAGGTTTCGCAGCAGCTTGCAGGTCAACGTTGCTATTTAGCCGTTCAGGGCGCCTGGCAGATACCTGAAATAGCCGGTTCTGTGTGCACCGTGATGCGGGAAAAGCTGGGCGGACTTGCCGGTGACGGAAGGCCTCTTCATGCCGGTGACACAATTCATGTTGTCCCTGCAGCACAGGAAAACATAAGCCGCAAATTGCCTGCTTCCATGCTTGCTCCCTATGCCAGTGATGCACCGGTTGATATTATTCCGGCTTATCAGCATGACATGTTCAGCAGCAGAGTCCGGGCAACTTTTTATTCCTCAGCCTACAGTGTGACACCGCAAAGTGACCGCATGGGTTATCGCCTGAGTGGTCCTGCCATATCGTCGGGGTTTGAAGCTATGCGCTCAGAAGGAATTAATTGCGGTTCTGTGCAGGTGCCTGCAGACGGTCAGCCGATTATAATGCTGGCTGACAGACAAACTCTGGGCGGCTATCCCAAAATCGGCGTAATAGCGCCATATGATCTTCCGAGGGTAGCGCAGTCTGTTCCCGGCACAACGTTAACGTTTAATCCGGTGGATCCGGAAAATGCCCGCGGAACATGGCTGTTAAGGCAAGCCCGTATTGACAATTTTTTCAGGAACAATTGATATCTGATGACAATCGCGTTTTTAAATGACCAGTTTTTACCCCTTGAAGAGGCACGTATTTCTCCGATGGACAGAGGTTTTCTGTTCGGCGACGGTATTTACGAGGTGATCCCTACCTTGCACGGTAAAGCTGTTGGTATGAACGCCCACCTCGACCGGTTACAAAACGGGCTCGATGAGCTGGCAATTACAAATCCGAAAACAAAGGCACAATGGACAGAGCTTGTAAGTGAACTGGTGACGAAAAATACACAAGCTCTGAATTCTGCGTCAGTGGGTGTGTATATTCAGGTATCACGGGGTACTGAGATGAAACGTGCCCATGGTTATCCTGACAATATTCCTCCCACTGTGTTCGCTTTTGCGTTTGCTACCGCCGCGCCGCCGGTGCCGGATAAAGCCGCAGTGGTAACCTTTGATGTCGCCAGTGGTGAAGATAAGCGCTGGCAGCGTTGTAACATCAAATCTACATCGCTGCTCGGCAATGTGATGCATTATCAGCAAGGCCGGCAGGCCGGTAAACAGGAAATCATTTTGTTGAACAGCCACGGGGAAGTGACTGAGGCCAGTTCATGCAACGTATTCGTTGTGAAAGAGGGTGTTATCATGACACCACCGCTGGATCATCAAATTTTGCCGGGAATTACCCGGAAGCTGGTCATTGAAAGTCTTGCAGCAGAAGGCGTTGAGGTGCAGGAAGTACCGGTTACAGCAGAAGTATTGTTCAGTGCTGATGAAGTGTGGCTAACCAGCTCCAGTAAGGAAATCAGCCCTGTTATCTCGGTGGATGATAAACCCGTGGGGAACGGGCAGGCCGGTGAGGTATGGCTTAAAGCCATCACAGCTTTCAACAAACACAAGTTTACGTTATAAAAAAACCTGCACGCTGTGCAGGTTTATTTAATCTTAACGACCGGCGACTCAGTCGTCGGTTTTATCACAGGTACCGTCTTTACATTCACCGTAAAGATACAGGCTGTGATGTGTCAGTTTGATGTTATTGCGTTCGGCAATTTCAATTTGACGTTGTTCAATCACGTCATCTTCAAACTCGATGACTTTGCCACATTTCAGACACACCAGATGGTCGTGGTGCTCTTTATGACTGATTTCAAATACTGACTTGCCACCTTCAAAATGGTGTCGGTTCAAAATACCAGCGTCATCGAACTGGTTAAGCACACGGTATACCGTCGCAAGACCAATTTCCTCACCCTGATCGATCAGAATTTTATACACATCTTCAGCACTGATATGCTGGTTGGCAGGTTCCTGCAGGATCTGCAGAATTTTTAAACGGGGAAGTGTAACTTTTAAACCCGCTTTTTTTAGTTCTTTATTTTGATCCATAAATAATCACTTCTGGAAGCTCTTCTGATTTAACGCTCATTATAGGTACTTTGCCAGGTTTTAAAAGTAAAAGCGCGGATATCTTCAACATTAATCTGCAGAGTAAATCATTGATCCCTGTCATTTATCCATACGTTTTTTAAGGACTTTGTGCAGCTAACCGGACCCTGCAGGCGGTATGCAGAGAGTTATTCAGGATTTACCCTCTCAACGAACTAAAGCATTGTTAAGTTTCTACCGATAAGTTCAATGAAAGCTATGCCTTTTTCGCTGCAAAATAGCGACTTTTCCGGGATGTTTTCAACATTATTTATCTTGCCGGCAATTACGGAACACTGTGCGCAGACATATTTCCTGGCCAAAAAACGGCAAGGCCGGAAAACTTATATTAAAATCAATGATAACCATGTTACGGAAATAAAACCGAAGATTGGGATAAGAAGATGCGCCTGACTGTTGTACAAAAAATAACCCTTGGTTTTGCCCTGTTCGGCTGTTTATTACTGATCACCAGTTTACTTGCTTATCTGGGACTCAGCGACATCCGCCGTTCTGCTGAAACGGTGGCCACCGAGAAAATGCCGGTTCAGACAAAAATGATGTCCCTGAAGTCAGATGCATTGTCTCTGGCGACCGTAACGGCAAACGGTTACTACATGGATGAGCTTTCAGCACTGAATAAAAACAAAGCTGAGTTTGAGGCACTGAGTGAAGTCTTTTCTGAAGATCTCGCTATTTTCGATACCACCTTTGGTAATCACACAGAATCAAAACAGGCCGTAGAGGCGGGTAATACATTTATTCGTGAGAGCGCGACGGTGTACGAAGCGCTTATCAGCAGCAAACAAATACAATTGTCTCTGGCAAAGCAGCGGGAAGAAGCTATCTCTCATATTGATGAAGCCGGAGCGCTGATGATGGATTTAAGCTTTCTGGATAACGGACAGCCCGGTATCGATGCGCTGGCCGGCCTCGGTGCGAATATTGACAATAAATTGCTCACTTTGAGTTCGGTCATCACCGAACTGGTTAAGTCTGAAGATCCTGAAGATTCACTGGTGATTCTGGATGACCTGGACTATCAGTTGAGCAATCTGGCGGTAGACACCGAATATCTGTTCCGGTCTGCCAGTGGCCTGAATACCGACGGTATCATCAGCAATTTTCAGCAGCAGTATGATGCCATGCTGGCTATTCTCACCGGTGAATCCGGTCTGATGGCCGGCCAGAAACAGAAGTTATCTCACATCGCCCATGCCACAGAAAGCCGTCAGCGTGCCAACACATCGCTGGCGCAGGCTACCTCGACAATCAATAACCTTTACGAAGAAGTCACTGAAGAAACCCTGAAAGGGCAAAACCTGATCCTGGACACTGTCCAGGACAGCCTTGTTGATACGCTGGTGGTGTCGTTTATTGGTCTGGTGGCTGCAGTTGCACTCACTCTCACTGTGCGTAAAAGCATTGCCGGGCCGCTGCAAAATATTACCCGTGGTCTCGGCCGGATCAGTGAAGGGGATTTATCGTATCGTCTGAAGACACAGGGCAATGATGAATTTGCCGATTTGTCGGTAAAGGTAAACAGTTTAACTGAAGCTCTCAGAGATCTTATCGGTAACATTCAGCAACAGGAACGAACGCTGCTGGATGTGGCCAGAGAAAGTGTGGAAATGGGTGAACGCAGTCTGGAGCAGGTGGCCCAACAACGTGACCGGGTCCGTAAAACCTCCTCAGATACTGCCAGTGTAAGAAGCACCAGTGAAAAAAACCTCGCGATGATTCAGCAATCGGTGGATGAACTTAACCGGGTCGCCAGTCAGACGCAGCAAACATCCGAACTGGTTGCACAAAACCGGCAACAGGTTTCAGAACAATCTGGCCAGGCATCGGCATCCGCCAGCATCATAAACCGGCTGGATGAGAACAGCCGCAGCATCGGCAGTATCCTTGACGTCATTAAAACCATCGCGGAACAAACAAACTTGCTGGCGCTCAATGCTGCAATAGAAGCTGCCCGTGCCGGTGATCAGGGCCGCGGATTTGCCGTTGTCGCCGACGAGGTCAGAACGCTGGCTAACCGCACGCATAACTCCACTGAAGAAATTGAATCGATGATTGGCAGTTTGCAACGAGATGCACAGCAAGCTGTGGAAGCCATCAACCTGAGTATGGAAAAGGCGGAGCAGGGCGTTGCTATCAGTGAAAAAGTCTATGAGCAGGTTAATGGGATCAGTGAGGTCATTGTGAAGCTGCAGGCGTTTAATGCCGGCTTTGTGAAAGACACTAAAGCTCAGGATAAAGTACTTGCGGGTATTGATGATAATCTTAACGCAATCGTGACGCTGGCTGATGCAAGTGCAGAGAGTACCCGTCTGGCAAATGAATCCAGTGCCAGGGTGGATGAGCAAATGGAAGGATTGCGGAAAGTGGTTGAGCGCTTCAGATTATAAAAAAAACGGGCTGAGCGCCCGTTTTCTTTAATTCTATATCAGGCAAGTTCTGCCAGACATAATTCTTCGTGTAACTGCTTACACCAGGCACGTACACGCTCTTCGGTTAATTCCGGCTGGCGGTCTTCGTCAATGCCCAGACCAACGAAGTGGTTATCATCAGCCATGCCTTTAGAGGCTTCAAAGTCGTAGCCGTCTGTAGACCATTGACCGACAAGAATTGCACCGCGGGGTTCTACGATATCGCGAACCATGCCCATGGCATCCAGGAAATATTCAGCGTAATCTTCCTGATCGCCGCAACCGAAAATTGCAACCAGCTTGTCATTGAAATCAATTTCTTCCAGTTCAGGGAAGAAGTCATCCCAGTCACATTGTGCTTCACCGTAGTACCAGGTAGGGATCCCGAATATCAGAAGATCAAATTCAGCGATCTGTTCTTTGGTACTCTTGGCAATGTCCTGTACATCAATCAGGTTTTTGCCTAATTCCTTTTGAATCATCTTTGCAACATGTTCGGTATTTCCTGTGTCACTACCGAAAAACAAGCCAACACTTGCCATAATAACCCTCTGTTCGATACATCTTCTGAAATTACACGCCGGTACTTAACCAAATAAGTTCTATCAATCCTTTGGCAATAAAACCCAGCGCTCCCATTCCGAGTACGCCATAGGCAACTACCCGTCCGATAAGCGGTACATCGTTACTTTTGAGAACATCATGTACGGCATAGCCCATCAGGACAAACAGGCCGGTAAGCCCAAGATAAAACATGATGGATTCAATGGTTTCGTAATTTTCAGCAAGCATAGTTTTACTTAGTCCAAAATCGGCGCAAACTATAGCACAGAAATCAGCTGCCTCGCAGTGAAAACCACGTAATTTTTTGTGCTATATCATGCCTGATGAGGGCGAAATATGTGTTTTTCAACCACGCGGTTGAAGGCGTCCGGCTTTTCTGCATGTAACCAGTGACCGGCTCCTTCAATAACATGGGCGCGGGCAGCAGGAAAATACTGCAATATTTCGCTCTGCATGGACGCCGTGATGTAATCGGAATTACCACCTTTGATGAAAAGTACAGGCTCAGAGAATTGAGCATCGCTGCTTTGCCATCCTTTAATCGCTTCGTAACTGTTTGCCAGACCATCCAGATTAAAGCGCCAGTGCCATTGTTTACCGGTATCCTGATATAAACTTTTTAACAGAAACTGGCGTACTCCGGCTTCCGGAATACCACTTTGTAAACTTTTATCCGCATCAGAACGGCTGTTGATGGAATTCAGGTCTACCGACTTTAATGCACTGATTATCGCATCATGGCGGGACGGATAACTTACCGGTGCAATATCCGCAACGATGAGATCATCAAGAAACTGCGGATGGGTGAGTGCGAGGCGCATAGCTACCTTTCCACCCAGCGAATGTCCAAGTATGCCTGTACGGGCTTTATTAAACTGTTTGACAAATGCGTATAACTGTTCTGCTGCTGCCTCTATGGAAAAATGCTCCAGATGGGGTGATTGACCGTGGTCCGGTAAATCTACACTGAGCACATTCACTTTGGGCGCGAAATGCCGCTTTACGACAGATAAATTGTCAGCTGTTCCGAATAAACCGTGAATAATAACAAGTAAATAATCAGAATCAGTATTTTCTGAAAAAGAATAATGTAACGTGGATTGCATGATTGACCTGAAAAAAAGGCGACTGATGTCGCCTTTGAATGGAATTTTTTAAATTGCGAAATCTTCCAGCGATTTGCCGCTGTCTAACGCATCTTTGTAGACTCGTGGCATTCTTCCGATACCTGTCCACTGGTGTACTTTACCTTCACCATCTTTCAATTCGTATTTTACCGGACGTTTTTTACCGGTAGATTTCTTTTCAACAGTCGTCGACTCCAGATCACTGACATCAAGACCGGCTTCTTCAAGTTGCTTTTGGATATCAGCAATTTTCTGCAGCTTTTCCTGTTTAGCCTTTTCTTCTTCGAGATCTTTTTCTTTTCTTTTCTCGATGATGTTGGCTAACTTTTCTTGTACAGATTCTAATTCAGCTGTGCTTAAATCCTTTACGGCACCTTGCAAACGTCTTCCATGCGTCAGTATTTCTAAAAAGTCGTTCATTCATCAACCTTGTGTTAGTTAAAAAACTGTGTATTTAAAAAGGATAGTCAAATTTTAATCTAAAAAAAAGCAGCTTAACACTGCTTTTTCTTAAAATTGTAATAAATAGCTAATTTACAGGATTTGGATCACATATTCGGATAATTCGGCCCGCCTGCACCTTCAGGGACAACCCATTGAATATTCTGTGACGGATCTTTAATGTCGCAGGTTTTACAGTGAATACAATTTTGCGCATTGATTTGAAATCGTAACGTGTTGTGTTCTTCTATAATTTCGTATACACCGGCCGGACAGTAACGCTGTGCGGGCTCATCGTACTTCGACAGATTAACCTTCAGTGGTATCTCAGGGTCTTTTAACTTCAGGTGGCAAGGCTGATTTTCTTCATGATTGGTGTTCGACAAAAAGACAGAAGAGAGTTTGTCGAAACTCAAAATACCATCGGGTTTTGGATACACCTTTTTAGTAGCATCTATCTTATCTTTTAATTGTAAATAATCTTTACGATCGTCTTTAATGGAGAAGGGTAATTTACCTTTGAATATTTTTTGGTCAACAGTATTGTAAACGCCGCCCCAAAACGTGCCGAACTGGTGAATAGCGGCGCCAAAATTTTTACTACTGTTCAGTTCAGAATATAACCAGGATGTTTTAAAAGCCTGATTAAAATTCGTTAATGCAGGATCAGGTGTTGCTGATTTTAATTCATTAATAATGCTGTCTGCCGCTAAAATGCCAGACTTCATCGCTGTGTGATTACCCTTGATTTTAGCGAAATTCAGTGTACCCGCATTACATCCTATGAGAATGCCTCCGGGAAAAGTCATGTCAGGTAATGAATTCAGTCCGCCTTTTGCTATTGCTCTGGCACCGTAGGAGACTCTTTTTCCATTTTCCAGATATTGCCTGAAAACCGGATGATGTTTCATTTGCTGAAATTCATCAAATGGACTTAAGTACGGGTTGTCGTAATTTAAATCGACAATAAGACCGGCAAATACCTGATTGTTTTCTGCATGGTAAAGAAAACCACCACCCGTTGAATCTGTCAGCGGCCAGCCGGCTGTGTGAACCACCAGACCGGGTTCATGCAGGGCAGGGTCAATATCCCAGATTTCTTTAAATCCGATGGCATAGTGTTGAGGAGCGCTATTTTCATCCAGATTAAATTTGGAAATTAGTCGTTTACCCAGATGTCCGCGACAACCTTCGGCGAATATTGTGTAACGGGCTTTTAAAATCATGCCCGGCATGTAGCCGTCTTTCTGGCTGCCGTCTTCTGCTACGCCCATGTCGCCGGTAATGACACCACCGGCTGAGCCGTCTTCGTTATAATAAACTTCAGAGGCTGCAAATCCGGGAAAAATCTCAACACCAAGGCTCTCCGCTTTTTCAGCCAGCCAGCGGCAAACATTGCCCATACTGACAATATAATTTCCATCGTTGTGCATGGTATCGGGAACCAGAGCCTGAGGAAGTTTACGGGCATGCTGACCGTCAGTCAGGTAATAAATGTCGTCCCTCAGCACAGGGGTATTCAGCGGTGCGCCTTCATTTTTCCAGTCCGGAAACAACTCATCCAGCGCAGTGGTTTCGAATACTGCGCCGGATAAAATATGTGCACCTACTTCAGAACCTTTTTCAACAACACAGACCATCAACTCGAGGGAAGCGGCCTGAGCCTGTTGCATTAGCCTGCATGCCGCTGACAGCCCGGCAGGGCCTGCACCGACAATCACTACATCAAATTCCATCGATTCACGTTCCATGAATGCCTCCGGTAAGTTTTGTCAATCAGGTTGACGTTTACGTCAACAGTAAGTAAATTGCATGGTAAGTTTACGTTAACGTAAAGATAAAGTCAGGTGTTAATTGTAACATTTTTGTAAACTGAGAAGTCTGGTGCTTTATTTAACAGGAGCATCGTCTCCGGTTTTTTGTTTTTAACACCGGCAATAAATGTTTAGACGTTATCTGTAATTAATCAAACTCTTATTCCCGGCCAACTGAGGTAAAGAATGAAAGTACTTGTCCCGGTAAAACGCGTTATCGATTACAACGTAAAGGTACGCGTGAAAGCTGATGAGTCAGGTGTGGATCTGACTAATGCAAAAATGGCGTTAAATCCTTTTTGTGAAATTGCAGTAGAAGAGGCGATCCGCCTGAAAGAAAAAGGTATTGCGACAGAAATCGTCGTTGTGTCTGTCGGCGATAAAGCGTGTCAGGAACAAATCCGTACGGCACTGGCACTGGGTGCTGACCGTGGTTTGCACATCGAAGCGGATAGTTCGCCGGACTCTTTGCAGGTAGCGAAGCTGTTGAGTAAAGTCGTTGAGCAGGAGCAACCCGGGCTTGTGATTCTGGGCAAACAGAGTATCGACTCCGACAATAATCAAACCGGACAAATGTTGTCAGCATTGACCGGCATGCCACAGGGTACCTTTGCTTCAGCCGTTGATGTGAAAGACGGCACGGTGGAGGTCACCAGAGAGGTAGACGGCGGTCTGCAAACTGTGTCACTAAGCTTACCAGCTGTAGTAACGACAGACTTACGACTGAATGAACCCCGCTATGCGTCGTTGCCTAACATTATGAAAGCAAAACGTAAGCCTCTTGATGTAAAGACAGCTGCGGATTTCGGCGTAGATATGACCTCAAAAGTGAAGGTGATCAAAGTCACTGCACCGGCTCAGCGAAGCGGAGGCGTGAAAGTGGCAGATGTGGCTGAACTTGTCGAAAAACTGAAAAGCGAGGCGAAAGTAATATCATGAGTATTCTTGTAATCGCAGAACATGACAATGACCAGTTGAAACCGGAGACGGCGAAAGTGGTACAGGCGGCGTCACAACTGAGTGGAGACATTCACGTACTGGTTGCCGGGGAAGGTTGCAAAGCCGTAGCAGAGCAGGCCGCAGCGTTAAGCGGTGTGTCGCTGGTCAAATGTGCTGACAGTACCCACTATGCACATCAGATGGCAGAAAGTGTGTCAGCCCTGGTGGTATCTCTGGCCGCGGACTATTCTCATATTCTTACCGCTGCCACAACCACAGGCAAAAATTTTATGCCTCGTGTGGCGGCCTTACTGGATGTCGCGCAAATCTCTGACATAACCGGCATTGAGGCTGATAACCGTTTCATCAGACCGGTCTATGCGGGTAATGCTATTGCCACTGTCGAATCTGAAGAGACAGTACATGTTATTACTGTACGAACGTCCGCCTTTGACAGTGTCTCTGATGGCAATACCGCAACGGTTGAAAAGATCGATGCAGAATTTCCGTCGGAAAAATCATCCTTTACCCGTGCACAGCTCACTGAGTCCGAACGCCCTGAGCTGACTGCGGCGAACGTGGTGATCTCCGGTGGACGTGGCATGCAAAACGGTGAAAACTTCAGTTTGCTTGAGGGCATAGCCGATAAACTGGGGGCCGCAATTGGTGCCTCCAGGGCGGCCGTGGATGCCGGATTTGTACCCAATGATATGCAGGTAGGTCAGACAGGTAAAATTGTTGCCCCTGATTTGTATATAGCAGTAGGGATTTCCGGTGCAATTCAGCATCTTGCCGGCATGAAAGATTCAAAAGTGATTGTCGCGATTAATAAAGACGAAGAAGCCCCGATTTTTCAGGTGGCGGATTATGGTCTGGTGGGTGACTTATTTGATATCCTGCCGGAACTTGAAAAGGCCCTGTAGCTATAAAGCAAAGAAGGCGCTGTACCAGCGCCTTCTATCAATTTCTATACCCTTACAACCGAGTTATCCTCCAGACTCACCGGCGAAGGCATATACCCGTCAGCTTCCCAGTCATTCTCCCACACATCGTCATTCAATAAATAACGGAACTGGTATTCGGCATCAGCATCCAGCGTTACAGTTTGTGTGAAATCACCATTCTTAAGCTTTTTCATTGGTGTGACATCCGTATCCCAGGCATTAAAGTCGCCCACCAGTTTTGCTGTGGCAGCTTCACCAGCCTCGTTGGCATTTAAACGGAATGTGACCTTACAGGCAGGTTTAGTTTTTAAATACTGTTTTTTAAGACTCATGAGATCCCTCGTGCAAAATGCGTATGATTCATCACCAAGTTAAGACTAATTTTCAATCAGTTCAAGGGATTTCGTGTTAAAAATCAGCCAGTGAGCTGTTGCTGCTTTAGTAAAAATATAAACAAACAGAAATAAAATTTAACAATCTAAAAGCAGCCAGCATCAGGCAACAGGTTTACACTAAAGATGTAAAAATAATAATACCGTTAAAACGGCGCCCGGAATGCCTGTACCCGTTAATCCATCAGGGGCAGTTTTCCACGGCAGCTGTTATTACATTGCGCCTTAAAGGAATATTCATGTCTAAAAGTGGTTGGGTCAAAACACTCGGTCCTGTCATCGTCATTGTCATTGCGCTTGTGCTGGCAATCATTCTCATTTCATCAAAAACACCGCCTGAACAAAAAGTACCTGAATCTAAAGATTTTCTGGTTGAAGCAAGGCTCGCTGAGAAACAACAAACCGCTTTTGTGGTGCATTCTCAGGGTAATGTGGTGCCTAAAAATCAAACCCGTATTAGTGTCCAGGTTAATGGTCAGGTGATGGCTATATCGGAACAGTTTGAAGTAGGGGGCACATTCAGAAAAGGTGATGTACTTGCTGTACTGGAGCAGCAGGACTATCAGACTGAAGTGAAACTGGCTGAAGCTGAACTGGCGCAGGCACAGGCAACATTACAGGAAGAAATTGCCAGAGGAAAAGTGGCAGAAAAGGAATGGCGTTCTGTGAACTCAGTCGTGCCACCTGAACTGGGATTACGAAAACCACAGCTTGCCCGTGAGCAGGCCAATGTGAAAGCGGCAGAAGCGAAACTGGAAAGAGCTAAGCGCAACCTCGCCAGAACTGAGATCAAAGCCCCTTATAATGGTATTGTGATAAACCGGAATATTGATCTCGGGCAGTACGTTTCAGCGGGCAGTGAAACAGGCACGATCTACTCAACTGATACAGCAGAAATCCGCTTGCCCGTAACTGAATCTGAACTGGCTTATATTGACCTGAAGGGTGATCTGAAAAGTAAAACGTCGGTACGGCTGAAAGCTAAAGTCGCCGGAACACTTCAATACTGGGATGCTGAGCTGGTCAGAACCGAAGGGGTAATGGATGCCGGTAGCCGCGTATTATATGCCGTAGCCAGAGTGGAAGACCCTTACAACCTGAATGGCAAAAGGGACGGAGCCGTTTTACGGTTTGGTCAGTTTGCAGAAGCTGATATCACCGGCTCGGATCTCGAAGAACTGTATGTGTTACCACGCAGTGTATTACGGCTGGATAACACCATTCTTACTGTATCAAAAGACAATACATTGCAAATTAACCCGGTTGATGTGGCGCGGGCTACCGCAAAGCAGGTGTATGTGCGCTCAGGCTTACCGGAAAATCCTAAGGTAGTCTTCAGTGTCGTGCCCAATCCCTATGAAGGAATGAAGGTACGGATTTCCGGTGAAGAGTTAATAACGGAAGATGCTACTGAAAGTGACAGCGACGAGCTGAAAATCCCGGGAGCAGACAATGAGTAAAATCGATACTCATAAGGGCATTATTGCCTGGTTTGCCCGTAACAGTGTGGCTGCCAACCTGCTGATGATAATCTTACTTGCTGGCGGTCTGTTCTCTGCATTCTCGATTCAGAAACAGGTATTTCCTGCTTTTGAAATTGACGTTATTAACGTGAGGGTGCCTTATCTGGGTGCTGCACCTCAGGAGGTGGAAGAGGGCGTTATACTGAAAATTGAAGAGGCGGTAAAAGATCTCGACGGTATTAAACAAATAACCTCAACCGCTGTAGAAGGCATGGGCACCGTCAGTATTGAAGTCGATGAAGACTACGATGTGCAGGAAGTACTTGATGAAGTAAAAGTGCAGGTTGATGCCATTCCGACATTTCCCGGTAACACCGAGAAGCCGGTGGTTTACCGCCAGAAAATTCAGCAGGATGTTATCTGGATCTCCGTCTATGGGGAGGCCACCGAACGGGAACTGAAAGAATTCGCCAAAAACATGCGCGATGAGATTGCCAATCTGCCCGGTATTTCCAGTGTTTCCGTTGTGGGTGCAAGAGACTATGAAGTCGCCATAGAACTGTCTGAAATGGCGCTGCAGAAATACAACCTGACTTTTTCAGAAGTGGTGAATGTTGTCCGCCAGTCCAGTGTAGATTTGCCTGGCGGTGCGATAAAAACGGAAAACGGCGATATTCTTTTACGTACCAAAGGTCAGGCATACCGGGGAGATGATTTTGCCCGCATTGTACTGCTGACAGACAGCAACGGCACCCGTGTTACGCTGGGTGATGTGGCGGCCATTAAAGACGGTTTCGTTGAAGATAATCAGTTTTCAGAGTTTGACGGTAAATCTGCTGTAAACTTGCGGGTCCGGGCTGTGGGTGATCAGAATGCACTGGATATTTCTGATCAGGTTAATCAGTACATTGAGAAAAACAAAGAAGACTTCCCGGGTAATATTACTGCCGATACCTGGGGAGACAGCTCATTTTACCTGGCCGATCGCCTGAACATGATGCTTTCAAACATGTTTTTCGGTGCACTACTGGTATTTATTGTTCTGTCTCTGTTCCTGAAAATTAAACTCGCTTTCTGGGTTATCTGGGGGTTACCGGTGTGTTTTCTGGGCACGTTACTGGTAATGCCCATGGAAGCGGTTGATGTGTCTATCAACATGCTAAGCCTGTTTGCCTTTATTCTGGTGCTGGGCATCGTGGTGGATGACGCCATTATTATGGGCGAGTCGGCATACTCTGAAATCGATAAAAAAGGGCACAGTACAGAAAATGTCATTATTGGTGTTAAGAAAGTGGCAATGCCGGCTACCTTTGGTGTGCTGACTACCGTTGCTGCCTTTACACCTATGCTAATGGTTTCCGGGCCCTTCGGTGTGATCTGGAAGACAATCGGCTGGGTTGTAATCATCTGTCTGCTTTTCTCCCTGCTGGAGTCAAAGCTCATTCTGCCTGCCCACCTGGCTCATATGAAATTAAAGCCCTATGACCCGGCAAAAGCCAATCGTTTCCAGCGCTTCCGGGATTTTTTCAGTGAAGGTATCAAAACCTTTATCGATAAGGTGTACGCCCCGTTTTTACGCAAAGCCATTCATTTGCGTTATCTGACTTTGTCGATATTTCTGGCCATGATGATCCTGACTATCGGGCTGTTTATGGGCGGTATAGTACGCTTCGTGTTCTTTCCGAATATTCCCAGTGACTTCATGATGGCATCTTTCGAACTTGAGCCGGGTTCTTCGCTGCAACAGCGGGATCAGACCCTGGCAACCATGCTGGATGCCATGTACCGCATGGATAAAAATGTCACAGATGAAACCGGTGCCGGAATCATTAAACACGCCATTGCTTTTGACAGCGGTACTACGGGCGGTGAAGTCTTCGTGGAAATGACCAAAGGCGAAAGCCGTGAAATGAAAGACTTTGAGATCCACCAGCGCTGGCGGGATGAAATGCCTGAAATTCCCGGCGTAAAATCCTTCAATATCGGCGCGCCGGGGGGAATGGGGAGCGGGGCTGATCTCAGTTTTGAATTCAGTTCATCAGATATTGCCGCTCTGCAATCTGTCAGTGAAGCATTAAAGACCAGATTATCGTCTTTTGACGGGGTGACAGATATCAATGATACGTTTGCCGGTGGCAGCGATGAAATTCAGCTTTCTCTGACCACGCAGGCAGAGGCGCTGGGGATCTCACTTCAGCAGCTCGGTCAACAGGTACGGTATGGCTTCTATGGTGCTGAAGTACAGCGGGTGCAGCGTGACGATGAAGAAGTCAAAGTCATGGTGCGATATCCCAAAGAGGAACGCTCATCGGTTTCTCATTTGCAGGAAATGCGGGTACGGGCGCCTAATGGCGATGATATTCCGTTTGAAGAAGTGGGTGAAATCACATTAGGCAAAGGCTATGACTCTATTATCCGTGTAGACGGCAGCCGTTCGGTGACGGTAACCGCTAAAGTCGACAAGGATATGTTGGATCCCGGTGAAATTACCAAAGAAGTGGTCATGAAAATCGTGCCTGAATTACTCAAACAGTATCCGAAGGTGCACTTTAAACTGCAGGGCAACTCTAAAGAAGAAGCCGATGCAATGATGGGACTGGTTAAAGGGCTGCTCTTTGCTTTATTTGCCATCTATGCACTACTGGCCATTCCGCTTCGCTCATACAGTCAACCGCTGATCATTATGTCTGTGATCCCGTTTGGTGTAGTCGGGGCAATATTTGGCCATCTTGTGCTGGGACTTGCTGTGAGCGTGCTGTCAATTTGCGGCATCATTGCGTTATCCGGGGTGGTGGTAAATGACAGCTTAATCATGGTGGATTTCGTTAACCGTGCCAGACAGGAAGGACACAAGTTAATTGATGCCGCTATTCTCGCCGGTACCCAACGCTTCAGAGCCATCATTCTGACCTCACTGACAACCTTTATGGGGCTGATGCCCATCGTAGCAGAAAAGAGTTTGCAAGCTCAGATTGTGATACCCATGGCTGTATCACTGGCTTTCGGTATTCTTTTCGCCACGGTGATCACCCTTCTGCTGGTGCCTTGTCTGTACCTGATGATGCACGATGTACGCAAACTGTTCAGAAGCCGGCGTGATGAGAAAGTCCGGATTTACGGAGAAGCAGAATCTACCACTGATTAATTCAGCAGCCCCGCTTGCGGGGCTTTTTTGACCAATATGCTTGATAAGTGTGCAAATATACAGTACTGTTTGTACGTACAGTATATGGGGGGACTTATGAATACAGGTCTGAAAACAGTTGATAATTTAATCCGCACGTTTGGTATACGCACCAGAAATGGCGCTGATAAATCACAATCGCTGGTCACTCTGTCATCTGCTGATGAACGTCTGGCCTCTATGCGCATTCCTTTTTGTATGATGCAGAAAATACTGTCATTACCGCAAAACCGTTCACTGCGTTTTCACCAGTGGTATTTACCCCATAAAGGGGCAAAGCTTGCCTGTTTTCTCATAGACGAAGAAGGTCGTATTATGGAGCAGGTCTATTTTCAGCGCGATACAAAACACGTGAATGCAGCAAGAAAGCTTCAACAAATGGTGGAGCAGGCACACCGCAGTCAATATGAAATGACGGTGAAAATGGCCGCTTAGTGTAAGAACAGACTGTTTTAATTATAAATTCAGGTGGAATCCGTGCAAGATGTACTGACAGTGTCTATAACTTAGTAATTGTGAACCTGCCCGGTCATGTGCTGTCCGTCGTGTATTTCTGCGCCGGATAATGCGAAATGGTCAGACAGTCACTGCTAAGATTCTTACACTGGAGGTAATTTTGAATTTACTGGTCGTCGAGCCGGATGATATTCAGGCTGAAATTTATCAGTTGTCTCTTGCTGAAGCTTTTTTTGTCGATGTAGCTGACTCTTTTGAGAATGCCCGCATCATGATGAGAGACAAATATTATCAGCTGGTAGTGTGTGAATGGGAAATTGAGGGAGAGAAGGGATCCTGCCTTACCCACGCCAGTTATAAGCCGGATTATGCGGCGTCACCGGTTATCGTTGTTGTCAGTCATCATGATGAAGAAGAAACCATGGTTGAGGCATACAATGGCGGGATTTCTTATTATTTCACCAAGCCTTATACCATCGTACCGTTCTATGAAACTTTACTGGCCATTCAGGATCAGATTGAAGCGCTGCAGCAACTCGAACACGATAAAAAGCAATCCGTGATTGTATCTGAACAGGCAGTAAACAGAGCAGCTATATACCGTTTAGGGTTGGAAACCCTGGGCAAACTGAATGATGCCAAAAGTGTTGCCGATATCGCCCGTATTACTCTCACGGCATTAAGAGAGCAGGGGATCCATGCTGTTCTGGAATTCCGGCACAGTAACAGGCCTCTTTATTTTGACGGTAAAACAGACTCCTGTGATGAAACTACGGTTAAAGTGTTTACAACCCTTCGCAAACAGGGAGAGTATTTTTTCTTCGGACATCGGCTAATGTTAAATGCTGAGCACGTCTCTATGCTGGTGAAACAAACTGATAATCTCACCATTCCCTTGCAATCAGTTCTCACAGATTTAGGCACGAAATTTATGCCTCTGCTAAATATGCGTTACGTCGCATTATTGCAGGAGCAGGCCTTGTATGATGCCGGTAACGATGTCAACAAGTTGGTGAACAAGCTTCACGATGTGCTTATTGACCGCCGGGATCAAAAACATAAATTCTCATCCAGGGTGCGTAATGTGGTCATGGAGGACAAAAGCACAGGATCTCTGAAAGACACTGACAAAGAAGCTCTGGTCCGGCTGTTACAACAGGCGACAGACAGCACGTTAAATGACGAGGAACTGATTAATGCAGATGCGTTACTTGCAGGCATTGCCGCCAGGATGCATAGCCGGCTGGTGGATTTATCTGTCAGGGAAATCTCCGGAGAGGATGACGAGCTGGATGACGAATTGAGAGGGCTGGAATATTTCTGAAACAAAAAAGGTGGCAATCAGCCACCTTTTATCGTTTGTCTTACAAAGGTTAAAGCACCGAAACCAGGGCCTTAGCCAGCGCATCAACGTTTTGCTGGTTAATACCGGCAACGTTAACGCGGCTTGAATCCACGAAGTAAACGCTGTGTTTTGCACGTACTTCACGAACCTGCTCCGGTGTAATACACAGGAACGAAAACATCCCTTTTTGGGTGTTCAGGAAGCTGAAATCTTTCTGGGCGCCATTCTCTGCCAGTTTGTTAACTAACATTGTACGCAAATCAGACATGCGGTTACGCATTTCATTCACTTCAGTTGTCCATTCGTCCTTCAGCGCTGTGTCAGACAAAATGATATCAACTAATGCGCCGCCCCAGCTTGGTGGCATAGAGTAAATACCACGGGCAACAGACTGAATCTGCCCCTGGGCAATTTTACGGGTAGCACTGTCATTCGTGACAATTGCAGCCAGACCGGTGCGCTCACGGTACAGACCAAAGTTCTTTGAACAGGAAGCCGCAATAATCACTTCAGGCAGGTTTTCAGCCAGTAAACGGATGCCGTAAGCATCTTCTTCCAGACCGTCACCGAAACCCAGATAAGCCACATCGATAAATGGCAGGAAACCTTTTTCCTGAGCCAATTTAAGTACTTCATCCCACTGTGCGTTGGTTAAATCTGCACCGGTAGGGTTGTGACAACAACCGTGCAGCAACACGATGTCGCCTTTACCGGTTTGCTTAAGCGTTTCCATCATCGCATCGAAATTAATGCCCGCAGCAGCTTTATCGAAGTACGGATACGTTTCGATTTGCAGACCGGCAGAACCGATTAACGGAATGTGGTTCGCCCACGTAGGGTCGCTTACCCACACTTTCAGGTTGTCGCCGCAACGTGCAAGTAATTCAGATAAAATACGCAGCGCACCGCAGCCACCCGGCGCCTGAACCGCAGCGACGCGATCAGCCAGCATGACTTTGCTGTTTTCACCCAGCAATAATTTCAGCATGCCATCAATATAACCCTGATGACCCTGCGGGGTGATGTAAGTTTTTGAGGTTTCTCTTTCCAGCAAAATTTGCTGAGCTTTAGCCACCGACGTCATGATCGGCGTATTACCCTGCTCATCTTTATAAACACCAACACCTAAATCAATTTTAGCCGGATTGGTATCTTCCCGAAATGATGCAGACAATCCCAGAATTGGATCAGGAGCTAGTTGTGGTAATACTTCAAACACGATTTTTCCTCACGTTGCGTGATAATTAAGCGAGGTCGGCATTATGCCACTGCTCACGTAAATTACGAGACTTAAAATGCAATTTTCTTCAGGTTAAATTGGAATAAATCATTGCCGGATGCTGCGGGTTGTAAAATACATAGTTCATCATGGGGTTTTAAAGCGGATCCGAACGAATGATTTGTCACTTCACCGGCAATTGGGACTGGGCGTAAACGCTGGTTTGCGGTAATATCCGCTTCCACAGGCAAACTCAAATCCGCTTTATTTTAGCGTTACAGACAGCCGGCACTCTCTGTGCGGCCTGATTTTGCTTCCTACATTTTTTATCAAACGTGGAGTTTCAGCGTGAATAACAAGGGATTCACTACCCGTCAGGTACATGCAGACCGCCTTTTGAATCAACCTGAGCACGGCGCTGTGCATACAGGGACGACCAATTCTGTGCTTTATGCCTTTGAGGATGCACAAGGTATTATCGATGTCTTCCAGGGTAAGAAAGCCGGTCATGTGTATTCACGCTCTTCGTCAGGCTCGATTGCCGCGTTGCAGAATATCCTTAACGAACTTGAAGGTGGCGCAGGGGCTTTGTGCTTTGCCACAGGTATGGCTGCAATCAGCAGCACGCTGTTATCACTGCTTAAGGCGGGCGACCATATTATTGTCAGTCAGTATTTATTCGGTAATACCCGTTGCTTCGTGGATACGCTGGCGGATCTGGGTATTCAGGTCAGTTTCGCCGATGTGACATCAATAGAGGATGTACAGGCACTTTATCAGCCGAATACCCGCATTGTGTTTTCTGAAACCGTGGCGAATCCGGCTACTCAAGTCGCAGATGTTCAGGCTATCAGCCAGTTCTGCCGTGAAAAATCATTATTATTTATCATCGACAACACAATGACACCGCCGCCGCTTTTCGATGCTAAAGCTGCCGGTGCTTCGATTGTTATTTCCTCGCTGACCAAATACGTGTCCGGTCACGGCAATGTGCTGGGTGGTGTGATGGTAGATCTTGGTACGTTCGACTGGTCAACTTACCCGAATATCAAACCCGGCTACCAGGTCGCTGACAAGGGGCAGTGGGGAATTACTCAGGTCAAGAAGAAGGGGCTACGTGACATGGGGGCAACATTAGCCCCGGGTTCTGCCCATGCAATTGCTACCGGTCTTGAAACCCTTTCCCTTCGTATGCAGCGTAATTGTGAGAATGCGATGAAACTGGCTACCTGGCTGGACAGTCATCCGCTGGTAGAAAAGGTGTATTATCCGGGTCTTGCTGAGCACCCTCAGCATTATACTGCCAGAGAAATGCTGTCAGGTGGCTATGGTGCCATTTTGAGTCTTGACCTGGTAGACCGCATTAGTCCGCGGGACTTTTTAAATGCCCTGGAGCTGGTGATTTGTGCAACTCATCTTGGTGACAACCGCACCCTGGCGCTTCCTGTTGCCTCAACCATTTTCTTTGAAAACGGACTGGAAGAAAGACAGAAAATGGGAATTTCTGAAGGTATGATCAGATTATCAGTAGGTATTGAAGATACTGACGACCTGGTAGCTGATTTTACCCAGGCTTTCGGACAGTTTAACTGACACCGTTTAGAATTTTTGTAAAGACAGGGTTATTTTAGAAGCAATTCTGCAACAACCCTGTTATGATAATTTTCAGCAAGTAAGCGGGCTTTCTTTTCTCGTAGGGTGTTTTGGCGAACTTCGAACCGGGTGATGCTTGAATTTCCGCTACTTGCTCCATTTTCCTCACCTTTATCTCAAATTTTTCCCACTATTTTTCTATCTGAAGTTACAGATTTTTCTCACTTTTTTAACATTCAGATAATTTATCAAAAATAATTTGAACTAAAGACTGTTAGTAATGACTAAATCTATGCAGTTAGCAATTAACGGTTTAAGCCAGGACTTGTGCTTAATCGTTACCGCTAAAGTGTGTTCCAAGTTGAGTGTGCTTGATTGCCCCGCCATGTGCGGGGCTTTTTTATGTCTGTTTATAACTGAGAGTGTGGCAGAAAAGCCAGTTACATGGCTGCTTTAATATCTGCGCGCAGATCTTCATCTGAGGGCTTAACGCGGCTTCCGTAGTGCTTGACGATGTTACCGTCTTTATCTACCAGGTATTTATTGAAGTTCCATGAAGGCTCTTCGCCGGTGGCGCGGGTGAGCATGCGGTACAGAGGGTCCTGATCATCACCGGTAACCACAGTAGGTTCAAACATCGGGAATTTTACGCCGTAGGTCAGCTCACATAATTCCGCCGTTTTACCTTCATCTTTTGCTTCCTGATTAAAGTCGTGGGCAGGAAAACCAAGAATGGTGAAGTTTTGATCTTTGTATTCTTCATACATGGCTTCCAGTCCTTCAAATTGCGGCGTGAATCCACAATAGCTTGCTGTATTCACGATCAGCAGAGCCTTTCCCTGGTATGCTTCGCACAGGTTCACTGTTTCCTGGGAATTCAGTTTACGTTTAACAAATTTCAGGACAGAAGGGCAGTTTTCAGCAGCGAAAGTAGCACTGCTGAACAGAGTAAGTGTCGCAAGCAAAAGCGTTTTTTTCATAATGGCCTCAAGATGTGGAAGAGTTTGTCTCAACCTTAACAGTAATCTGCGCAGAGAAACAGTTGCGCGGTTGACGACACCGGTCAGTCACCGTTAGGCTGGGATAATCCGACAAGTTAACCCGATGAAAACGGCTGTCGGAATTACCTTGTTGCGTATAATTAACATGCTTATAAATAACACACTTAAGACAGAACCATAATGAAAAAAATGTTAAGCCTCGTTATTGCTGCTGCGTTAGGCACGTCACTTTCCGCTTGTGTCTCTACAGCTGCTGATCCCGCTACTTCCTCAACGCCGGTACCGGTCAATGCACCACCTGCAGTGGTAACACCGGAAACAGTCACTCAACCGGTGTCATCAGAAACGATTACACTGAAACAAATTATGGCCGATCCACAGTGGATGGGTCGTTCTCCGGTACGCCCCGGCTGGAGCCTTGACGGCAGCATGCTGGTGTATGAGCAGGAACGGGAGAACAGTCATCTCCGGGATGTATTTGCCGCTCCGGTCAACATGCCTGCCAATGCAGAGCGTATCCCGCTATCCGAACAGTACCTGTACCGCTACAACGAAAAAGCACAAAGTGTTGATGGCCAGACAATGGCATTTCTCGCCGGAGAGAGTGTTTTTATAAAACACAAAGGTCAGCCGGCTGAACAACTCATCCGTGGCGGAGCACCGGTACACGGATTGTCTTTTATGACCGACGGCAGGCTGATGGTGACCACAGGTAACCGTATCGTTGCTATCGACGTGAATAATGGCAGACGTGAGCAACTGTTCAGTTGGGCATTCGGGGACAAACCTGAAGCAGTAAGCGAACCGGAAGACTATATTGCCGGTGAACAGATAAAATTAATCAAATATATCGACAAAAAACGCAGACAGAGCCAGCAAAGTGCTGACCGTAATGAAAAACTGAAAACGGTAAGTCCGGCCTACGTTCAGGATAAGGTCTGGTTCGATAAGGGTGACAGACTGGTCACCGCTTCGGTATCTCCGAATGGTAAATTTGCACTTGTCGTGACTACTGCTGATGTGAAGTTCAGAGACGACTCTGACATCATGCCGCATTTCATTCAGGAAGATGCGCGGATCTTGCCAATGCGGGTGAGAAGCCGTGTTGCTGATGCAGAGCCGGTGAATCACGATGCCTGGCTGGTTAATCTGCAAACCGGTGAGAAATCAAAATTATCCTACATGAGCTTGCCCGGCTACAACGACGATGTACTTGCAGACGTGAAATCTGAAAATGCTGCTGCCCGCGGCGACAAGTATGTGGTTAACCGCCTGCCCAGAGACATTACCCTGTTCAGCAGCTGGGACCGGAACAATCCGTCTGTTCGCTGGCACAAAAGTGGCGGGGCTCTTGCCCTGATGCTGGAAGCGTGGGACAACAAAGATCGCTGGATTGTAACTGTTGACTTTGAAAAAGGCCGGTTTGAAACTCAGGAGCGATTACACGATGATGCATGGGTGAATTACAGCCATAACCAATTTGGCTGGCTGAATAACAGTGAAACACTTTTCTATCAGTCAGAAAAAGACGGTTACTCCCATCTTTATCTGCAGGTACCCGGTGAGAGTCCTCAACAACTTACACGTGGTCAGTTTGTCACGGAAGAGCCGGCACTCACCAGCGATGATAAGTTCATTTACTATCAGGCCAATAAAAAGCACCCCGGCATTTATGAAGTTTACCGGGTGAATACCGCTACCGGTGCCAGTGAAGCCATGACCGATTTGAACGGCATAACGGACTTTGTACTCAGTCCTGACAACAACACACTGCTGTTAACTCACAGCAAAGTAAACCGTCCGCCTGAGCTTTACATTAAGAAAGCCGATGACAGTGGCGCAGCACAGAAGATCACAGATACTGTCAGCGATGCATTCCTGTCAATGCCCTGGGCCGTACCTCAGGTGGTAGCGATGCCATCATCTCATACCAGTCAGCCTGTTTATGCCCGTGTGTATTTACCTGAAGGCTACAACGAGGGTGAAAAGCGTAAAGCGGTGGTCTTTAACCACGGCGCCGGATATTTGCAGAATGCGCACCTTGGCTGGTCAGGGTATTTCCGTGAATACATGTTCAACAGTATGCTGGTGCAGCAGGGTTATGTGGTGATGGACATGGATTACCGCGCATCAAAAGGCTACGGCCGCGACTGGCGTACTGCCATTTACCGTCAGATGGGCACACCTGAAGTTGAAGATTTACGGGACGGAGTGAACTGGCTGACAGAAAATGCGAATATTGATCCGGCGCGAATCGGCACCTACGGTGGCTCATACGGTGGTTTCCTGACTTTTATGTCTATGTTTACCGCACCGGATCTGTTCGCAGCCGGCGCAGCATTACGTCCGGTAACTGACTGGGCGCATTACAATGCACCTTACACATCTAATATTCTGAATACGCCGGATGTGGATCCCATCGCATTTGAGCGCAGTTCTCCTATTTACTTCGCAGAAGGGCTGGAAAAACCACTACTTATCATTGCTCCTATGGTCGACGATAACGTGTTCTTCCAGGACTCAGTGAGACTGGTTCAGCGCCTCATCGAACTTGAGAAAACTGATTTCGAAACGGCGATATATCCGGTTGAACCTCACGGATTTGTTCAGCCCAGTTCCTGGCTGGATGAGTACCGCAGGATCTACAAATTGTTTGATACAAACCTTTAATAAAGCAGGCAGTGACTGACCATCACTGCCTTTTTTTATCCGCCGGAGACGGCATACAACAAGAACGAAAACACCAACAACAGGCAGGAAATATGATGAAAGCGCTTATGGCAATCGCCGCAACGATCTATCTGGCCGGTACCGCCACAGTGCAGGCTGCACAGGACAATACACTTACTGCAGAGGAGTCTGCCGCCGGATGGCAGTTACTCTTTGACGGGCAATCTTTTACAGGCTGGCGTAACTATCGTGAAAAACAGGTAGGTGACGGCTGGACTATCGAAGAGGGGGCCATGAAGCTGGCTGAAGCTGGTGGTGGCGATCTGATCTCTGACAAGACTTGGGAGAACTTTGATTTTCTCATTGACTGGAAGATCTCAGAAGCAGGAAACAGCGGTATTTTTATTCTCGCCGATGAGACCGGAAAATATATTTATTCCCATGCACCTGAGATTCAGATCCTCGATAACGAAAAAGCGCACGACAACAAAACAGATACTCACCTTGCCGGTTCACTATATGACATGGTGGCCGTGCATTCCTCTGCTTCAAAACCCGCCGGAGAGTGGAATACAACCCGCATAAAACTGAACGATAATTTGTTACAGGTGTGGCAGAACGGTGTGATGACGACCAACGTGGTTATCGGTACATCAACCTGGAAGAATCTGGTGGCGGCGAGCAAATTTGCTGACTGGGAAGGCTTTGCGGCTAACTCTTCCGGTCATCTTGGATTGCAGGATCACGGCAACACGGTCTGGTTCAAAAATATAAAAATAAAGGAACTGTGAAATGGATAACACTGATTTTCAGGTACTGGTAGTTGGCTCCGGTGCCGGCGGTGCCATGGCTGCTTACGAGTTAACCCGGCAGGGCATCAAAGTGTTGCTGCTTGAAGCTGGCCGTGATTATGACCCCCGTACAGAAACCCCCATGTTTAAAAGACCCGGTGATGCGCCTTTGATGGGCTCGGGGAATGTGGATAAAGATTTTGGCTACTACGACGCTACCGTAGACGGTGGCTGGACCGTACCTGACGAGCCTTACACGACTGCGGATGATACCGAGTTTCTCTGGTGGCGGGCGCGGATGCTGGGTGGCCGGACTAATCACTGGGGCCGTTATTCCCTGCGTTTTTCTCATCATGATTTTAAAGGTAAGACCCGTGACGGTCATGGCGCTGACTGGCCATTTGAATATGATGACATTGCGCCCTGGTATGATAAAACAGAAACCCTTGTCGGCGTGTGCGGGGAGAATACAGGTCATGAAGATATGCCTGACTCTTCTGAAGGTGTATTACAGCCACCTCCGGCCCCCAGAGTCACTGAATTACTGGTGGCTGCTGCCGCCGGTAAAGAAGGCATACGAACCGCGCCTATGCACCGTGCAGTGCTGACACGCTCACAGGATATCCGCCAGAAGTGTTTTTATGCCACGCCCTGTGGTCATGGCTGCTCTATCGGTGCGGCTTTTCAGACCACCACATCATTGATCCCTATGGCCAGAGCTACCGGAAACCTGACTGTGATTACGAATGCAATGGTTAAAGCTGTCCGTACAGATGTGAACGGTAAAGCCACGGGGGTGACCTACGTGGATAAGAAAACAGGTAAGGATACCGACCTTGATGCTCCCGTGGTTATTCTGGCCGCCAGTGCCTGTGAGTCGGCGCGGATCCTGCTGAATTCAGCATCAGAACAACATCCTGCCGGACTGGCTAATTCCAGCGGACAGGTAGGTCGCAATCTGATGGATTCCACCGGGGCGAACATCGGTGCCTACGTGCCGGCACTGCGGGACCGGCCACGGTATAACGAAGATGGCCATACATCGAACCATTTGTTCATTCCCTGGTGGGGCCACGAGGCGCAGGAAAAAGGGGAGCTGGACTTTCCGAGAGGTTATCACTTTGAAATCGGCAGTGGTTTCCGTGAGCCCGGCAGTTGGGTAGCCGGTGATTTTCAGGGATACGGTGAAGCTGTAAAAGCTGAGGCCCGTTCTGCCTATGGCAGTTACATTGGCTTCGCGCTGCGTGGGGAAATGGTGCCGAATGAACATTGTTATATGGAAATTGATAAAGACGTGAAAGACAAATGGGGTATACCTGTTGCGAAGTTTCACTGGAAGTGGTCGGAAAATGAACTCAATCAGGTCAGGCACGGCCTTGAAACCGCGAAGAAAATTTTTGCCAATATGGGCGCTGACCCGGGGGAATTACCTTCTCCTGAAGAGGCTATCCTCAAAGGCGGCGAAATTATTCATGAGGTGGGCACAACCAGGATGGGAGAGGATCCCGGCACCTCTGTGACCAATGAATGGGGACAAACCTGGGACTGTAAAAATCTGTTTATCATGGATGGCGGCGTGTTCGCCTCTAATCCTCATAAAAACTGTACTCTGACTATACTGACCCTGGCCATGCGTAATTCAAGCTGGCTGGCAGGACAAATTCAACAAGGGAGCCTGTAGCCATGAGAGATGTAAAATCTTCCGTTTATGTGCCACGGTTAACACG
Source organism: Alteromonas sp. ABH4_457 (assembly GCF_056160625.1). Taxonomy (NCBI): domain Bacteria; kingdom Pseudomonadati; phylum Pseudomonadota; class Gammaproteobacteria; order Alteromonadales; family Alteromonadaceae; genus Alteromonas; species Alteromonas sp. ABH4_457. The sequence goes on from NZ_JBSWXN010000006.1 coordinate 363,540, forward strand.
CCGCGAATCGTTAAAATGGCTGAGTGCTCTGGCAGCCACTGCGGCATTTCCTGCATTAACAGCGTGTTCAGGCGAGCCGGATAAAAGCGCAAAGGCCACAGCAGGAGCGGGTGAGGGGCACTGGCCTGAACTCACACTGAAGCCGGTGAATGCCGCCGGTTACGGGAAAGATCCTGATCTTATCATGCCGCCTGAATCACCCTGGCCGCGGCTCCTGTCACAAAAAGAGCTGCAACTGGTTGCTGACATCAGCGATCTTATTGTTCCTCAGGAAGGGGAATACCCTTCTGCGACCGGGGTTAATGTACCGGATGTCATTGACGAGTGGATAAGTGCACCCTATGAGCGGCAGCAAAACGACCGCAAATTCATCATGCCACTTCTGGTATGGCTGGATGACGAAGCTGCATTGCGTCATGACATGACGTTCACGGACCTGACAGAAGCCCGGCAGAAAGCCATCCTGGATGATATAGCGACGGTGGACGACAATACTGGTGATGCATATCTGCGTCCGGCTGACGCTTTTTCCCGTCTTCGTGGTTTGGTTCTGGCTGCCTATTTCAGTTCGCCGGAAGGCACCAGAGATATTGGCTATCAGGGGAACGTTGCCATTGCCGGAGACTATCCAGGGCCCACGGATGAGGCTATGACGCACATTAACCGTGTTATCAGTGAGTTAGGTTTGTCGGAGTACGCGCTTAAAGGCTGATAATTGAATAAAGCCGTCTGTCAGTGCTGCACTGCCGGTCGGCGTTTGTTCACCGGAATAATCATCAGCAGAAACATTAAAAGACCCGCTACCGCGCCGTAAAGGTGGGCATCTGTTGCAACCGCAGCGCCAATCAGTGCCTCCACATCAGCAGAACCGCCATTGATTTGTTCATAAACAATTTTAGCGACAACACCGCAGGCCAGTAACCAGCCCGAATTTAAACCTGCACGGATATCCATGCAGGCGCCCCACAAAAACACGCCATGTAATGCGCCGGACAAACCTGCATACCATATGAGTTGCGGTGAAAAGTAATAAATACCTGCACTGGTCAATAAACTGCACCAGAGAAATAATTTAATAAACCGCATGAAACGATAATGGTCGCTATGCAGAAAGGTGAGCAAAGTCAGCCCGGCCAGATTCAGTAAAGCGTGCCAGCCGTTGGTGTGGACAATATTGGCTGTAAGTAAACGCCAGGTTTCAAAGCCCTCTATGGCGTAACGGTCATATGCCAGCCATTCCCCTGAAACGGGTTCGAAGACGCAGGCCAGTAACACACAGAGTGTCAGTAGCAGGGGCCCGCCATAAGGTCCGGCAAATTTGGTGAAATCAGATGACATGAAATTTTGTAGTTTTTGCTGTTAAATCGCTATGATACAGAAAACTGATAAGAATTTGCCTGTAATTTTGTGAGGATTTTGTCATGAGCACTGTGACTACACAGATAGAAAACCACGTTCTGACCATCAGCCTGAACCGCGCGGATAAGAAAAATGCGTTAACCCGTGAAATGTATCAGTTAATGGCGGATGCAATTAATACCGCGAGCCTTGATCCGGAAGTGAAGGTTATTCTGCTCAGGGGGGAAGGCAGTGCGTTTACGGCCGGAAATGATATTGCAGACTTTGCACACAGGGAGGAGGGCGACAACGTTGCTGAGATTGTTGCCTTCATGAATGCTCTGACTCAGTGTACTAGTCCTGTTGTAGCGCAGGTTCATGGCGTTGCCGTTGGCATCGGGACGACCTTATTGTTACATTGTGATCTGGTGTACTGTGCACCGGACAGCGTTTTTTGTATGCCTTTTATTAACCTGGGCCTGGTGCCCGAATATGCGTCAAGCTATCTGTTACCCAGACTGGCCGGCCGCAGAAAGGCCAGCGAATGGCTGATGTTGGGCGAAACCTTTGGCGCAGAGGAAGCACAGCAGTTTGGTGTCGTTACCGCTATCATTCTGGCAGAAAATCTAAGCGAACATGTTGAGGCTGTGTGCCGTAAACTGGCACAGAAGCCTGCATTCGCGCTGAACCAGACAAAAGCATTGATGAATAATGAGCAGGATGCCATACAACAACAAATCAGTGCTGAACTGGATATCTTTCTTGAAGCGCTGTCTACGCCGGCAGCTAGAGAAGCATTCGATGCATTCATTAACAAGCGCCCGTTAAACCGGGATAAATTTAAGTAATTCAGAGGAAGCGATACATTGAAGTTCAGTCAGGGAATTCTGGCAACGGCTGTTAAAGTCGTTTGTTTATCGGTCACACTGGTGTCCGCCACTCAAGCTGTTGAACGTTTTGAGCCTGAAGCGGCTACCGGATTTGAAAATAAAAAAGCCCGTATAGCCAATGATTATATGGTTGTGGCTGCAAACCCCTACGCCTCATGGGCGGGTAAAAACATTATCGAAAAAGGTGGTTCTGCCATTGATGCTGCTGTGGCTGTGCAGGCAATGCTGACACTGGTTGAGCCCCAGTCATCGGGGATCGGTGGCGGTGCCTTTATTCTTTACTGGGATAATAAAACTAAGACGCTGCATACATTTGACGGACGGGAAACCGCACCGGCTGCCGTAACACCTTACTGGTTCTTCAAAGGTAAAAACCAGATGAACTGGCTTGAAGCTGTGGTTGGTGGTAAATCTGTGGGTGTTCCCGGCGCGTTAAAAGCACTGGAAACTGCACAGCAGGAATTCGGCAAGCTGAAATGGGAAGACCTGTTTGACGATGCTATTAACACCAGCGCTGAAGGGTTCCGGGTATCAGCCCGTCTGGCGCACCTGGTCTCGCTGAATAAACACCCGGGTCTGAAAGAGTTTCCATCCAGCGCTACCTATTTTTATCCTGCCGGTGCACCGCTGAAGGAAGGAACGGTTAAAAAGAATAAAGCACTTGCAGATACCCTGCGCCATATTGCCAGTGACGGTACAGACTATTTCTACAAAGGCCCTGTGGCTGAGAAAATTGTTAAGGCAGTGAACGGGGCATCCATCAACCCGGGACAAATTACCACGGCTGATATTGCCGGATACGAAGCATTAAAGAAAAAACCTGTGTGCGGAGATTACCGCGAACATAAAATTTGTGGCATGGCACCGCCCAGTTCCGGGGGGATCAATGTATTCCAGATCATGAAACTGCTGGAAGGTCAGGACATTGCTTCATTGCAGCCTGACAGTGCTGAATTTGCCCATTTATTTGCACAGGCCAGTGCCCTCAGTTTTGCTGACCGGGAAATGTATATTGCCGACAGCGACTTTACCGATTTACCCTTTGCGGCATTGATCAACGCGCCTTACCTGAAACGCCGTGCAGAGACGATTGGCATCAATGAAAAATGGCATAAAGCAAAGGCCGGCAAGCCTTACACCGATGCTAAAGTTCACCTTGGGATGAATCTGGAGCAGCCTAACACCAGCCACTTCTCAATTGTGGATAAAGAAGGGAACGCGGTGTCTATCACGACCAGCATTGAGTTTATGTTCGGTTCCGGCTTAATGGTCGACGGTTTCCTGCTGAATAACCAGCTTACGGACTTCTCATTTAATCCGGATATTAACGGCTGGCCTGTGGTTAACCGTGTGGAGGCGGGTAAGCGCCCGCGCAGTGCTATGAGCCCGACCATGGTGTTTGATGATAAAGGTGATCTTGAACTGGTCATCGGCTCACCGGGTGGCAGTCGTATTATCGATTATGTCGCGCAGACCCTGTTTGGTGTTCTCGACTTTAACCTTGATGTGCAGCAGGCCATTAATCTGCCCAGAATGACCAACAGAAATGATTATACTGCGCTGGAGTCCGGTACGTCCGCTGAGGCGCTGAAACCTGCACTTGAAGCACTGGGTCATGATGTCAAAGTGATGGATCTGAACTCAGGTTTACATGGCGTACAAGTGAAAAACGGTAAGTTGATTGGCGGCGCCGATCCCCGCCGTGAAGGGGTAGCAGTGGGGCAGTAAAAGCCCCGCTTACCGGTTTACATAAAATGGTCCGGGTCGATGCGGTCAACTTTCCATAGCCCGTCGTCGCGGATCATTTGTACCGTTCTTAAATCTTCCACTTTGTCATCATTATACTGGCCGCTGAAAAATAAAGTGACGGTGGCATTTTCCGCAAACTCATTACGTCCCACACGGTTAGATCCCTGAGGTGTAATGGTTACTGTATCGTAACGCAAATTAACAATGTGTCTCTGAACGTTGCGGTTTGTATGGTAGCGCTTAAGCATTCTTGCCATGCTGTCAGAACTCAGTTCTACTGCACGGTTTATATTCTTGTCTTCATAAATACTTTTCATAAATGCCACAGCAGCGTAGTCCGGCGTATTTTCATCCATCATCCCGTAGCGCCCGAGCCCTTCTTCCTTTTCTTTACAACCGGATATCAAAATCAGACATAAAGCGATGAACAGGGAACTGAGGTGGCAGGAAGGGTAATTCATAATATTTATTCCGGACGGCTAAACTATTATAAAAATAGCAGATTTTACAGGCGAAAAAAAAGCGGAGTAATCATACCCCGCTTTCTGATTTTATATCTTTAACGCTTACTGAACTTCTTCCTGTTCACCAAATTCACCGGCAAACAGCGGACTGCTCAGGTAACGTTCTGTACCACTGGCAAGCAGAACAACAACGATTTTGTCTTTGTTTTCCGGACGCTCAGCAAAACGCTTGGCTGCGACAACCGCCGCACCGGAAGAAATACCGGCAAGGATACCTTCTTCCTTCATCAGACGGTGAGTCATTTCCATACTCTCGTCGTTAGTTACCTGTTCAACTTCATCTACCAGATCCAGATCCAGATTACCCGGAATGAAACCGGCACCGATCCCCTGGATTTTGTGAGGACCCGGTGTCAGTTCTTCACCATTCTTGGCCTGAGTGATAACAGGTGAATCTGTCGGTTCAACGGCGACAGAAGTAATTGCTTTACCTTTAGTATTCTTTAGGTAACGGCTAACACCGGTAATCGTACCGCCGGTACCGACACCGGCAACGAATGCATCAACCTTACCGTCAGTGGCTTCCCAGATTTCAGGGCCGGTTGTCTTTTCATGGATTGCCGGGTTAGCAGGGTTATCAAACTGCTGCAGCAGAACGAATTTTTCAGGATCTGAAGCAACGATTTCCTGAGCGGCTGCAACGGCACCTTTCATGCCTTTAGGGGCTTCAGTCAGTACCAGGTTTGCACCCAGTGCCTTGAGTAATTTTCTGCGCTCAAGACTCATGCTGCTTGGCATGGTCAGTGTCAGCTTGTAACCACGGGAAGCTGCAACGAATGCCAGTGCAATACCTGTATTACCACTGGTCGGTTCAACAATCTCTTTACCCGGGCCCAGAACACCACGCTTTTCTGCATCCCAGATCATGTTAGCGCCGATACGGCATTTGACACTGAAGCTCGGGTTGCGTGATTCAATTTTTGCATACACATTGCCACCGGTAACGCGGTTGAGTTTTACCAGCGGTGTGCGGCCAATAGATAATGAGTTGTCGTCAAATACTTGCATTATTATTCCTTACCTGGTTAAAAATACCTGCAGACAATGATGTAGTCTGTCAAATGAACAGAACCACACAGGTATTTGTGTACGGTTATATAATTGGTGTCATTTTGTAAAATGAAAAGTGCTTTTTCGATATAACTTATTTTGATTTGCGATGAGGGTTAAAAAGCAGGCAAACGGGTGGTCGTTACAGTCAAATTCACCGTAATTACAAACAGCGTTCAGCCGGGATGACAGGTGCAGTGGTACGGGATTTACGACAGACGTCACGGATGCGGTACTACTTTGTTATATATTAGCGGTAAATTTGCCGGTGATACCGGCTTAAGAAATATAAAACATGAACTGGTATCTGCGTTTAGCGTACTGGCCGTTCATGGTCGTTCAGGCGGGGAAAAATGAATCATCATATTTACCATGTGTTGTCGGACTGGTTCCCTCAGCGCGATGCAGGTAACTGGTTGCTGGCAACCATCATTAATACCGAAGGCTCTTCTTACCGCAAAGCCGGTGCAATGATGCTGTTCAGTGAATTTGGCAGTCAGCTGGGTGTTGTTTCCGGCGGATGTCTGGAAAGTGATTTATTGCATCAGTCACGACGGTGCTGGGAAACAGGTAAAAGTCGTATTGTGACTTATGATATGCAGGAAGAAGGTGATGTTGCGTGGCGGCTGGGTATAGGTTGCGGCGGTGAAGTGACGCTTCTTTTACAACCTGTGAGTGCACAAAATAACTGGCTGGGGCTGACAGATGTGCTGGATGCGCTCAGCCGGCAGCAAACCGTTTATTTTTCACAGCCGGTCACACCGGGTATTCCGTCAGGGTCTGCGGCGGCATCTGATCCCGGCGACAAAGCTCTGTTTACAGCCACACTCACACCACCTCCCACGCTGGGCATTTTAGGTGGCGGGGTTGATGCACTGCCGTTATGCGATATGGCTTCAAGGCTCGGCTGGCGGGTTATTGTTAATGACAGCAGAGCGCGATATGCGCGGCCTGCAGACTTTACCACAGCTACTGTGACAGACGAACAGGCAGCGGGTGAGATTAGCGGCACAGACTGGTATCACCAGATGAACGCAGTCATTGTTATGCATCATCAGGTGCGTATGGACGGTGAGGCGCTCGCAGCAATGGTCTCTGTACCGCCGCATTCTTTACAGTATATTGCCTTGCTGGGTCCCTCTCATCGGGCTGAGCGGGTGCTGGAAGAAGCCGGCATTGAAGAATCTCTGTTACCGCTGCCACTTCATGCACCTGCCGGTATCGCAATCGGAGGTGAATTACCTGAGTCAATTGCATTATCCATGCTTGCCCAGGCACACGCTGTGGTACATGGCAAGTCAGCCCGTTCACTGAAGGGTAAGCCATGTCAGGCAGAATAGCGGTAATTATACTGGCTGCCGGTGAGGCCAGCCGGTATGGCGACAACAAATTACTTACTGCCCATCCGCAAGGTGACACATTACTGGAGTATGTTGTACAGCAATATGCGCCGTTTACGGATTTGCCCGTATTTGTGGTGACCGGTTGTTACCGTGAGGCAGTTGCAGAATGTCTGGTAAGTAGTCCGTTATTGCCAGAAATTTCTCTCAGCCACAATGACGCCTGGCAGCAGGGAATGGGCGGCAGTATTGCTACCGGTGTTAAAGCCGTGCTGCATTATTGTGAGGAAACCGGCACATTGCCGCCGGATCATTTTTTTATCGGATTAGGTGACACGCCGGCCGTCACTGCAGATTCCCTTCGCGCACTCGCGGAAAAAGCCGGGATTTTTCCTGCCAGCCGGATTGCCAGCCTGGCTGAAGGAAAACGCATGTCACCGGCTATCTTTCCTCACCTTGATGAAGCATTGCTTTTGTCTCTGAGTGGGCAGAAGGGGGCGGCAAAACTGCTCAACGCTGCTGCCCCTGAGTGTTTTGCCGTACCTCACCCGCAAGCTGCGCTGGATATCGATACGCCGGATGACTGGGATAAATTAAACCGTAATTAAGCCGCTGTCTGGTAATTCCCGGTATTGTCCCAATATCGGGATTATGAAGCATTCAAATAAACGCGATATCCTGCTGCGATCGGTATGGCTCAGTGTCCTGTGTGTCACAGTGCTCTGGGTCATCCAGTCCGCCGGTGTGTTGTTCCATTTACCCTTAAATACACTGGGTATTGTGCCTTTGTCCTTAGCAGGACTACACGGCATTATTACCGCTCCTCTGGTACACAGTTCCTATGAGCATTTATTCCATAATACATTGCCACTGATCATTCTTGGTTCCGCCCTGTATTATGGCTATCCGGCTACGAGAGGCAAAGCGCTGGCATTCGCATGGCTGGGTTCAGGTATTGGGGTATGGTTATTTGGCAGGCCGTCTGTGCATCTGGGGGCAAGCGGAGTTGCACACGGATTGTTTTTTTATCTGTTTGTTATTGCCATTCTGCGCAGAGATAACCGCTCAACGGGCCTGATGATGATCGCGTTCTTTCTGTATGGCGGCATGATGATGTCTATTTTTCCCCGCGACCCGCAAATTTCTTACGAGGCGCATTTTTTCGGTGCAGCAGGGGGGGTTATTGCTGCACTGCTGTTTGGTAAACAGGATCCCAAACCGCTGAGGAAGCGCTATTACTGGGAATCGCAGGATGAAGAAGACCCGGTGATTGGTGATCAGTGGCAATCCACCGGGGCGGAAGAGCCGCCTAAGCCGCGTGAACGCGCTGGCGGCGCTGAATAATCATAACGCGGCTGCCTAACATTACGGCAGCACTGCTTAACCCCACTATAAAACCTATCCAGAAGCCGGCAGCGGACATGGGCTCACTGGTTATCCAGTCTGTACGACCCAGAATAAGCCCGGTGGGAAGACCGATTAGCCAGTAGGCAATGAAAGTGATGATAAACATAGCCGTGGTGTCTTTGTATCCCCGTAACGCATTGGCCGATAACACCTGGATTGCATCAGAGAATTGGAAAAGCGCGGCGTAAATCAGCAATGAGTTAGCCAGTGCAAATACCGTTTCATCCTGCGTATACAGGCTGATGATGGCATCCTTTGCCAGTAACGTGAAGCTGGCGGTTAACGTGGCAATACACATACCGATGGTAATACCGCTTTTTACCACCATGCGGGCCTGCGCAGGATTGTTCTGGCCAATCCGGTAACCTACACGGATTGACAGCGCCATGCCTAAGCTCAGGGGAAACATGAACATGATTGCACTGAAATTGAGTGCAACCTGGTGAGCCGCTACGGTGCCGGGTCCGAAAGGGGCCAGCATCAGGGCAACGACGGCAAACAGGGTAACCTCAAACAGAAGCGTCATGGCCACCGGAAATCCGAGTTTGAATGTGCGCAGGATCATGCGCAAATCCGGGCGATAGATGTGGCCGAACAGGTTGTACTTCTTCAGTCTGTCAGACAACAAAACGTAAGCCATGGTAGCGAAAAACATCGTGTAGATAACAATGGCCGTGGCGATACCGCAACCTGCGCCCCCGAATGCCGGCACCGGCCCTGCGCCATAAATGAATATGTAGTTACCCGCGACGTTACACATTAATCCTATCAACGTAATGGCCATGGTGGGTTTGGTGGTGCCAAGGCCTTCACAGAAGTTACGCAACCACTGGTAACCGGCAAATGCCGGCATGGAAAGCAACACAAACTGCACATAGTCCACGGTAATATCGTAGAGTGCCGGTTCCATGGGAAACAGTGCTACCAGCTGGCCGGTAAACGGCCAGATAAGCAGAATGAGTAAACTGATTGTCAGTAGCAGGTATCCGGCCTGCCAGGCCGCAGAGGCTACGTCAGATGTATTTCCCTTTCCGTGTAATCTGGACAGGATAGGGGGCATAGCAAGGCCCAGGCCCTGAATAAAACACTGCAGCGGTACAATGATACTGAAACCCAGTGCCACAGCGGCCATATCCGTAGCGCTGTAATGACCGGCCATAATGGTATCAATAACACCCATCATCATCTGCGTTATCTGGGCAATCAACAGAGGCCAGGCAAGGGTGATCAAACGTTTACTTTCCACGGCAAAGCGCGGAGAAATGAAAGCCGCCATGGGTGAATTATGCTCCGTTAACTGAAAATGGCTGCACTTTTACCGTGTCACCGGCACTGAGCATTTTGCAGTCAGACGGAACGACAATGTAACAATTGGCCTGTGTCACGGTGGTCATCACACCGGAACTTTGTTTACCTGACGGAGTGACGTTATAGCTGCCATCCTCCTGCACAACCATAACCGCCCGCAGAAATTCTTGTCTGCCGGCTTTACGTTTTATACCGGCGGTCAGTGTGGCATTAATGGTAAGAAGCTTACCTGCCCCGTCAGTTTCAATACCGCTCAACCGCTTGAGCATGGGTAACACCAGTTGCTGTGTGGTGACCCAGGCTGACACCGGGTTGCCCGGTACGCCACAGAAGCGTGCATTTCCCAGAGAACCGAATGCGAAGGGTTTGCCCGGTTTAATCGCGATTTTCCAGAACGCAATCTCACCAAGCCTGGCAACCAGTTCTTTAACAAAATCGGCATCACCTACAGATACACCGCCGCTGGATATAATGACATCCTGAGATTCAGACGCCTCTTTAAATACCGTTTCCAGAGCGGCTTTGTCATCAGGAATAATGCCATAGTCAGTGATTGTGACCGGCTCATGTGCGAGTAAGGCCCGTGTGCCGGTACGGTTTGATTCGTAAATCTGACCTGACTGCAAAGGTACTCCCGCCTCAACCAGTTCATCGCCGGTAGCCATGATCCCCACTTTCAGTTTGCGGAAAACACTCACTGAACTGATCCCCATTGAGGCAAGCAGTACCAGATGACCGGGCTCCAGGCGGGTGCCCCGTTTAATGACCTGTGCGCCTTTAGCGATATCTCCGCCGGCGCGGCGAATATTTTCACCGGCAATAGCGGGTTTGGTCACTGTGATAATGTCATCTTCCCTGCGTGTATTTTCCTGCATAACCACGCATTCTGCTCCGGGAGGGATAAGCGCACCGGTCATGATCCTTACTGCTGTACCCCGCTGTATTTTTTCTTCCGGCAACGCCATGCCCGCAAACTGCGTACCGGATACCGTGACGGGTGCGCCGGCGGTATCGGCTGCATAAAGAGCGTAACCGTCCATCGCAGAATTATCAGCCGGTGGTACATCTGTCTGTGAAACAATGTCTTCGCCGGTAATCCGGTACAGCGCATCAGATACTGCAACGTTTTCAGTTTCTGTAACAGGAGTAACAGCGGCAAGAGCACGGCTCAGGGCCTCGTCCAGTGGAAGCCAGCCGGAGGGAGTGGAAGCAGAATTGGTCATATTTATTAGCGCAGGCGAATTAAGAAGGGGATTATTACTGATTGGTATAAGAAAACCAACACCTGCGGCCAGAATTCCGCAGGTGTTGATAAGCGTGTCAGTCTTCAAACTCCATATTGCTGATCCACACAGTCTGGTACGGCTTTAACTGCATGAATCCGCCCACGTCTTCAATTTCATCACGGGTAATGAGGTCCATCCATTTATCTGTGCCAATCAGATTAATACTGGAAAGCAGGATAGACTGTTCTTCATTAGTGACATTGCTGACGCAGAACACGCTCTGGCGTCTGTCGAGACTTTGCCGCCAGTAGCCAAACAAGGTGTCACCCAGTTGCAGGGTAAACTGTGTGGCATTGGGGTGAAAAGCCGGTTGTGCTTTTCTGATACGGATAAGCTGGGACAAACGGGTTAATACTTTATGGTGTTGAGAAAACGGCGAGTCCAGCAGGGCTGCCAGTTCCTCAAAGTTCCATCTGTGCCGGTTGATAGAGCGGTTCTGACCGGTGTTAGCCACTTTTTCATAGTCATTACTGGTACCCAGTAAACTATGGATGTACAGACCCGGTATACCTTCCATACCCAGCATAATGGCATGAGCACAAATAAAGCGGTCTACCTGATACTTATCCGGGCCTGCTGTGGTTCCCTGCAGTGCGTCAAACAAAGTAATGTTGATTTCATACGGCTTCTGCTGACCATGATCAGACGCCCGCCAGGAGACTTTTCCGCCGAAATTCTGCATGGTATGCACCAGTGTAGAAATTTCTTCATCGTCAAGTAACCCTTCAGCCGGGCGCAGACCGATCCCGTCATGGGATGCAATGAAGTTAAAATATGTCGTGCCGTTTTGGGCAGGCGGCATACTCATCATCCAGTTCTTCAGATAACCACAGTTGCCGGTCACGAGGGTATTTACCAGCAATGGGGGGAGTGAGAAGTTATAGATAGCATGGGCTTCATTGGCATTACCGAAATACGTCAGGTTCTCCCGGTTAGGGATGTTGGTTTCAGTAATAATAATGACAGTAGGATCAGTGTGTTCAATCAGTGTACGGAGCAAACGGATAACTTCGTGGGTCTGTGCCAGATTGATACAACTGGTCCCGATGATTTTCCATAAAAACGCCACTGCATCCAGACGGAACAGCTTAGCGCCTTTATCCAGATACAGACGAATAATTTCCACAAAAGCCAGCAGTACCTTCGGATTGCGGAAATCAAAATCCACCTGGTCGTGACTGAACGTACACCAGACATGTTTCGTGCCGGTGGCGGTTTCAGTTTCCCGCAGCAGGGGAGACACCCGCGGGCGGGTAACCATAGATAAATCATCAGACGGATCGGCAGTAAAAAAGAAATCACTGCCAGTGCCTTCGCCTTTCTGAAAATTGTCAAACCAGGCACTACGGGCAGAACAATGGTTGATAACAAGATCAAACATCAGGCCGTAGTGCTTTGACAGCCGTTCAATATCAGGCCAGTCTCCCAGTGATTCATTCACACTGGAATAGTCGATGACGGAAAAGCCATCGTCTGAACTGTAAGGAAAGAAGGGCAGCATGTGTACCTTGTTGATCGTGTTCTTACAGTAGGTGTGCAGAAAACGGTCAAGGGTAAACAATGGCTGCTCATTATCACTGATCACACTGTCACCGTAAGTGATCATGATAATATCTTCTTCATCCCAGTAATTGCAGTGCGGCGTTGGTTGAACAACGTCTTTATCTTCTTCAAGACGCATCGTATGCATCAGCTGAGTGGCAAGATCTCCAACAGGGATATCCAGAACCACATCAGCATAAATCGACTGCAAGTGATGACTGACTTTTTCGTGTAATTGTTCCCAACTCGTCATGCGTTACCCTAATAATTCTGCTGTGTCTGCTTCAACGGCCTCCAGCAGGCGGTCAAGAATGTCCGGTACTGCACTGGTGACCCTGTTCCAGCTTGGAATAAACGGTGTTTCCATCGGATTATCCAGGAAGCTGTTACCCGCTTTCATAATATTGCTGGCAAACAGTTCAACGGCTTTTTCTTCATTGTGAATGTCTAATGTCAGGCCATTCATTACTGCATCGTTGTGATAGGTTTCAACGAAATCCAGCGCAATACGGTAATAGGTTGCTTTAATGGAACGGAACATTTCGTTGCTGAAAGTAAATCCCTGAGTCGCCAGCTTTCTGAACAGTGCTTTGGTGATGTCGATAGACATCTTCGACAAACCGCCCTGGTCATTATTGAATGACAAGTCCTGGTGTTTATGATCGTAATTATCTGCTATATCGGCCTGACACAGGCGGTTGTGATTGTAGTTGCGGTGCATTTCAGACAGCACGCCCACCTCAAGGCCCCAGTCACTGGGAATACGGATATCGTTCAGCACATCACGACGGAAAGAGAATTCGCCGGCCAGCGGATAACGGAAGCTGTCCATGAATTCCAGATATTCGTTATCACCCAGCGTGCGTTTCAATGCGCGCAGCAACGGGGTAACCAGCAAACGGGAAACCCGGCCATTGATTTTTCCGTTGGCTACGCGGGCGTAATAACCTTTACAGAACTCGTAGTTGAACTGAGGATTCGCGACCGGATAGATAAGGCGGGCCAGCAGGTCGCGGTTGTAGGTGACGATATCGCAATCGTGGAGGGCGACGGATTCGGCACGGTTTGATGCCAGAATATACCCCATACAGTACCATACGTTACGGCCTTTACCCAGTTCCTTAGGTGCGAGATTCAGAGCCGATAATTCTTCGTCAATGGCTTTAAGACGGGGGCCATCGTTCCACAAAACGCGATGATGTTGCGGCAGCTTTTCGAAAAATTTTAATGCAGATTTGTATTGCTCTTTATCTGCACGGTCAAGGCCAATGACGATTTCAGACAGATAGGGGACGTGGGTGAGTTCGTCGACGATGTGCGGCAGGGCTTCGCCTTCCAATTCTGAATACAAAGACGGCAGGATCAGCGCCATCGGACGTTTCTGAGAAAATCGTAACAGTTCAGCTTCAAGCTCTTCTGTAGGGCGTCTTGATAAGTTGTGTAACGTTGTCACTACGCCATTTTGATAAAAATCAGCCATGTGTTCTCCATGTCCTGTTAAAAAAGTAATCGGGTCAGTACTTCAGTCCAGCCTTGCGGGCCGTGCAGGGTACTGGTGTATACATTTTCTTCTTTTTTTAGTGTAGGGGGTTGATGACTCGGGGAGGCGATCCGAACGGCAATATCCGCTGCCTCAAGCATTGCAATATCATTTTTACCGTCACCCAGCGCAATACTGGTCACCGGTTCGTCATGTTGACGGATAAACTCTTCGACAAACCATTGGAGGGCTGCGCCCTTATTACAGTCGCCGGAAATATGAATAAAACGGCCGCCTTCCAGCGGATAGGCGCCTCTGTCTGTCACAGACCGGATAAACGCCTCTTTTCTCTCCTCTGTGCCTTGCCATAAGACCGGCTCACCGAATTGTCGCTGTGCAGCCAGTGCAGCTTCTGCGGGTGATAACCCGGTGGCTTCGCAGATGTCCTCGTTGGACATCTCGCTGAAATGGGTGAATTCACCGGCAAAATCCGGTTTGACCTTTTCGAGTAATTTCAGCCAGTACATTTTCGATGAGGTGAAAGATTTGCACCAAAATCCATCCTGCCACACGGTACCGGCTGGCTTTTTCGCGAAAAAACCATGAGGAATGTATGCTGCTGCGCCGTTTTCTACGATAAACGGGCCGGTCAGGCCAATGGTTTCCCGCAATTCAAGCAATTCAACAAAGGTCTTGCTGGTGGTAGGGATGACGGGAATATTTCGCTCTGACAGTGAGGTCAGCGTAGGCTTTGCAGCTTCAAAACTGTATGTATGGTGGTCAAGCAACGTACCGTCCATGTCAGTGAAAATGAGTGTATTCGCTGTGTCCATGACTACTTCCTGATGACGTTTTTAATGACTCTGTTTTCATCTAACTCAAATACCTGATTACACTTTGCAGGCAGGGAATTAAACGCATGTTCTGTGAGTCTCTGATAATGTTGTATGAAACGAAGGATTTGTTCATCGCTCATTATACCGCTTCCGGTTTTTCCGGTTTTCGCGGCCAGTTTGTGTTCCTGTTCACACCGCCATTTGTAAACATGCTCAAAAGACGGACCTTTTAACATTACCCAATACTGCATTTCATCGTATAAAGATTCATAATCTGCAGCAATTTTATCATTCACATATCCCCGCCATGTGCCATCCGGGTCTTCGGTACGCTCAAGATCATTAACCGGCTCTTTAAGTGCGTCCTCAGATTGCGCTGACACGCCCCAACACCAGCCTTCAATTAACACAATATCAGGTGGAGAGGTGATTACCGGCCACGCAGATCCTTCAAAAGGATCATCGTTGGCTTTATTAAAGCGGGGCAGAGCAACGCTGCCTGCAGATTTTAACGCTGTGAAAGTGCTATCAGCCAGAACCGTATTGTGCGTACCGGGTACGCCTCTGGTGCAAAGCAAGGGATGTACGTTGGCAGCAAGTTCTTGTCGTCTTGCACGGGAGAGATAGAAATCGTCAAGGGAGATCGTGACGGCTGACAGCCCGTGCTGGTTGGTGAAGTAGTGGATAAGAAAGTCGCATAATGTGGATTTCCCTGATCCCTGGCAGCCATTAACACCGACGAAAAATGGCCCTTCTGCACCATTTTCGTGCGAAAGGATTTCGTCTGCTAACGGTATGAACCATTCTTGTGCAATGGCCTGGTAAGTGTCCGGTAACTGGTGCTCGTTCAGAAAGCCCGTAATATCCATGTTACTACCTGTGTGACGTGCTGTTTCAGCACAGTTTATAAAGTAGTAACTACAACAATTATGCCAATCCGGGTCAGGAATGCTCGCAGACCGGTGCCAAGAATTGGCAACAGTCTGCAAACGAACAGGACATAAAGTTACTTTTTCGTGGCTATCAGCACTGCACGTTGTGGTGCAGGATAACCTTCAATGGTTCTGCTGATGTCATCAGGATCCAGAAAATCTTTTAAAGACTGAGACGTCATCCATTCTGTGGTGCGCTGCTCATCAAGAGACGTGGTGTTGATATCAGCGACCTTAATATTTTCAAAACCCAGCCTGCTCAGCCACACAGTGAGTGCCTTTACACTTGGCAGAAACCAGACGTTGCGCATCTGTGCATAACGTTCGCCTGCCATCAGTACGGTTTGTTCATCACCTTCCACTACCAGTGTTTCAAGCACCAGTTCGCCGCCTTTGCGTAACTGATCTTTTAGTTGGGTGAGAAACTGTACCGGATCTTTTCTATGGTATAGCACACCCATTGAGAACACAGTATCAAATGCTTTTAATGCCGGCATCTGCTCAATGCCCAGGGGTAAAAAATGGATATTGGCGGCAGGAATAAAATGCCTGATAGCCTGAAACTGAATTAAAAACAGTTGAGTCGGATCGATGCCATAAACGCCGGCAGCATCTTCTCCCAGCATACGCCACATGTGATAGCCGCTACCACAACCCACATCCAGAACATGACGGTTGGCAAGCGGGCTGATATGAGGCAGTACCCGATCCCATTTCCAGTCTGACCGCCATTCTGTATTAATATGAATGCCGTGAATGTGATAGGGGCCTTTTCGCCAGGGCATAAACTGTTTCAGCAGACCTTCTATCTGTTTCTGCTGATATTCGCTGATGTCAGCGGCGCTACCCGCAGTAACACTGTGTTTCAGTTCTTTTGAACTGACAGTGGTCTCAGGAAGTTTTTCCAGCAATTTACACCATTTACTGAATTCTCCGTGAAGGTGTCCCCTTTGCCATTCGCTGATTTGTGCCGGCAGCGTTTCAAGCCAGTGTGCCAGAGGCGTGTCCAGCAACTGACGGTAACATTCAGTGAACCAGGGATCAGAAATACGTCGCATCAGGCAATGTCTCCACCAGCCTTAATGGCCACCATTGAAGTAAAGTTATAGCATTTGAACCACATCACCACATCTTCAAACCCTACTTTTTTCAACCGGTTTTCGTGAGTCTGATAGCTGTCGGTGAGCATCACATTTTCAAGCGCTGCCCGTTTCTGGCTGACTTCCAGTTCACTGTAACCATTATTGCGCTTAAACTGATGATGCAGGTCGATAAGCAGATGATTTCCCTGTTCACTGGGATGCTGGATTTTCTCTGACAAAACGAGGATCCCACCCGGGTTAAGGCCGTTGAAAATTTTGCTCAGCAGCGTTTCTCTTTGCTCCGGCGGAATAAATTGCAAGGTGAAATTCATGATCACCATAGATGCATTTTCTATTTTGGTGTCCAGAGCAGATTCACAATGGAGTGTGACAGGGTTAGGTAAATGAAAACTGGAAATTACCCGTTCACAGCGCTCAATCATTGCCGGAGAATTATCAATACCGGTTATCTGACAGGACAAATGATCCGTGTTGCGTGCAACAGAAAGACTGGCTGCCCCCAGAGAACAGCCGAGATCATACACATTGCTGCCATCAGTAACTCTGGCTCTGGCCAGTTCTCCGATGGTATGCAGAATCGTCTGATAACCCGGTACTGAACGTTGAATCATATCGGGAAATACGTCAGCTACGTGTTCATCAAATCGGAAATCACTGACGGTTGTCATATGGCTGGCAAAAATATTATCCGGCTTTTGCACTGAAAGACCTTACTGATTAGCTAAAAAACGGGGCAGATTTTAAAGGATTGCCACGTTTTTTTCATTTAAAAGGAAAAATTTCTTGATTATAAAGCGCCTTAAGTTAATTTGACTTTATATCATTAGCCTAAAGTATTACCCTATAGTAACAGGAAAAATTACATAATTCGGGCACCGCATTATATGACTCGTATATTAGTTGCAGATGATCATCCACTGTTCAGGGAAGCATTAAGTGCTGCACTGGAACCGTATTTCAAGGACGCTGAAATTCTTGAAGCGGACAGTCTTGAATCCATGATGACCGTGTTAACTGAAAATCACCACATTGATTTACTGTTATTAGATTTAAATATGCCGGGAGGCGAATACTTCAACGGTCTTATTTCCGTTAAAGATGTTTATCCGGAATTACCCGTCGCGGTTATCTCTGCCAATGAAAGCATTGATGTTGTCGCTCAGGTTATGGGATTGGGTGCACAGGGCTTTATTCCCAAATCATCGCCCACAAAGCAAATTGCTGAAGCAATCGTGACCATTAAAGGTGGTGAAAACTGGGTACCGGAAGAGATGAAAGCGGACCTGGAAAACGTTGATGAAGAACTCACTCAACTGTTGAAACGATTCCGTGAACTGACGCCGAAACAAATTCAGGTGCTGAGCTTCCTGCGTGCAGGTTTAATGAATAAGCAAATTGCCCACGAAATGAATGTGACCGAAGCGACTATCAAGGCACACATCAGTGCAATTTTACGCAAGCTTGAAATTAACACCCGGACTCAGGCTGTACTGCTGATGGACAAATTGCAGTTCAGTTAATTCTCCCGAGGAATAAAAAAGGCCGCATCATTTTGATGCGGCCTTTTAGTTTCAGGCAGTATTTAAGCCATTGTATTCACTTTTGCAATGAGTTCTTCGTTGTCGAAATCATCTACATTGATAGTACGCAGGCGGCCGGCTTCGGCTCTGGTAAGTAACTCAGCTTCTTCTTCGTCAATAATACCCTCTGATAATGCTGCATCAGCCAGTTTATCCAGACCGGTAAAGGGAAGACGGGCTTTTCTGGCCTTACAAATTTTATCGAATACCGGCTCAGCAGCCAGCACGTCATCCAGTGTTTGCTCCAGATCACCAAACAGACTGCCTTCCTCCCGTGTGAGGTACTGTCCGTCACCGAGTCGGGTACGCACTGTGCCGGGCGTTTGCAGAATGGTTGCGATCTGGTGTTCCAGTTTGTCATCGGGACGTTTACAACGTCTGCCAAAGGGTAATATCAATACTCTTAATGCCGCAGCCATTGCTTTGTTAGGGAAGTTACTGATAAAGGTATCCAGTGCTTCTTCAATGTCGAACAAGGTGTTTTGCAGTGCCCAGTGCATCAGCGGAGCATCTTCCTGTAACCGGCCTTCTTCATCAAAACGTTTCAGCGTTGCACTTGCCAAATATAAGCCACTGAGAATATCCCCCAGTCGGGCAGATAAACGCTCTTTACGTTTCAGTTCACCACCAAGCAGACCCATTGACACGTCAGTCAGAAATGCCAGGTTAGCACTGTAACCCTGGAGTAACTGGTAATAGCGACCGGTGTCGTCATTAAACGGCGTGCGGTGAAATAAACCACCTGTGAGTGAGAACCACAGGCTTCTTACTTTATTTGCAGCGGCGAATCCCAGGTGACCAAATACCGCTTTATCAAATTCCCGGAGTTGTTCAGATTTATCCGTCATTGCCGCAGCCTGAATTTCAGACAGTACATACGGGTGACAACGCATAGCGCCCTGACCGAAAATCATCATATTGCGGGTAAGAATATTGGCACCTTCCACGGTAATGGAAATGGGCGCGCCCTGGTAACCGCGGCCAAGATAATTATTTGGCCCGAGCATAATGCCCTTACCACCGTGAATATCCATAGCGTCGTTTATGACCTGGCGCATTTTCTCCGTCAGGTGATATTTGCTGATGGCAGATATCACGGACGGTTTTTCGCCTAAATCTACACCTACCGTGGAGAACCGGGTGACGGCATCCATCAGGTAAGCATTACCGCCGATACGGGCAAGCATTTCCTCCACGCCTTCCATATGACCAACGGGAATGCGGAACTGACGGCGTATACGTGCATAGGCGCCGGTTGCCAGTGCCACTGATTTTGCACCGCCTGCGCCGGTAGAGGGCAGGGTAATGCAACGACCCACTGATAAACACTCCATCAGCATGCGCCAGCCTTTGCCCGCCATTTTCGGTCCACCGATAATGAAGTCCAGGGGCACAAATACGTCTTCACCTTTAAGCGGCCCGTTCTGAAAGGGGGTATTCAGCGGGAAATGACGACGGCCAATTTCCAGTCCTTTCGTTTCTCTTGGGATCAGAGCACAGGTTATGCCTGCGGTTGTCTGACCTTCCAACAGCCCTTCAGGATCTTCCAGCTTAAATGCCAGTCCGATAACCGTTGCCACCGGTGCGAGAGTGATATAGCGCTTATTAAAATTAAGACGCATGCCCAGAATTTCTTTTCCTTCCCATTCACCACGGCAAACGACGCCGGTATCTGGGATGGCGCCGGCATCGGAACCTGCTTCAGGCCCGGTAAGTGCAAAACAGGGAATTTCTTCTCCGTTAGCCAGCCGGGGCAGATAATAATCCTGCTGCTCTTTAGTGCCGTAATGTTGCAGCAATTCGCCGGGACCAAGAGAATTCGGAACGCCTACCGTACTGGATAACACTGCAGAGCAACCCGCCAGTTTCTGCAATACTCTCGATTGTGCGTAGGCTGAAAATTGCAAACCGCCATATTTTTTCTTAATAATCATGGCGAAGAATTTATGCTCTTTCAGATAGGCCCAGATTTCCGGCGGCAGATCAGCGTTCTGATGATTAATTTGCCACTCATCAACCATATGGCATACACGGTCTACCGGACCGTCAAGAAATGCCTTTTCTTCCGCGGTCAGACGGCCTTTAGGAATTGCATGGAGTTTGTTCCAGTCAGGTTTGCCGGAGAACAACTCGCCGTCCCACCAGACTGTACCGGCATCAATGGCTTCCTGTTCAGTTGCGGACATTTCCGGACTGACTTTTTTGTAAAAAGCGAGCAGGCGTGACGAAATGAATTTTCTGCGTACATCCGGCATAGACAGTGGAACAGCAATGATGAGGAAGAGTAGCCAGCTGAAGAAACCGATGCTTCCGGTGATTGTGCCAAGCACCATAATGCCCGCCAGTAAAGACACGGTAGACGTTAAGCTCATACGCTTATACGCGGCTACACAAACGGCCACCATGAATATGATAAACCACGCGAGTTCACCCATACATTGCTCCTTAACAGTATGAAATATGCTGAATCAGTAAGTTGGACTGAGGTCAGACCAGAGTATGATGCTAAAACTAATGTCTGTCACATCAAAGGTCAAGAAAGAGAACACAAAAATTTTACAACTTAACGTAGATTAAAGATGACGGTATGCACTGAGCTTGATATCCCCCTGCTCATCACCATCTTTAAATTGCTGCAGGCGGACCAGATTATAATCCAGAGCGGGGGCAAACCAGGCAAATGTTTCCCGGCTGCTATTATTGTCGCGAAGAATTTTTACCTTAACAGTGTCAAGTTCGCCGTAAGGCAGTGACAGTTTTTCTTCACCGGTGACTTCAATACCATAATTTTTCCGTTCACCACGGTAGTTAATGAAATCATAAGACAGGGTTGTTTTGCCTGCGGCCAGTTGTCTGGCGAGATCAATACGGTAAAGTTGATTATCGGTTTCTCCCTGCCATGGCAGAGTCTCACCACCTTCGATTTCTATCTGCTTGTCAGGGAAACTGGCAAACTTAACCGAAAGCTGTTTATCAGGTCCGGTACCCGTGCGCTTATAGTAGTAGGAGAAAGGCAGAATTGTATCTTCCGAGGCAAAAAACACGGAGTGTTCAAAACGTTCGTCAGATAAGAAGAATTTGGAAACGTCTGAAGAATAGGTGAGGGAGTATTGTTCGTCGCTCAGATATTCAAGCTTGATTTTGGCTTCACCCACATCATCACCCCATTTATAAGCGGTATAATGCGCTTCAAAAGGAGTAATAACAGGTTTGTCTTCTGCAGATGCCGGTACAGAAACCAGCATCAACAAAAGTGACAGCAGAAACCCTGCCGGTTTAGTCGTTGGCGTAACCTTCCGGCGGAAGAATTTTATCATCAAGCACAGCCTTATTATCTTTCATTGTCAGACGACCGGCGACAAACCACTTCAACACTAACGGATAAATCCGGCGTTCCTGTTCCTGAACCCGTTCAGCCAGTTCATCTGCGGTATCATCTTTAAATACCGGTACACGACTCTGGATGATTACCGGACCACCGTCCAGTTCAGGAGTCACAAAATGCACACTGACACCGTGTTCTTTGTCGCCGTTATCAATCGCACGTTGATGGGTATGTAACCCTTTGTACTTTGGCAACAAAGACGGGTGGATGTTCAATAATTTACCGGAAAAATGTTCAACAAATTCAGGCGTAAGAATACGCATGAATCCGGCCAGTACTACGCCATCCGGGCTAAAACTATCAATCAAAGATTGCAGTTTTGCGTCAAACTCATCGCGGTCTGAAAAATCTTTATGATCCAGGCAATGTGCAGGGATGCCGGCTTTTCCGGCTCTTTCAAGGCCGAATACATCGGGGCGGTTTGAGATCACCGCCACAATTTCAGCCTGCAACTGACCGGCTTCGATACTGTCGATCATAGCCTGCAGATTAGACCCGTTACCGGAAATCAATACGCATAAGCGGGGTTTAGCGGTAGTCATTACTTAATTTCTACCTGTTCTTCGTCGCCGCTGCGATCTTCAATATGACCCAGCAACCAGGCTTGTTCTCCGCCTTCATTCAGAATACGGACGGCTTCATCTGCATCGTTTTCATCGACAACGAGGATCAAACCAACGCCACAGTTGAAGGTACGGTACATTTCATGTTGCGTAACGTTACCGTTTTCCTGCAACCAGTTAAATACGACAGGCCATTGCCAGCTTGACTCATCTACTACAACTTTGGCGTTTTCAGGCAGCACACGGGGAATATTTTCCCAGAAACCGCCACCGGTGATGTGAGAGATGGCCTCTACTTTTACTTTTTCCAGCAGTGCCAGTACCGGCTTCACATAAATACGGGTTGGCGCAAGAAGATGATCGATAAGCGGCTTACCATCAAGGTCTGCATTCACGTCTGCTTTGCTGACTTCAACGATTTTACGGACCAGTGAGTAACCGTTTGAATGGGGGCCGGACGAAGCCAGAGCAATAATTTTCTGACCAGCTTTTACGCCGCTGCCGTCAATCACTTTATCAGCTTCTACAACACCTACGCAGAATCCGGCAATATCGTAATCGCCGTCGTGGTACATGCCGGGCATTTCTGCTGTTTCACCGCCAATGAGCGCACAGCCAGCCTGTTCGCAGCCTTCACCGATACCGGTGACCACGTCTGCAGCCACATCTACGTCCAGTTTTCCTGTAGCGTAATAGTCGAGGAAGAATAACGGCTCTGCACCCTGAACAATCAGATCGTTAACACACATAGCAACCAGATCGATACCCACGCTGTCATGACGGTTGGCATCCATCGCTACGCGCAGTTTAGTTCCTACACCGTCGGTGCCGGATACCAGTAACGGGCGTTTATACTTCGCGGGCAGTTCACATAACGCACCAAAACCACCAAGGCCACCACGGACTTCCGGACGGGTTGTTTTTTTAGTAACAGATTTAATACGTTCAACCAGCTGATTTCCGGCATCAATGTCTACGCCTGCATCTTTATAACTAAGTGACTGTTTGTTTTCGCTCACGAGTATGGCCCTGGTGCGGTGATTGGAAAGACGCGGATTCTACCAGTAAGTTGCAGTAAGTCCAACAGGGCGCAGGGGGGAATTCGGCTGCTGATCTGTCCTGATGCTAATCTTTTACATTTTAGTGGTGAAATATTCCGGTAAATAACACACAATACGTTTTCGCATAGTCCAGGTACGGGTTTCACGGAGCGGCGTTAATTCTTCATGCTTTTTCAATTATCTTCCTTTTCTTTAGTGTTCATTGTTGTTTCTCTGTTTGCCGGAGCTTTCTCAGGATCCGTTCAGGCCAGTACAGTGGTATCAGTTAACGAGGCCAGTGTGGCTGTGTCCGATCAGTCATCATCGACCCAGAAGAAAGCGGCCCGTCAGGCACTGGAACAGGTAGTCATAAAAATTACCGGTCAGCGTGCAGCTACTTCAAACAGTGCAGTAAGGGCCATGTTGTCTCAACCTGAACGGTATTTGCGGGCGTACCGCTTTGATGTGGTTAACGGTCAGTTGTCTTATGTCGCTGAGTTTGATTCCCGGGCAGTTATAAAGGTGATCAGGGAAGCCGGATTACCCGTCTGGGGGCAGCGCAGACCGGATACTTTATTATGGCTTGCCACCGAAGATGAAAATGGAAACCGCCAGATCATCGATGACGGTGCTAAAGGACAGGTAAGCCGTCGTCTGCGTGAACTGGCTGTTGAAAGAGGCGTGCCTGTCGTGTTCCCGCTGATGGATTTAGATGACAGCGTGAATATTTCCGTTTTTGATGTTTGGGGACGGTTTGCCAGAACGTTGCAAACTGCTTCGGTCAGATATCAGCCTGATTACATTGTCGGCGCGCGGTTATACAAAGTAAAGATGAATGCTGTGCCTGACATTGAAGAAGAACAGCAAACGCGGGAGCAGGCATCAGCATTTCGCTATGACACCTACCGGCCTGCTTTTTCCAATAATGGTTTACAGGATTTGAATACCTACCTGGTGGATGATCTTGTGGAAGAAGCCCGTTCTCCGGCGTTCACCCGCAGCGAATTCGAAGCAATGTCACAAAAGCACACGCAAGGTGACTGGGCGCTTGACTGGGTAGTGATCAAAAATAACGACATTCAGTTCGGTACCCTTTATGCAGATGATGAAGACAGCCTTACCGCGTTGTTTTTTGAAGAATACAGCGATTATCTTGGCCAGCATTTTTCAGTCCGTAGCGGTGATGAACAAACAGAAGTGAATAACATTTCTATCTCTGTTGCCAATGTGGACTCGCTGGAAAAGTACGTGCATGCCAGAGAATACATGGAACAGATGAGCATGGTGAGTCATGTGTCGCTGGTGAGTCAGAAAGGGTCTGTGGCGACGTTCTCACTGTCGCTGTTGTCGCAAACCAGTGACTTTTTCAAACTGGTGAGCCTGGATTCAAAACTCAAGCCGGTGTCTGACGTGTCAGGTAACCCCCTTGACGGACTGAACTTTTACTGGAACGAATAACACAGCGCCTATGCAGTTACCTCTGGCGGTATCGTTACCTGATGATGAAACCTTCGCAAGCTTTGAGGCTGGTGAAAACAGCGGCCTTGCAGACTTTCTTTCTGCACTGAGCCAGAGTGGCAGCCGCTGGCGGGATAACACGGCATTCAGTTCGCTGGACAATAGTCCGCTGGCGGGTGTCGGTATTACCGGTGCTGCGGGGCGGGGCAAGAGTCATTTACTTTATGCCGTATGCCACCAACTTGCCTTTCACCAGACACGGCATATTTATTTAAACTTACGGGAATATGCTGACTGGACGCCGGTGATCTTTGATGGCCTGGAGCGCCTGCCTTATGTGTGTCTGGACAATATTGATGCCATTGCCGGCATTGATGAGTGGGAAGAGGCGCTTTTTCATTTTATTAATCGTGTGGTAGACAATCATACGTCCATATTTATCTGGACCTCTTCCATAGGCCCGAACCATCCCGCTTTCAAATTACCTGACTTACGTTCACGTCTGAGCTGGGGTATTACCTGGCAACTGGCAGGCCTGACTGATAATGAACGTTTGAATGTGCTGAAAAAGCGCGCGGCGCAACGGGGTATGCGTTTTTCCGAACAGGCTCTGGCGTTTTTACTCACCCATTGTGACCGTGATTTACCGGCGTTGCTTGCTATGCTCGACCGGCTGGACACCCGCTCTTTGCAGGAACAGAAGAAACTGTCTGTGGCTATGATTAAGCGGGAACTGGAAAAAGAATAACCTTTCTGTGTGTCATGGTGTCTTTATTCCGTTTCTTCGAAGCGCTGCTTCTCTTCCTTCATGACATCTTTCAGTTTTTTAAGTCCGAGACCCAATTCCCGACCCCGTAATCTGGCAAACAGGCTGCAACCGGCAAACATGCCCGTGGCAAGTATCAGTTCCGTTATGGCATAACCCAGTTCCTGCGGTGCCGCGTAACCGGCTGTAATGCCGTGGATGACGTAAAACAGTACCACAAAGTTTGCCCAGGCGTGGGTATAGGGTTTGCCTGCAATGATGCCGCGAAGTGGCAGGAGTAAAGGCAAAATATAAATTATGGCGATGAAGAGCGTGCCGTAGACCCTTTCATCAACCAATACAAATTGCCACAAGGTTACCCAGGCGAGTAATCCGAGATAACTGAGTAACGCCAGCCAGCGTGCTTTTTTAGTTGCCGGTGCCATTTCTGTCATGATTTCTTCCGTGCTAATTGCCGTACCAGTTCCCCGAGACGCTTTCCCTGGGCAAAAGCCAGCGCTGATTCATCAGCAGTCAGTTTACCGTCACTGAGGCCTGACACATGTCCGGCACCATAAGGCGAGCCGCCGGAAGCAGTATCGTGTAATTGCGATTCAGTGTAAGGAATACCAAAGAGCACCATGCCATGATGGAGCAGGGGCAGCATCATGGTAAGCAGGGTTGACTCTTGTCCGCCATGCATACTGCCACCGGAGGTGAATACACAGGCGGGTTTATCAATCAGTACGCCTTTCAGCCATTCCTGAGAAGTACTGTCGAGGAAATGTTTAAGCGGAGCGGCCATATTTCCGAACCTGACCGGACTCCCCAGTGCCAGACCGGAACATTCTGTCAGATCAGAACGGGTAACGAAGGGCGCGCCTGCTTCTGGAACATCCGGCCATGGTGTCATATATTCAGGGATCGCCGGCACGGTACGCACCCGTGCTTCGGCTCCTGTACTTTCAATGCCTCTGGCGATATGTGTTGCCAGTTGCCGGGTTGTCCCGTTTCTTGAGTAATACAACACCAGTACCGGCGACATCAGAGTATGTCCAGAACACTTTCAGGTGGACGACCTATGCGGGCCTTATCACCTTTAATGACCACCGGACGCTCAATTAACTTCGGAACAGAAACCATGGCATCGAATAATTGTTCGTCGGTAACAGAGCTCTCACCTAATGCCAGCTCTTTATATTCAGCTTCTTTTGTCCGCATCATGTCACGGGGGGACGAAACACCCAGCTTTGTAGCAATGGCTTCAAGCTGTTCCCGGGTTAACGGGTGTTTAAGGTATTCGGTGACTTCAACATCAATACCCTTTTCCTGTAATAAAGTGAGGGTCTGGCGACTTTTGGAGCAACGGGGGTTATGAAGTATTTGTACTGAAGACATAGGCTTTTTATTCAATGTGTTATAAATTTCACTGAGATGAATTCTAACAAGTATTAATGTAAGAATAATATGACCGGACGCAATTAATCATGAAAAAATCATTAATGATTGTCAGTGCGGCTGTGGTTGCACTGATTGCCGGCTGGCAACTTCAGCAATATACCCGCGCAGATGCCGTTACACTTTCTGTACAGCCGGTTCGCTGGGCAGACAATGGCGGAGAATGGCATATCATCAACTTTTTCGCCCCCTGGTGTTCTCCCTGTTTACGGGAGATCCCGGCCCTGAACAGGCTGATTAATCGCCTGCCTGACCATGTGAAGATAACCGGTGTCAGTTTTGATGACAAAAATGAGCAGGAACTGCGTGCCTTAACACAACAGCTAAATATTGAGTTTGCTGTGATAAACACCGCAAAAGAAACCATTTTTCCCATGCCGTATCCGGACTATCTGCCCGCAACGTATCTGATTTCACCTAAGGGGGAGGTTGTGAAAGCGTTGTACGGTGAGCAGGACGATGACTCCCTGGACGGTTTAATTCAGTATACAAACGCGGAGGCGGGTACCTCCGCTCACTGAATTAAGGGAGGTATTTACAGTCGTTTCAGCCGCTCTTCCTCGTCCCGCAGTTGTTTAATCCTTGCGCGGATCCGCTGCTTGTCAAGGTGCTTGTCGGCAGTAAAGTTATAAGCAAACTGTAATTCATCCACAGCGCGACGGTAAGCACCGTTCAGTGCCATCACTTCTGCTTTACTTTGATGCATGCCCTGAAAATCTTTGTTGTTTTTATATGCTTCAGTGAGTAACTGCCAGGCGATTTCATAGTCAGGATGCACCAGCAACAAGTCTTTCAGTAACTGAACAGCTTTGTCATTTTCATTGGCGGCAATAAGCGCATTGGCCTGATTCAATGCCAGTACCTGATTGCGTGGTGTTAATTGCAGGTGCGGTGCCAGACGTTCTGTTGCTTCCTGTGGTTTACCCATTGCCAGAGAAAGATCAGTGGCTGCATCAAGGTAAAACAGATTATCCGGGTCTTCATTGAGTAATGTATCGATCACCTTCGCTGCTTCCGGAATCTTCTCATTGCGCATGAGTGCCAGCGCTAGACCATACATTGCCGCTTCACGGACTACATAGTTCTTACGGTCCACCGCATCCTGGTAGTATTCCAGGCTGTATTTTTTATTGAACGTGTACCTGGACATCACTCTGGCCTTTGCCAGATGAAAAGAAATACTTTCTCTTAACCGCACAGGTGGAAAATCACCGGCTCTGGCGCGGGCATCGGCAACACGCGTTTCCGTTAACGGGTGAGAAAGCAATCTTGCAGGCGGACGGGATACCATGCGGTATTGTTCCAGCAAGGTTGAGAAGAAGCTGGCTGCCGCGTCAGGATCAAATCCGGCACGGTATAACATGCCTATCCCAATCCGGTCAGCTTCCTGTTCATTAGAACGGGTATAATCAATCTGCATTTGCGCTGAAGCGGCCTGACCGGCGGAAATGGCTGCCATACCGGCCTGAGGATCTGCCATCGCCAGTAAAACACCGCCTAATATACTGGCAATGGCCAGTGGCGTAGCACGCTGTTGTGCCTGCATGTGGCGGGCAAGGTGACGCTGGGTAACGTGAGAGATTTCGTGGGCCAGCACTGACGCAAGCTCACTTTCGTTTTTCGCATTATGAATAAGGCCGGTATGCACACCAATGTGGCCGCCAAAGAAAGCAAAGGCGTTAATGGCATCGTTGTTGACCCAGAAGAATTCAAAAGGAAACTTGGTGTTGTCGGCATGAACAACAAGGCGGTTACCCAGATCCTGCAAATACTCATCCAGCACTGGGTCGCCGATAATCGGGGCCCCACCGCGCATTTGCCGCATAACGGCATCGCCAATCAGCATCTCTTTGTCAAGGGAAAGGGCTTCGGACGCTACCACACCTATTTCCGGTAACGTATTACGATCGCTGTATTTACTGGTTTGTGCGATGGCAGAAAAACTCATTGCCAGCAAACACAAGCCTATTTTAATTCCGTTTCGCGCTAAATATCTCATTGAACCTGTTACTGTTGAGTACCACTGAAGCGTTTACAGATAGAGTGGCAAACTCCATGATTAGTTTCATTTTTCCATCGCATTATTTTAGCATTGTGCCGTACAATACGGGTGATTGCTATATTGCTTCATGCATAATGTAACCCGGATGTTTTCATTTAGCCTGTAATACCGTGGAATCCGGGTTGCAGAGCGGTCAGTGATTCTCCTATGATGCATTTTTTTCCGTTCCGACTGAGCAGAATTTATGAGTTTAATCAGTGTATTCGGCCGCTGGTACCGCCGGAAGTTCTCTGACCCCGATGCAGCCATGTTGCTGATCTTAATCCTGTTGACGGCAACTGTGTTCGTCTTCTGGGGTGGGCTTATCATGCCTGTTCTGGTGGCAGCTGTGATTGCTTATCTGCTGGACTGGCCGGTGAACCGGCTGGTAAATATTGGTGTCAGCAGGACCATTTCCTGCAGCGTTGTGATGCTGGCGTTTGTTGCTGTCACCATACTGATGATTGTCGGCTTGTTACCTACTGTGAGCCGTCAGAGCGTGAATCTGATTCAGGAAACGCCGCTAATCTGGCAAAACGCGCAGGACTGGATCCTGCGGTTACCGGATAAGTATCCTGACTATGTACAGGTTTATCAAATTCAGCAGATGATGGAGAGTCTCAATGATCATCTGGTGGATATGGGACAGCAACTTTTGTCAGCATCTGTCAGTTCAATCGGTAATGTTGCAGCGTTACTGGTATATATGATTCTGGTGCCGTTGATGGTGTTCTTCATGCTGAAAGACAAATTGTTTTTTCTTGATGGCATTTCGTCATTGTTACCGAAAGAGCGGCGGTTGATTACGCAGGTCGGGCATGAAATGAATACCCAGATAGCAAATTATATCCGCGGCAAAGTTATCGAAATTCTGATTGTGGGATCTGTATCCTGCATTGTCTTTGCTCTGATGGACTTGCGCTATGCCATTCTGCTCGGCGTACTGGTTGGCTTGTCAGTGCTTATCCCCTATATCGGTGCAGCCGTTGTCACCATTCCGGTAGCTGTTGTGGCATTGTTTCAGTGGGGGCTGACCCCTGATTTCTGGTATCTGATGATTGCCTACGGCATTATCCAGGCATTGGACGGTAACTTACTGGTACCACTTTTGTTCTCCGAGGCGGTGAGCTTACATCCTCTTTATATCATCGTGGCGGTTCTGTTCTTCGGCGGATTGTGGGGGTTCTGGGGAGTGTTTTTCGCCATCCCGCTGGCAACACTAGTCAAAGCGCTGATAACAGCATGGTCCGGCGGACCGGATGAACCGCCGCCCTGTAACACTTATTGACGGTATGTCCGAACAAAAAAGCCCTGCTCTGACAGGGCTTTTTGCTTTGTGAACGACGGGGTAAACCGGGTTATCAACCAGCCTGATTCAGATAATCCAGTACAACCTGATGATGGTCTTTGGTTTTAAACTTATTAAACACGTGTTCAACAGCACCGTTTTCATCGATAAGAAAGCTTAAACGATGAATGCCGTCGTATTCTTTGCCCATGAATTTTTTTGGACCCCAGACGCCAAAAGCATCAGCCACAGCGTGGTCTTCGTCCGAGAGCAGGGTGAAGTTCAGGTTTTCTTTCTCAATGAACTTTGGCAGGCGTTTAACAGCGTCCGGACTGATCCCCAGTATCACAACATTGAGTTCATCCAGTGATGTTTTGCTGTCGCGAAGGTTCTGTGCCTGCACGGTACAGCCCGGTGTCATTGCTTTAGGGTAAAAATACACCAGTACTTTCTTACCTTCAAAATCTGCCAGATTAACGGCTTCGCCATTTTGATCCGGCAGGGTAAATGCCGGTGCTTTATCACCTGCTTTTAAGGTGTTCATAATTCTCCTTTATTTTTGTCTATAATCTTGCCACTCAGATTCAGGGAACCGAACAGGGCATCAGCCTCCGAACGAAGCTGCGTGATATCAACGGAATCCGGCGTACTGACAACAAATTTGCAGCGCATCATTTCTTTGCCGGTTTTTTTATCTTTAAAGGTACGCTGACGAAACGCACTGATGGAGACGTGCCGTTTCGCAAAAAAGCCGGTTACCGACTTCAGCAGGCCATGACTGTCTTCGCCGCTGAACTCCACATCGTAAAGATAATCTAAATTTTGTTTCTCATGATGGCTGGTTCGCTTCATCATAGAAAGCAGGCCGAACTTCTGACACATGGGGGGAATGGCCAGCTCCGCCCGTGTGATTGCCTGATGGGAACCTTCGATGATCATGGTCAGGGAAAATTCTTTCCCGTATATCGCCTGCCTGCTGTCGAGAATATTGCATTGAGCTTCCGACACGGTGCCGGCAATTTCGCTCAGCATGCCGCTCTTGTCGGTACCCAAAATCGTGACTATTAACTGATGATTCATGTCGTTACTTATAAAACCGGAGCCACATTTATACTAACACATCAGGATTTTTTGATGCCACGTTCCGGCATCATAAAGTGAGCTTAAGCACCGCGTCAGTTCGAAAAACAGTCTGATGTAAGGGTTTTATCCCCAATTTTTGACGGAATAGTGATTATTTAGAATAAGGTTGTCGATTAACGTCTAAAAAGCCCTTGCGATAACTTGTTTTTAGGGCTGTACCTCATTACCATGTGCGCTCACAAAACGCGGGAGATAATATGTTTAAAGGCAGTTACGTTGCACTTGTCACACCCATGACCAACGCGGGTGACATTGATTACCCTGCACTTGAGAAACTTATTGAGTTTCATATAGAGCAGGGCACACACGGTATTGTTTCAGTAGGAACAACCGGTGAATCCGCCACATTGCCTTTTGAAGAACATATTGAAGTGGTCAAACAGACCGTTGCTATGACAGCAGGGCGTATTCCTGTGATTGCCGGCAGCGGCGCAAACGCAACGGATGAAGCCATCTTCCTTAGTGAACAGATGGCCGGTTTAGGTATCGATGGTTTTCTCAGCGTTGTACCGTATTACAATAAGCCGCAACAACGGGGTATGGTTGCACACTTTAAAGCAGTCGCTGATGCGACTGATTTACCTGTTTTGCTTTATAATGTACCCGGCAGAACCGTTGCGGACATGTTACCCGAGACAGTGGCAGAACTGGCCACGCACAAAAACATTGTCGGTCTGAAAGATGCAACCGGCAGTATTGAACGTCTCAAAGCCACACAGAAACTGGTGCCTGAAGATTTTCTGTTGCTTAGCGGTGACGACGGTACCAGTGCAGAATTTTTATGTCAGGGCGGACACGGCGTTATTTCAGTAACGGCTAACGTGGTTCCCGGCGCAATTTCCAAAATGTGCGAAGCAGGCCTGGCAGGCAACGCTGAGGAATGTCGCCGTATTAATGCTACTATCGAAACCCTGCATAACGGCATGTTTATTGAGCCAAATCCGGTAATGCCAAAGTGGGCGTTATACCGTATGGGGCTGATAAACAGTGCTGAATTACGATTACCGATGGTTTTACCGGAACTTGCGAGCCAAAAAGCACTCGAAGAACTATTACAAAAACA
Organism: Alteromonas sp. ABH4_457; assembly: GCF_056160625.1. Classification (NCBI taxonomy): domain Bacteria; kingdom Pseudomonadati; phylum Pseudomonadota; class Gammaproteobacteria; order Alteromonadales; family Alteromonadaceae; genus Alteromonas; species Alteromonas sp. ABH4_457. The sequence goes on from NZ_JBSWXN010000006.1 coordinate 396,089, forward strand.
CGCTTTGATTTCTGGTTAATAAGGAACACCGATGAAAAACACTCTGGCTTTGCTCAGTGGCTTATCTGTAATAGCCCTGACAGGTTGTTCAAGCCAACAGGATTATGAAACTGCATCGGGCAGTTATGACTACCTTGAAGTTTCCCAGCGGGCCTCTGTGAAAGTGCCTGAAGGTTTAGATTCGCCTGAATTTACATCTGATTATGATCTTCCGGAATTAAGTCAGAATGCAGACACCCGTCTTACCGGCCGCAAACTGACGATTCAGTCTCCGGCGCTTGTCCTGCCCCTTGTGGCGGGTTCACATGTTGAAGAAGGCAAACAGGAAGCAACGGTCTGGTTCGATCAGGTAGATGACAGCAAGCCGCTGAATACCGCTATCTGGGACACGGTGCTGAGCTTTCTTGAGCAAAATCACATCGGTGTAGACAGCTTCGATAAAGAAAATGGCCGACTTGTTACTGACTGGGCCGTTGAAAAGACGACCGAAGAGTCAGCCTGGTACGACTGGACTGAGGATGAAACGTCAGAGGTTTCACGTCGCTTTGTTTTCACCATGGAACTAAAGCCTCACGGCCGGACTGCTGCGTTACGCGCTAAATTGCAGGATTTCAAATTTAATGGTGCAGATGGTGAAACCATCACCATGGATTCCATTGATGCGATGAAAGAACGCAGAGAAGAAATCGGCATCCTGAACGAAGTACTGACTCATTACGAATACCAAATCAGACTCGACGAGAGTAAACGTATTGCTGAAATCCGCAGTGGTCTTAATTTGGAAATGGGTTTTGACGCTAACGGTGATGCAGCCTACGTGGTTGACGCCAGACACGATATTGTATGGCCAAGAATGCTGCTGGTGTTACGCAACCTTGGTTTTGACGTAAAAGATTTAGACAGAACCACAGGCCTGTTATTTGTCACTTATAATGGTGAGGATAACGGTTGGTGGGGCAGCCTGTTCTCTGACGGAGAATCCCTTCTTGAAAAAGGTGATTATCGTTTGAAAGTGGTGCCGGCCGGCGAAAACAGAACGAGTGTGACCTTCATGGATAATGAGAGTCAGCCGTTTGAACCTAATCAGGTTGCCGACATGTACGAGCAATTTGCCCGTGTCATGACTCAGGACAATCTGGATATCTAATTTTTGAGACTGATGATGGAAAAGCGCGAAGAACTTTACCGCGGTAAAGCCAAAACTGTATACCTCACTGATGACAGCGAAAAACTCATCCTTGAGTTCAGAAATGATACGTCTGCATTTGACGGTGAAAAAATTGAACAGCTTGACCGTAAAGGTGAAGTGAATAACAAGTTCAATCATTTCATTATGACAAAGCTGGAAGAAGCCGGCATTGCCACACAAGTTGAGGCGTTGCTGTCAGACACCGATTCTCTGGTGAAAAAGTTGGATATGATTCCGGTAGAGTGCGTCGTTCGCAACGTTGCTGCAGGTTCACTGGTTCGTCGTCTGGGCGTTGAAGAAGGTTTGATGCTTAACGATTCTCCCATTTTTGAATTCTTCCTCAAAAATGATGCGCTGCATGATCCTATGGTTAATGACTATCACATCACTGCATTTGGCTGGGCAACTGAAGCGCAAATTGCAGAGATGAAACGTCTGACTTTTGCCGTTAACGATGTACTCAAAGATCTGTTCGATAAAGGCGGTATGATTCTGGTGGATTATAAACTGGAATTTGGCCTGGACAGTGATGGCAATATTATTCTGGGTGATGAATTCAGTCCTGACGGTTGTCGCCTGTGGGACAAAGAAACCCGTAAGAAAATGGATAAAGACCGTTTCCGTCAGGGCTTAGGTTCTGTAGTAGAAACATACATTGAAGTGGCTGACCGTTTGGGCCTAAAGCTCTAAAGTCGTCTCTTTTTGAAAAGCACCTGCGGGTGCTTTTTTTGTGTCCGGTGTTTACCGGACCGGAGTAACCGGATCTCAAGTACCATTGTAATTGCTCCTTTGTCGTGGGAAGGTGAACAAAATAAAAGGAGCGATTCATGCCTGTATCTACGTTGTTGTACGCCTGCTTAGCCATGGTGGCTTTTGCTGCTAATTCCCTTTTGTGCCGGATGGCGCTGGTAGAGACTGATATCGGGCCGGCTTCTTTCACACTCGTAAGGTTACTCATCGGTACTGTGGTGCTGAGTTTGCTTATCCAAATGAAAGGGCATAATCCTGCAAAACAGGGAAGCTGGGCAGGATCTGTCGCACTATTCTGCTATGCAGCAGGTTTCTCTTTTGCCTATCAAAGCGTAACTACGGGCACCGGCGCTCTTTTGCTGTTTGGTGCTGTACAAATTTCAATGATCAGCATCGGCTTTTTAAGAGGGGAACGGTTCAGTTTTATTCAGACAGCCGGCTTTGTAGTAGCTTTTGCAGGTTTAGTTTATCTGGTACTGCCCGGCGTTACAGCCCCGCCGCTGCCCGCTGCATTGCTGATGATTACTGCCGGTATCAGTTGGGGAGTGTATTCACTGTTAGGCAAAGGCGTAGCATCGCCACTTTTAATGACGGCAGGAAACTTTGTCCGTACGACGCCGTTTATTGTCGCGCTGTTTATCTTTGTTGATGAGCCACTTGCACTTTCAGAAACAACTATCCGCTACGGTATCATCTATGCCGTATTGTCCGGTGCCATCGCATCGGGTTTGGGTTATGCCTTGTGGTACGCCGTACTCCCTAAAATTGCGGCGACTAATGCCGCCACTTTACAACTCAGTGTACCGGTAATTGCCATCTTGATGGGCTGGGTATTTCTATCTGAAAGCCTTAACGTCAGAGTCATTATTGCCAGTGCTGCAATCATTGGTGGCATTATACTGGTAATAAGAAAATAGCGCTGACCGGCAGGTTTAACAAACAGGTTTCTATACATGCGCTTCGCATAGAGAAATAACTTTGTGTGTTTTTGCTACAGAAAGTCAAAGGATCGGTAATGGAATATGTTAATCATCCAAAATATGGAAATGTCCCGTTAGCTTCAGATGAAGAACACTCACTTGAAGAGATTACCAATGCTCACTGGAGATATTCGTCACTTCAGTTTTTTCCCCAAACAGCGATTAAGGCGGACACGTCGTTACAAAATTTCCGGATGTGCCCGCGTCGCATCTACGTAGATATAGAGGAAACCTGTACGGTCTGCAGCAGGCTTTTCATCTTCTTCGCAAGAGAACAACAATACTGGTTTGAACATTTAAAGTTTTATGTGGACTCACATTGCCGCGAGTGTTTTGAGTGCCGGCAAGTGTCCAAAAGAACTAAATCCATGCAAGCGCATTATCAACTTCTCAGAGAGACTGCTGACCGGACTCCTGAGCAGGATGCGGAACTTGAAGACATTGCCCTGGCGCTGTATCAGCTTGGTATTATTAAAGACGAAAAGTTACTCCGCGTTGGTAAGTGAAGTGGCACAAATTCTGTGCTTATAACCAAACAGCGTTTCCTTAATCTGACGTCGCCGTTTCAATCAGCAAAACATACATTTAAAACGCTTTCTTACCGACGAGAAATCGCGGAAAATAGAGGCTTTCCACTCCTGATCGGGCCCGTTGGTCTGATTTACTAATACAGGGAACCGCCATGCCTAAGGCAAGTGAAATTAAAAAGAATAACACCATCATTTTTGACGGTAAGACATGTATTGTCAGAGATATTGACCGTTCTGTACCACAGGGCCGTGCAGGCGGCAGCATTTATCGTATGCGTATGTACGATGTGGTAAGCGGTGCAAAATATGATGAAACATTTAAGGATTCTGACATGCTGGAAATGGCTGATTTAGTGCGCCGTCCAGCAATGTTCTCTTACATCGACGGCGATGAATATGTATTCATGGATAAAGAAGATTACACACCTTACCATCTGAATAAAGACAGTATTGCTGATGAAGCTTTGTTCATTAACGAAGAAACTGACGGTATTCAGGTTCTGGTTGTAAGCGAAGTGCCGGTAGCGCTTGATTTACCCATGAGTGTTGAACTGGAAGTGGTAGAAACGGACCCTTCCATTAAGGGAGCCTCTGCGACGTCCCGTACCAAACCCGCTACTCTGTCTACCGGTCTGGTTGTTCAGGTGCCGGAGTACATCAGTACCGGCGAGTGGATCAAAATCAACACCGAAGAACGTAAGTTTCAGAGCCGTGCCGATAAGCACTGACAGCATACGGTTCAGTAGCCATAAAAGTCAGGTGGCTGTTGTTACCTTGTAATATTGTGTTATTTTTAACCAGTCCTGCAGGTATTGATTGCCCACAGGATTAACATCAGTACACACTCAACTGCGTAAAAGGAAAGACATATGAAAATGACAAAACAACTCTCATCATTACTATGCATTGGTCTGTTTACCTGCGTGCTTGGCGCATGTAGCGAAGAAAAACAGGAACAGGCTGAAGACTCAATGACTAAAGCAAAAAGTGCCGCCAGCAGTGCATTTGATGATGCAAAAAATGCAGCATCTGATCTGGCAGATAAGACAGAGGAATTTGCTGAAGATGCAGCAGATAAGGCGGAAGACTGGACAGAAGGTGCCAAAGATAAAGCTGAAGAGTGGGCCGACGATGCCGGTAATGCTATTGAAGACGGCTGTGAAAAAATGAAAGATAAAATGGAACTGGAAGATAAGGATTGCTAAAGATTCATTCCTGATAATGCGTTAAGTCAGGTAAGTTAAAGCGGAACATCTATTTTGATGTTTGTTACCGGCTTACAGCAACAGGGCAGTATTTCATCGTCGTCAATAAAGGCGAGGGGGTCTGTGGTATATTCCACCGACCCTTCTATCAATTTAGTCCGGCAGGCTCCGCAGAATCCGTCGCGGCAATGATAATGACAAGCGACACCTGCGGATTCTAAAGATTCCAGCAGTGTTTTATCCGGTACGGCATCAACACACCCCGTATCGACAATATCGATACGAAGTGTGGATTCAGGTTTTCCCATTAACGGGGAAGGTAGGAATTACAATTCAAAATCGGCGAAGTCATCTTCGCTGACTGAAGAGTCAATCTGACCAACCAGATAGGAACTGATCTCTGATTCCTGAGGCGCAACCTGTACATTATCTGAGTTCAGGTAGTTGTTCATCCACGGCAACGGATTACTTTTCACTTCGTATGGTGCGTCAAAGCCAATAGCGGTCATACGCTGATTCGCGATGTATTCCACGTACTGACACAGAATTTCCTTATTCATACCGATCATTGAGCCGTTCTTGAACAGGTAATCAGCCCATTCCTTCTCCTGCTCAACAGCGCTGATGAAGATCTGGCGTGCCTCTTCATGGCACTCTGCGGCGATTTCTGCCATCTCAGGATCGTCCTTGCCTCTGGCCCACAGGTTCAGCACGTGCTGAGTAGAGGACAGGTGCAGGTTTTCATCACGGGCAATCAGACGGATAATTTTCGCATTACCTTCCATCAGCTCACGCTCAGCAAACGCGAAGGTGCAGGCAAAGGACACATAGAAGCGAACCGCCTCCAGGGCATTAACTGAATTCATGCACAAGTACATTTTCTTCTTCAGAACACGCATGTTCACTTCGTACACTTCGCCGTCGACGGTATGAACGCCTTCACCTTGTGTCTGCCACAACTGTGTGTGGAAAATCAGATCATCGTAGTATTTAGAAATATCAGCAGCACGGCGCTTGATTTGCTCGTTAACCACGATGTCTTCAAAAATTGCACTCGGATCGGAAAACAGGTTACGAAGAATATGAGTGTAAGAACGGGAGTGAATCGTCTCAAAGAAAGACCAGGTTTCAATCCAGGTTTCCAGCTCCGGTAATGACACGATGGGCAGGAATGCAATATTCGGACTGCGGCCCTGAACGGAATCCAGCAAGGTTTGATATTTCAGGTTAGAAATAAAAATATGCTGCTCAGGCTCTGTGAGTTTCTGGAAGTCTACACGGTCACGCGTAACGTCAACTTCTTCCGGTCGCCAGAAGAAACTGATTTGTTTTTCAATGAGTTTTTCGAAAATGCTGTGCTTCTGCTGATCGTAACGGGCTACGTTAACAGGGTTACCGAAAAACATTGGCTCGACGAGAGGATTGACGCTTTGTTGATTAAACGTTGTGTATTTCATAACTGCGATAGTACTCAGAACAGATTTATCAGTTAAAAACGGAAGAAACCAGGGCAAGCCCTGGTTTATCGTTAAATTTTACATGCACCGCCGGCACAGTCGTCGTCTTCTTCAATCACAGCGGTTTGCGCCTGTGGCTGAGGTTTCGCCTGGCCTTGTTTGACTTCCATTGAGCTGGTGTCGGTGTTGCCGTCACGGGTGTTATGATAATACAGTGTTTTCACACCCAGCTTGTAAGAGGTCAGCAGATCTTTGAGCAGCAACTTCATCGGTACCTTACCGCTTTCATATTTGCCCGGATCGTAACTGGTGTTAGCAGAAATAGTCTGGTCAATGAATTTCTGCATAATACCAACCAGTTGCAGGTAACCGTCATTGGACGGAATATCCCACAGCAGTTCATAGGCATCTTTCAGATTTTCATATTCAGGAACAACTTGCTTCAGTACACCATCTTTACTGGATTTAATGCTGATATGACCACGGGGCGGCTCGATACCATTGGTTGCATTGGAAATCTGCGAAGACGTTTCAGACGGCATCAGCGCAGACAGCGTAGAATTACGTAGTCCGTGCTCCATCATTTCAGCGCGCAGGCCTTCCCAGTCCATGTGTAAGGGTTCATTACAAATGGCGTCCAAATCTTTTTTATAGGTATCGATAGGCAGAATACCTTTAGAGTAGGTAGTCTCATTAAATTTAGGACACGCACCTTTCTCTTTTGCCAGATTCACAGACGCTTTCAATAAATGATACTGCATCGCTTCAAACGTACGGTGAATAAGCGGGTTTGCGCTGAAGTCAGAGTACTTCACGCCGTTCTTCGCAAGATAATAAGCGAAGTTGATAACACCTATACCCAGCGTACGACGATTCATAGTGGCATGGTATGCCGCCGGAACAGGGTAATCCTGATAGTCGAGCAGGCTGTCCAGTGCACGCACAGCAAGGTCGGATAATTCTTCGAATTCATCCAGAGATTTAATCGCGCCTAAGTTAAATGCTGACAGCGTACACAGTGCGATTTCGCCGTTTTCGTCGTTTACGTGCTCCAACGGCTTGGTCGGCAGCGCGATTTCAAGACACAAGTTGCTCTGACGGACAGGGGCAACAGCCGGGTCAAACGGGCTGTGAGTATTACAGTGGTCAACGTTTTGCAGGTAGATGCGTCCGGTTGAAGCACGTTCCTGCATAAACAGACTGAACAGTTCCATGGCTTTAATTTGCTTCTTACGAATGGAGTCATCCTGTTCGTATTTCACATACAGCTCTTCGAACTTGTTCTGATCAGCAAAAAAAGCATCGTACAGACCGGGTACATCAGACGGGCTGAACAGTGTGATGTAGCCGTCTTTCATCATACGCTGATACATCAGCTTGTTGAATTGCACGCCGTAGTCGAGATGACGTACGCGGTTTTCTTCAACACCACGGTTATTTTTCAATACCAACAGTGATTCAACTTCCATGTGCCACAGCGGGTAGAACAACGTCGCTGCACCACCACGAACACCGCCCTGAGAGCAGCTTTTTACCGCAGTCTGGAAGTACTTGTAGAAAGGAATACAACCTGTGTGGAAAGCTTCACCACCACGGATTGGACTACCCAGTGCACGAATGCGACCAGCATTTACACCAATACCGGCACGCTGACTCACGTATTTTACGATGGCGCTGGCGGTGGCGTTGATAGAATCCAGACTATCACCGGTTTCAATCAGTACGCATGAGCTGAACTGACGGGTAGGGGTGCGCACACCGGACATAATTGGTGTTGGCAGAGAAATCTTGAATGTCGATGTTGCATCGTAAAAACGGCGGACATAATCAAGACGGGTTTCTTTCGGGTAGTCAGCGAACAGGCAGGCGGCTACCAGAACATACAGGAACTGGGCACTTTCATAGATGTCGCCGGTAACACGGTTTTGTACCAGATACTTACCTTCAAGCTGCTTAACAGCAGCATAACTGAAGGTCATATCACGCCAGTGATCGATGAAATCATCCATCGCCTCAAATTCAGCTTGCGTGTAGTCAGACAACAGGTGCTCGTCATACTTACCCTGTTCAACCATCTTTTTAACATGATCAAACAATTTAGGCGGCTCAAACTGACCATATGCTTTTTTACGCAGGTGGAAGATAGCCAGACGGGCTGCAAGATACTGATAATCAGGCGCATCTGTTGAAATAAGATCGGCTGCAGACTTGATCAATGTCTCGTGGATTTCGCCGGTCTTGATACCATCGTAAAATTGGATCTGAGCTTTGATTTCTACCTGAGAAACAGAAACGTTATTTAACCCTTCTGCTGCCCACGTGATCACTTTATGGATCTTATCTAACTCAATGACTTCTTTTTCGCCATTGCGTTTAGTGACATACAAGTTGTTGTTCATTTGTACTGGCCGTTAGTTTGTTAGCGCATGAAGCAAGGGGTTGGCACCCTTTTCATCTTTATAAAATTGAATTTGCTAAGCCTTGAAAGCTTGATCCAGCAGAGATCCCTTACTGCCTGGCGGGATCCCGTGTTTTTGTACTACTTTATTGTTCTAAAACACCCGTCGGACAAGACACAAGATAGTGAGGTTTGCGTGGTTTTGCAACCCAATATCTGGTGGTTTATCCAGCGATCAAAACGGTGCCTGAAAAAGGTTAGTGGTAACTCACCTATGAGCGGCATGATTAAGCCAAATCAGACAGATGCAACCATTTTTTACTTTTTTTGATCGCCGGTTAAAAAGTTTTAATCGCTCAAAGCGGGTTGGTTACAAATACGACATATAGCGTAATATTTATTCTTAAATACTATATATAGTGTTTACTGTAGGGTTTTTTGCGTATGGACGATATAGTTCACATCGATGTTTTTGTCCGATAAGTAGAACTGGCGGCTTAGCGGATCCATATGCAGACCTGTGGTGTTTCTGGCAAACAGATCAACCTTATCGGTCATTGCCATTAATTCTGAAGGCTTAATGAAACGGGCATGCTGATGCGTGCCTTTTGGTACCAGCTTGAGGATATATTCGGCACCAACGATGCCCATCAGCCAGGATTTCACATTTCTGTTTAAAGTAGACAGAAATACATGACCACCGGGCTTAACCAGCCTGGCGCAGGCAGCGATGATCGATGCCGGATCGGGAACGTGCTCGAGCATTTCCATACACGTCACCACATCGAACTCTCCGGGTCTTTGTTCTGCAAAGTCTTCTGCAGAAACACACTGATAATCGACTTTTACACCGGATTCGAGACCATGAAGTTTAGCAACCTCTAAAGAAGCAGACGCCAAATCAATACCGGTAACATCAGCACCCAGTTTAGCCATGGATTCTGCAAGAATGCCGCCGCCACAACCAATATCCAGCACTTTCTTTTCAAACAGACCATCACAGTGCTGCTGCACAAAATCAAGTCTTAACGGGTTGATTAAGTGCAGGGGTTTGAATTCACTTTCGGTATCCCACCAACGGGAGGCCAGTTCACTGAATTTGGCAATTTCTTGTTCATCGACATTCGACATACTGGTGCTCGTATTATCAGATAGAGGAGATTGATTTTGATAAATACGATACATGATCAAAGCAGTAAAAGGGACGATTTGTGTATTAAAGTGGATTAATTGCGTGAAAAGTAATCGGTTGGTAATAACAGCCCCATTTGCGGGTATTAAGCGCTACATAAATCTGTCATCCGGTGATACACTCAATGATTACTTGTAAAACCCATAATAAGAAAGCGCTGTTCTTAGCTGCATTTAAAAGTGCGTGACATTGGATACGCTTGAACTTGAATCAAGGGACATAGCAGTTTATGACTGATAACGCTAAAGAAATTCTCCCCATAAATATCGAGGAAGAGCTTAAAAACTCCTACCTTGATTATGCGATGAGCGTTATTGTCGGGCGAGCATTGCCTGACGTAAGGGACGGCCTCAAGCCGGTTCACCGCCGCGTACTCTTCGCGATGAACGAACTCAAAAACGACTTCAATAAACCGTATAAGAAATCTGCCCGTGTGGTGGGTGATGTTATCGGTAAATATCACCCTCATGGTGACAGTGCGGTGTACGACACCATCGTACGTATGGCGCAGCCATTCTCTTTACGCTACATGCTGGTAGACGGGCAGGGGAACTTCGGTTCTGTAGACGGCGACTCTGCCGCGGCAATGCGTTATACCGAAGTACGTATGGCTAAAATTGCCCATGAGTTACTGGCGGATCTTGATAAAGAAACCGTAGATTTCGTACCTAACTATGACGGTACAGAGCAAATTCCTGAGGTTTTACCTACGAAGGTACCAAACCTGCTGGTAAACGGCTCCTCCGGTATTGCCGTTGGTATGGCAACAAACATTCCGCCCCACAACCTCACTGAAGTGGTCAACGGCTGTATCGCAATGATAGAGAATCCTGCCGTTACCATTGAAGAGCTGATGCAGCATATTCCGGGTCCGGATTTCCCTACTGCGGCGATGATCAGTGGTCGTAAGGGTATTGATGATGCTTACCGTACCGGTCGTGGCAAAATCTATCTGCGTGCCAAAGCAGAAATAGAAACCGACAGTAATGGTAAAGAAACCATCATTGTTAATGAGATCCCTTATCAGGTAAACAAAGCCCGCCTGATTGAAAAGATCGCTGAACTGGTAAAAGAAAAACGTATCGAAGGTATTTCTGCCCTGCGTGATGAGTCTGACAAAGACGGTATGCGCATTGTTATTGAAGTAAAACGCAACGAGTCGGCGGAAGTACTGCTTAACCACCTGTATGCCAATACCCAGTTACAAACAGTATTCGGTATTAATATGGTGGCTCTGGATAACGGTCAGCCTAAAGTATTTAATCTCAAGGAAATGCTAGAGGCGTTTATCCTTCACCGTCGTGAAGTGGTTACCCGCCGTACGGTATATGAACTACGTAAAGCGCGGGACCGTGCCCATATCCTTGAAGGTCTTGCCATCGCACTGACCAATATCGATCCTATAATTGAGCTTATCAAAGCTTCGCCGAGTCCGTCTGAAGCAAAGAAAGCTTTGGTTGCGCAGGGCTGGAACCTGGGTGATGTTGCTGACATGCTTGAGCGTGCCGGTGATGATGCAGCCCGTCCGGACTGGCTGACGCCGGAATTTGGTATCCGTGACGGCAAGTACTACCTGACAGAACAACAGGCACAGGCCATCCTTGATCTGCGTCTTCACAAACTGACTGGTCTTGAGCACGAAAAGATCCTTGATGAGTACAAAGAGTTACTCGCTATCATCGCTGAATTGCTGCACATTCTGCGTAGCCCTGAGCGTCTGATGGAAGTGATTCGCGAAGAGCTCGAAAAAGTTCGTGATGAGTTTGGTGATGAACGTCGCACAGAGATCACGGCTGCAAGTCATGACATTGATATTGAAGATTTGATTGAGCAGGAAGACGTTGTTGTGACGCTGTCCCGTGAAGGCTATGTGAAATATCAGAAACTGACTGAATATGAAGCACAGCGTCGTGGTGGTAAAGGTAAGTCAGCGACGAAGATGAAAGATGAAGATTTCATTGAGCGTCTGCTGGTTGCGAATACCCACGACCACATCCTGTGTTTCTCTACCCGTGGCCGTCTGTACTGGTTGAAGGTTTATCAGTTACCATTTGCCAGCCGGAACGCCCGTGGTAAACCGATTGTGAATATTCTGCCGCTGGAAAATGACGAGCGGATCACTGCCATTCTGCCTATCAAAGAATTTGAAGAAGGCAAGTTTGTACTCATGGCGACAGCCAACGGTACGGTGAAAAAGACTGATTTGAGTCTGTACTCCAGACCGCGCTCCAGTGGTATTATTGCCGTTAACCTTAATGAAGGCGATGAACTGATTGGCGTATCAATCACCCACGGTGATGACGACATCATGCTGTTCTCTGACGAAGGTAAAGTGGTTCGTTTTAACGAAAAACTGCGCGACTCAGAAACAGGTGAAGTAAAACGTGATCCGGAAACCGGTGAAGAGTTGCAGGCTCTGCGTCCTATGGGCAGAACAGCAACGGGTGTTCGCGGTATTAAACTGCAGGAAGGTCAGCGTGTGGTATCTCTGATTGTTCCCCGCGGTGACGGCGCCATCCTTACTGCAACTGAAAACGGTTATGGTAAACGTACGCCCCTTGAAGATTACCCGGCTAAGAGTCGTGCGACTCAGGGCGTGGTGTCTATCAAAGTGTCAGAACGTAACGGTAAAGTTGTCGGCGCTGTACAGGTTGATGAAACCGACGAAATCATGCTTATCAGCAACATGGGCACACTGGTACGTACCCGTGTCGGTGAAGTGTCTACGGTTGGCCGTAACACCCAGGGTGTACGTCTGATCAGAACTGCTGATGATGAGAAAGTAGTAGGTCTTCAACGTATCGAAGAAGTGATCGACGAAGAACTTGAACTGGAAGAAGGCGGGGAAAACACCGCTGAAGAAGCATCTGCTAACAATGATGCCGCTGTCTCAGACAGCGATAAGCCAACGACAGAAGAATAAGCCGGCGCGCTGTTAACTGCAGCGCGTTTTAACTCTTATTCAACAAGCGGCTTTTGCCGCTTGTTGTGTTTACAGGTGTTGAAATAATCTATGAGTAATGTATTTAACTTCAGTGCTGGACCCGCAATGTTACCTGCAGAGGTCATGCAGCAGGCACAGGCGGAATTTCTGAACTGGCGTGATTCAGGCTGTTCTGTCATGGAAGTCAGCCATCGAGGCAAAGATTTTATTGAAGTTGCCGCTACAGCAGAGCAGGACCTGCGCGACTTACTGGCCGTACCGGACAATTACAAAGTACTTTTTGCCCATGGTGGCGGCCGCGGACAGTTTGCCTCTGTGCCGCTGAACATCTCTCAAACCGGTGACACATCTTTGCACATGGTTACCGGCTCCTGGTCGAAAGGGGCCGTTGCTGAGGCATCTAAATACAACAATGCCAAAGTGATTGGTGAAACCATCGAGATTGACGGACTGAAATCAGTCGCAAGAGTCAATGCCGGCGATGTTGACCAGAATGCGGCTTACCTGCATTTTTGCCCCAATGAAACCGTTGATGGTATTGCTTTTGACTGGTTACCTGAGGCAGGTAAGGTACCGCTGGTATCTGATATGTCTTCTTGTATTTTGTCGCAACCACTGGATGTGGCTGCACACGGTATTATTTATGCCGGCGCACAAAAAAATATCGGTCCTTCCGGTTTATCGGTATTAATTGTTCGCGACGACCTTATCGGTAAAGCGCGTAAAGAAACCCCGTCCATTTTCGATTTTGAATTGATGGCTAATCACGATTCAATGTATAACACACCGCCCACTTTCTCATGGTATCTGGCGGGTCTCGTGTTCAAATGGTTGAAGAACAATGGTGGCCTGAGTGCCATGCAAAAACGCAACGATGAGAAAGCAGCGTTACTTTACAGTGCTATCGATAACAGTGATTTCTACTCAAACCCGGTGCATCCTGACAACCGTTCTAAAATGAATGTGCCTTTCCATCTGGCAGATGACGGCTTGAATCAGGCATTTTTAGAACAAGCTGAAGCTGCCGGACTGAAAGCGTTGAAAGGGCACCGCTCTGTGGGCGGGATGCGCGCCAGTATCTACAACGCAATGCCGGTTGAAGGTGTTGTGGCACTGGTTGAATTTATGCAGCAATTTGAAAAGCAAAACGGGTGAGTCAGTGGAGCAGTTAACATTACAACCAATTTCCCGTGTAGACGGAGAAGTCAACGTACCGGGGTCTAAGAGTTTATCTAACCGTGCTCTGTTACTTGCAGCGCTGGCAAAAGGTGAGACAACACTGACTAATTTGCTGGACAGTGATGATATCCGCCACATGCTGGTCGCCCTGGAAAAGCTGGGTGTGACTTACACACTGAGTGAAGATAAGACTGAATGTACGGTTACCGGTATTGGCGGAAAATTCAACGTTGCCGGTGAAACCGAATTATTTCTTGGCAATGCAGGAACGGCAATGCGCCCGTTGTGTGCTGTCCTTGCTGCCAGTGATGTGCTGGTTACACTGACCGGCGAACCACGTATGGAAGAGCGTCCAATCGGCGATCTGGTTGATGCCTTGCTGGAAGCCGGTGCTGATGTCACATATCTTAAAAATACCGGTTATCCGCCGCTTAAAATTGCCGGTAAACCGTTGTCGGCAAAAGAAGTTAGCGTGGATGGAAGCGTATCCAGTCAGTTCCTGACCGCAATATTAATGGCTGCGCCGTTATTCGTTTCTGATACGCTGATAAAAATTAAGGGTGAGCTGGTTTCTAAACCCTATATCGATATTACGCTGGATACCATGGCCAAATTCGGTATTGTCGTCACTAACAATGACTACACCTGCTTCGAGGTTAAGGGAAATCAAACTTACACTTCTCCGGGTCGTTTCATGGTTGAGGGTGATGCATCATCGGCCTCTTACTTCCTGGCTGCTGCTGCAATTAAAGGCGGTACGGTGAAAGTTACCGGCATTGGTCGTAAAAGTATCCAGGGTGACGTACGTTTTGCTGATGTACTTGAAGCGATGGGAGCGAAAGTTGAATGGGCGGATGAGTCAGTGACTGTCACCGGTGCACCGTTAAAAGGTGTGGATATGGATATGAATCATATTCCTGATGCAGCCATGACTATTGCTACCACAGCGCTGTTTGCTGAAGGGCCGACGTCTATCCGTAATATCTACAACTGGCGGGTTAAAGAAACGGATCGCCTGCATGCAATGGCTACTGAGTTACGTAAATTGGGCGCCGAAGTGGACGAAGGACACGATTACATTACCGTGCAACCTTTGAAATCATTGAAGCATGCTGAAATCGATACGTATAATGATCACCGTGTGGCAATGTGCTTCTCTCTTGTAGCACTTAGCGATACGCCGGTCACTATTAACGATCCGCGCTGTACAGCCAAAACCTTCCCAGACTACTTCACCCGATTCGCGACAATTTGTCACTAATTTGTCGCTAACTGTCAGGAAAATGACAGCTTTCTAAGTTAAAACAATGCTGCCTGTTCTTACAGGCAGCATTGCTTATCATGCCAAGGTGCGTATAATTGCGCGCGATTTAATAACCTTTTAACAAGTGGAGCAGGTATGCAACTGATCCCCGTCGTCACGGTTGACGGACCAAGTGGAGCTGGTAAAGGAACCCTGAGCAGTTTACTTGCAAAAGAACTTCAATGGCATTTTCTGGATAGTGGCGCAATATACCGCGTTCTGGCTGTTGCAGCATTACACCACGATTTACCCGTGGATGATGAAGCTTCTGTTGTGCCGCTGGCAACCGGTCTGGATGTCAGCTTTGAAACAAACGGCGAAGCTAACCGCATTATTCTGGAAGGCGAAGATGTGACTGATGACATCCGCACTGAACAGGTAGGCGCTGTAGCATCACAGGTAGCCGCGTTACCCAGGGTCCGTGAAGCATTATTGCGTCGCCAGCGTGCCTTTCAGCAGGCGCCCGGCCTGGTTGCTGACGGCCGTGACATGGGCACGGTGGTGTTTCCTGATGCGGTTGTAAAACTGTTTTTAACAGCCAGCGCTGAAGCCAGAGCTGAACGGCGATATGCCCAGTTGAAAGAGAAGGGCATGGATGTTAATATTGCGCGCCTTTTAACCGATATCAAAGCACGTGATGAACGTGATACGCAGCGGGCAGTTGCCCCTCTGGTACCGGCTGAAGATGCGGTAGTAATAGATTCTACTCACCTGGATATTACGCAGGTGTTTGAAAAAGCGATGGAAGTTGTGAGATCGAAGGTTCGCTGATTTAAGCGCAGCCTCTTTTTTTCGTTCCATTATTTTGATATGTCGACACAGGACGTGACGACTTTTGTTAGCAACCCCACGTTAGCCGGACTGTAATGTGGATGTCAACTTTTAAAATTTACTGAACTTATGACTGAAAATTTTGCACAACTTTTTGAAGAAAGCTTACAAGAACTGGAAACACGCCCTGGTTCAATTGTAAAAGGTACCGTTGTTTCTATCGACAAAGACATCGTTCTTGTTGATGCAGGCTTGAAATCAGAAAGTGCTATCCCAGCTGATCAATTCAAAAATGCTGAAGGCGAATTAGAAATCGCTGTTGGCGACTCTGTAGACGTAGCACTTGACGCTGTTGAAGATGGTTTCGGTGAAACTATCCTGTCACGTGAAAAAGCTAAGCGCCACGAAGCATGGGTTGAGCTGGAAAAAGCTTACGAAGATAAAGTCACTATCAAAGGCGTTATCAACGGTAAAGTTAAAGGCGGTTTCACTGTTGAAGTTAACAGTGTACGCGCGTTCCTGCCAGGTTCTCTGGTTGACGTACGTCCAGTACGCGACACTACTCACCTGGAAGGCAAAGAGCTTGAGTTTAAAGTAATCAAGCTGGATGCTAAGCGTAACAACGTTGTTGTTTCACGTCGTGCGGTTATCGAAGCAGAAAGCAGTGCAGAACGTGAAACTCTGCTGGCTAACCTGGAAGAAGGTCACGAAATCAAGGGTATCGTTAAGAACCTGACTGATTACGGTGCGTTCGTTGATCTGGGTGGCGTAGACGGTCTTCTGCACATCACTGATATGGCCTGGAAGCGCGTTAAGCACCCAAGCGAAATCGTTAATGTTGGTGACGAAATCAACGTTAAAGTTCTGAAGTTCGACAAAGACAAGCAGCGTGTTTCTCTGGGCATGAAGCAAATGGGCAACGATCCATGGCATGACATTTCCCAGCGTTACCCTGAAGGTACTAAGATCTCTGGTCAGGTAACTAACCTGACAGACTACGGTTGCTTCGTTGAAATCGAAGACGGCGTTGAAGGTCTGGTACACGTTTCTGAAATGGACTGGACTAACAAGAACATCCACCCATCTAAAGTTGTTAGCTTAGGTGACACTGTTGAAGTTATGGTTCTGGAAATCGACGAAGAACGTCGTCGTATTTCTCTGGGTCTGAAGCAGTGCATTGCTAATCCTTGGGAAGAGTTCGCGAAGTCACACGAAAAAGGCGACAAAGTATCAGGTAAGATCAAGTCAATCACTGACTTCGGTATCTTCATCGGCCTTGACGGTGGCATCGACGGTCTGGTTCACCTGTCTGACATCAGCTGGAACAAAACTGGCGAAGACGCAGTTCGTGACTACAAAAAAGGTGACGAAATCTCTGCCGTTGTTCTGCAAGTCGACCCAGAGCGTGAGCGTATCTCTCTTGGCGTTAAGCAAATCGAAGAAGATCCTTTCAACAAGTATCTGACAGATAACAAGAAAGGTGCTATCGTTAACGGTACAGTTACTGCTGTTGACGCAAAAGGCGTTACTGTTAACCTGGCTGAAGAAGTTGAAGGCTACATCCGCGTTGCTGACTTGTCACGTGACCGCGTAGAAGACGCTTCTGAAGTTGTTAACGTTGGCGAAAGCATCGAAGCGAAATTTATGGGCGTAGACCGTAAGAATCGCACTGTTAACCTGTCTGTTAAAGCGAAAGATCAGGCTGACGAAAAAGAAGCTATCGACAAAGTTAACCAGCAGGAAGACGCTGGCTTCGCTAACGCGATGGCAGAAGCATTTAAAGCTGCTAAAGGCGAATAATGCAAATACGGGTGTGCTAAACCCACACCCGCTCCGTAGTAGCTGTAAAATAACGTTTTTACGAGAGAGGTTTTAAATGACCAAGTCGGAACTAATTGAACGGCTCGCGGATCAGGCGCGACATATCCCGGCAAAAGATCTTGAGCTGGCGATAAAGGAAATCCTGGAACAGATGGCGCAAACCCTTCAAAAGGGCGAGCGTATTGAAATCCGGGGTTTTGGTAGCTTTTCTCTGCATTACCGTGCACCACGTGTCGGGCGTAATCCCAAGACAGGTGATACTGTGAAGCTGGACGGTAAATACGTCCCTCACTTTAAACCCGGTAAAGAATTACGGGAAAGGGTAGACAGCGCCGTAAACTAATCGTAAAAAGCCGCATCAGCGGCTTTTTTTCTGCCCGCATTTACTACCTTTTCATCCTCAAATTTGCACCCCGTAGACCATATTTCCTGAGAAGTCCAATCACTGAGATTAATTCTTGACCATCTTTACATATCCTATATATTAGTGAAGCGCTAACTAATACTATGTGCTGAGATCATGTCAGCCTCGACAGAACAACAAATAATAAAACAATATCAACCATTGATACGGGCTTTGATACCTTACGAGCAGGATAACCGCTTGCTTGAAGGGTTAAATAAGTTCACGGGCAGGGTGCCCGGCAATGTCAGGAAGATCATCAAGGACGAAGTCATGAGGCTTACGTGCATCACTGATGCGCCCGCTGATAACTCCGCCTTCGCAGAATTCCCTGTATTCAAATTTTCTCATTTCGGTGTTGAAATGCGTCTGGATAAAGTTGGCGCACGTATTCTGCAAACCGAATCCCAACTCTATCAGGACAGGTATACTGTTGGTGTATTTGAAACCATCACGAATTCTGATTTCTACCAGGCCCATTTAAAGAAAGAAAACTATAAAAAGATTGTTGATGCATTTACGGTAGAAACCCAGTCTCTTGACGATATTCATTTTGGTAATGATTTAGCTATCGCACCCAATTTCCCTGTATCGTCTCTGGAGTTCGAAAAGGGCAAAACCTGTACTATTTCTTCTTTGGGTTATAAGTCAATGTCGCTGGAAAGTAAGCGGCCCCCAAAAGTCTCAGCAAAAGAAGTGTTTAATTTTCAGTTTCCGGAAGTGCCCGGGCTACCCAAAGGCATGGCAATCAAATACGTTGTCAGCGGCATCAAATTTAACAAGCAAACTGAAAAATACGAAACACAATTCAGGCTCCATCCTTCTACCGATCCCCGTTTAGCGAAAATCCTGCAGAAATACATCGATATGGCATCTTTCCAGCAGCCTTTACAGCGGGAACTGGAAAGTGAAAGAGCCATGCAGGATCTTGAACGGGACAGGGTCCTTGATAACAGCCCCTGGGTACCTTTGTTTATTCAGAAGGTTGATAACGGCGTTAAACCACTTTCAGCTCTGTTCACCGCTGTAAATGAATCAAACTCAGGCGGTATTGCCAATATCCGTCAGTTGACCAGCATGAAGCTGTTTCCGCGCATATTAAAAGAATTGTTTAAATATAAAGAAACCTTTGTTGTTTCGGGCGTTATTGAAACGAAAAAGGGCGAGTTCAGAATTCTGGCCACGTTAAGAGAGCTTGAATCAGCCGATTTACTGGCACCGGTCATTCATTTGCTCAATAAAAACGAAAGTTTGCATTGTCTGCAATGCCGATTGTCAGAAGTCGTCCGCGATGACAGGCAAAAGGCCTATGCCATTCACGACCTCATCCAGACTGATTACGAAGAACTCGATGCCATTTCTCACATTCTTTTTTGTAAGAATGTGTCCGCCTCACTGCATGGTCTTGCCGTGACGGAAAGACGTCCGATGCCTGCAATTCCTGAAGAATTACTTGAAGATACTGCTCAATACCCCTTTAGTTTGGTATTTGATGAAGACATGAACCGCAGAAGCGAGGCACGGTATATTATCGACAAAGAAGGGGCGGTAAAAAGTGGCTTGCTGAGTTCAAGTCCCGTGCTGGTGAAAGATATTTCTTCCAGGGGGATGCGTATAGTTTTGTCTGAGCCATTCAGTAAGCCGGAAAAAGAAATTAAAGTTTCCGTCCCCGAGCTGAAGATTAAAAATCAGAAATATGACATCGTGGGATATTCTGCTGCGACCAGAGAGGTAAGACTGCGGTTGCCTTCAAAACGGGATGCGATTGCGGCGGGTATTTTGCAATTTGTGCATAAAAATTATGCCTGGTTCAAAAACAAAGACACCAACCTTTTACACCGTAATACCCACCGGTTCTTATGGGAACTCGCGGTGCGACATCATCCGTCAGCGAGTATTTTGTGTGTTACTAACCGTTATTTACTTAACCGGTTAAAGACAGTTTATCAGACCCCGGCCTGTGATGATCTTTACCCATTTTCAGCCATTGAAAATGTGGTCCCGATGCATGGGTTCTTTGCCGACAAAGATGCGCAAAAACCTAAGTCGAAATTGCTGGTTGATATGTTTCATGGTGCAGTTACCGGTGTATCGGTTGTCCATTGTGTGCGTAAGTCAGACAATAAACTGGTTTACCTTCCGGAAACGGATTTTTTATACGGATCAATGCGTAAGCACGTGCATAACCATATTCAGGAAGATAAAGTTGAGTTATGCGTAACCAAAATTGATGTTGTCCGCTGTCAGTCAGAGTCATCACCAATGACGAAAAAGCGTCTGGCACAACTATCGCGCATTGATAAACCCATGTATGACCGTTTTAATGTCATGCAATCATCGTATTCTCATGTGTTATATCTCACCAGTGAGTCTGTCCTGCAACAGGCAGTGCTGAGAGCCCGGCTCAGGCCGGTAAAACCACAAACAGCAAAGGCCAGCCAGGCCGAATCAGCCTGATAAGGCTTTTTTGCTGATTCTGATGTCATGTTTTCACACAATTTGCTATCCTCTCAGAGAGTTAAAGAACAAAGGTCTTTGTGTTGAAAGGAATAGTTACCTTACTTGTTATTGTGTTTCTCCTCGTACTGGCATTTGCTATCGGGTCGCAGAATGATGCATCAGTGACAGTAAATTACCTGATTGCACAGGCAGAAATACGCATGTCTACGCTGATTGCTGTTACGCTCTGTATCGGTATTATCATCGGATTGCTCATCATGTTGTTGAGCTGGTTAAGTCTGCGCGTGCAGCTGGTTGCAACCCGCAGTCGTTTACGCAAAGCCATCAAAGAATAATTTATGCTCGAACTGTTGTTTCTACTTTTGCCTGTCGCAGCCGGGTACGGCTGGATAATGGGCCGTAACAGTGTGCGTCAGGCACAGCGGAAACAATCGAGTATTCTGTCCAGGCACTATTATCGTGGCCTTAACTTCCTGTTAAGCGATCAACCTGATAAAGCCGTTGATACACTGATTAAGATGATTAATCTGAACAGTGATACGGTGGAAACCCATATTGCCATGGGGAATTTTTTCCGCCACCGGGGAGAAATTGACCGCGCTATCAAGATTCACCAAAACCTGGTATCCAGAGAGGAAATTCAATCTAACCAGCAGGAAAACGCTTTAAAGGAACTCGGGCGCGATTATATGCAGGCAGGGTTTCTGGAGCGGGCTGAAGGTGCCTATTTGCAATTGATGAACAGTGACAGGCATTATCTCGTTGCCCAGCAACAGTTGTTCAGCATCTATCAAACTACGAAAGAGTGGGAACGGGCCATCGAACTGGCTGAAAAGATGGTTGAATGTCATGGTGACAGTGATGATGTTAGCGAGCGTCTGGCCCATTTTTATTGTGAACAGGCACAACTGGAACAGGATAACGGACAGCAGGGTGAAGCACTTATTCTGTTGCAGAAAGCGGTTAATGCAGATGAGCATGCTGTCCGCCCGTGGTTAATGCTTGGACATATTGCTTTTGACCAGAAGCGCTTCGGTGATGCGAAAGCGTATTTTGTACAGGTGGCAGAGCACGACCTCAACTGGTTCAGTGAAGCGGTCCCCGCACTTGAAGCAATTGCACAGGAAACCGGAGACTGGGACGGCTTTGAAGAAGCGTTGTCTTCTCACTGGCAGGAGTGCGCCACATCGTATCTCGCCATGGTAGATATAAAAATTCATCAGGGAAAGACCTCGGAAGCTGCCGATTACCTGCTCGATCAGTTACGCAAACGCCCGACCATGAAAGGCTTTAAAACGCTCATGGGCTTGTACATTGACCAGCTTAACGATGAAGCATCTGCAAACAGTCTGCGGTTACTGAAAGGACTTGTTGAAGAGCAAATGAAGCAGCGTCCGAAATACCGTTGTACCAGTTGCGGGTTTTCCGGAAGAAAACTGTACTGGCTATGTCCATCCTGTAAAAAATGGAATGTTGTTAAACCCATTAAAGGCTTAGACGGAGAATAAATTCCTCATGCAAGATCCTAAAGTCATTGTTGCCCTGGATTATGATAACAAAGACACCGCCCTGGCGTTTGTTTCGCAGTTAGACCCTGCAATATGCCGCCTGAAAGTCGGAAAAGAAATGTTCACCCTGTTCGGGCCTGAGTTCGTTAAGACACTGGTTAATATGGGGTTTGATATTTTTCTCGACCTCAAGTTTCACGATATACCCAATACCGTAGCGAAAGCCTGTAAAGCTGCTGCTGAGCTGGGTGTGTGGATGGTGAACGTTCATGCTTCCGGCGGCGCAGAAATGATGAAAGCAGCGAAACTGGCTATTGAGTCCAGTTCACATCCCGAAACAAAGCTGATTGCCGTCACCGTGCTGACCAGTATGGACGAAGCTCAGTTACAACGGGTTGTTCCCGGTGTGACGCCGGCACAACAGGTAGAGAAGCTCGCTGCACTGACTTTTGAAGCTGGTCTGGACGGTATTGTGTGTTCAGCGCAGGAAGCGGTATTGCTTCGTAAAACTATGAAGGCGCCATTCTTGCTGGTAACGCCTGGTATTCGTCCGGCAGGCAGTGACGTTGGCGATCAGAAGCGTGTGATGACACCGGTTGATGCGATGAACGCCGGCGTCAGCTACCTGGTAATGGGGCGCCCCATTACGCAGGCTGCTGATCCGCTCAGCGTCCTCAAAGAAGTGAATGCCTCTCTGTGAGGTAAGTTATACAAAAAAGCCCCGTCCTGTATGAACAGAACGGGGCTTTTTAATATCTTTACTGATTACTTCAGCGCTTCTTCAGCCGGTGTATACGTCAGACCCAGTTTTTCACCAAGTGCATCGACTACCGCTTTATACGTTACTTTTCCTTCGTGAACGTTAAGACCGTTCAGCAGGTGTTTGTCATCAAGCATAGCCTGTTTCGGGCCTTTATTAGCCAGCGCCAGACCAAATGGTAATGTCGCATTGTTCAGTGCCATGGTAGAGGTGCGTGCAACACCGCCCGGCATATTGGCAACGCAGTAGTGAACCACGTCGTCAATAATATAAACAGGATCCTGGTGTGTTGTCGCTTTTGAAGTAGCAAAACAACCGCCCTGGTCAATGGCCACATCCACCACAACTGAACCCGGCTTCATCGCTTTAATATGGTCTTCGTTCAACAGTTTCGGCGCTGCCGCACCTGGAATAAGGACTGCACCGACAACCAGATCTGCTTTTGATGAATATTGTTCAATGGCATCTACCGTTGAGAATACTGTTTTAACCTGACCGTTGAAGATATCATCAATCTGACGGAGTCGTGGCAGAGAGCGATCCAGAATGGTTACATCAGCACCCATACCAACAGCCATTTTTGCCGCGTTGATACCTACAACACCGCCACCAATTACCAGTACTTTACCCGGTGCTACACCCGGTACGCCACCAAGCAGAGTACCGCTGCCGCCGTGGGCTTTTTCAAGGTAGTGTGCGCCGGCCTGAACTGACATGCGTCCGGCAACTTCGCTCATCGGTGCCAGCAGGGGTAATCCACCACGGTCGTCTGTTACTGTTTCATAGGCAATACAAGTGGCGCCGGATGCGATAAGTAATTCAGTCTGAACAGGGTCCGGAGCAAGGTGCAGATACGTGTACAGTGTCTGACCCTTTCTCAGCATTTTGCATTCATTGGGCTGAGGCTCTTTTACTTTAACAATCATGTCCGCTTCAGCAAAAATCTGCTCAGCCGTCTGTGAGATGCGGGCTCCTGCAGACACATACATGTCGTCAGTGAAGCCAATGGCAGTACCTGCATGAGTTTCCACAACCACATCGTGACCATGGGTAACAAATTCTTTAACTGCTGCAGGCGTCAGACCAACGCGGTATTCATGGTTTTTAATCTCTTTTGGTACACCAACTAACATAGAACCCTCAAAAATTGTTGTTTTTTGTTTGTTTCAGATGGCGGCAGTATACGTGAGAAAAAAACGAAGTATGTGCTGAAGATTTTCAGGATGCCGTGCTATATTTTGTAAAACAAAGTAAGTGCAGAATTTAATATGCTGGTAAAAACACCAAAACACCTTGACCGGATAGACAGAAATATCCTTACACAGCTACAAAAAGACGGGCGGATATCGAATGTTGAATTGGCTAAAGCAGTGGGGCTGAGTCCCAGTCCCTGTCTTGAAAGAGTTAAGCGCCTTGAGGCTCAGGGTTATGTTACCGGATATCATGCTACACTTGACCCCGAGAAACTGGGCGCTGCCATGCTGGTTTTCGTTGAAATCACTTTAACGAAAACATCGGTGGATATCTTCGCAGAATTTTCTGCTGCAGTGCAGGATCAGGAAGATATTCAGGAATGTCACCTTGTGTCCGGAGATTTCGATTTTCTGCTGAAGGCAAGGGTAGCGGATATGTCCAGTTACCGGAAATTACTGGGAGATACCTTACTTCGTTTACCCGGTGTGAGTGAATCGAGAACCTACGTGGTGATGGAAGAAGTAAAAAGTACCACTGCAGTACGCATCAATATGAAATGACGGTTAAAAGTGGCGTGGTTGCCAGTGCTGCAGAAGGGTGGAAACGGTTAAAACCACTGTATATTAAACTAGGTATCCTTTTTCCCTTTGTGATAGTCTGTAATATTACAGTTACTGTAGTTTCAGTCGCTGTTCAGCCAGTATTCATCACGGCTGAAGAAATATTAAAATAATAAAAGTGTGTTAAAACAAGTCACCGTTGTTTTCTGTGTGCATGGAAAGGCTTCTGCACTTACGGTGACGGATAAAGATGATTAAGGGTTTATGGCGCGTTTAACAGGTATCCAGCGATTACTTGAAGCAGGCATGATGGTCGCCTGCGTTTTCGCATTCTTTATTTTACTGGCACTGGCTTCTTTTCATCCCGGCGATCCGGGATGGAGTCAGGCAGGCTTACAACTTGATGTGCATAACTGGGTGGGGGCAACAGGCGCCTGGGTCGCAGACTTATTACTTTTCAGTTTCGGCTGGCTGGCATATCTTTTACCGTTTTGCTTTGCCTTTATTGGCTGGTTCTTATTTCAGCACGTCAAAGATCTCGATGAATTTGATTATCTGACTATCGGCCTGAGAATCATTGGCGGATTACTGATTGCGCTGGGTGTTACCGGCATCGCAAGTATCAATTTTAACGATTTGTATAACTTTTCGGCTGGCGGTTTTGTCGGTGATGTAATCAGTTCTGCACTCATTCCTTATTTTAATACTGCCGGCACAATTCTGTTGTTGCTCTGTTTTTCCTGCACCGGTTTTACATTACTTACCGGTATCAGCTGGCTGGATATTATCGACAGTATGGGCAGTGCAACCATCTGGTTCGGCCGAAAGACCATTTCGGTCCCGCAACAGCTTATCGGTCTTGATATGCCAAAGCTGGCTTTATCTTCAGAAAAATCTGCAGGGCAGGGGAGTGGCGATACTGTCGAGGTAACAACACTGAGAGCTGCGCCACTACCTGAGGATGCACCGCGCAAGAGTGATAAAACAACGTCTTCTCCCTGGTCAGGGAGTCAGCGGGACGAGCCTTCATTTGGTATTCCTGATGAAGTATTCGCCAATGACGATGATGAACCACCTTTTGAAGTTGATGAACCGGTAACCATCGAAGCGGACAAGAAGTCCGGGTTCTCTTTCAGTAGTTTTAAAGAAAAAGTGATGCCGTCTAAAGACAAAGATACGGCTCCGGCTGAAAAATCTGAACCGGTGTTCAGTACGGATGATGCATCAGATGTTTCGGATGACAAACCACAAAACATTGAAACTTCAACGGTTACAGAACAGCCTGTGGCTGCGAAGCCGCTATCACAACCCGCTGCAAAACCAAAAACGCCGACAACTCTGGCTGAAGCGGTGGCTGCAAAAGAGGCTGAGAAGGCCGAAATTGCAGCATTAGGCCCAATGCCGTCCTTTGACTTGCTGGAACGCCCCGACCGTAAAGAAAACCCCATCACTCAGGAAGAGATGGATATGGTGTCCCGCCTGGTGGAAGACAAACTGGCAGATTTTAACATTGAGGCCAGTGTGGTAGGCGTCTATCCCGGTCCTGTTATCACCCGTTTCGAGCTTGATCTGGCGCCCGGTGTGAAGGTAAGCAAAATTACCGGTCTGTCAAAAGATTTAGCCCGTGCTATGTCTGCTATGTCAGTGCGTGTTGTGGAAGTTATTCCCGGAAAGTCTGTGATAGGTCTTGAGCTGCCTAACAAAAAACGTGAAATGGTTCGTCTGAGTGAAGTGATCACCTGTGACGCCTTCCAGAGCAATAAGTCTGCTCTGACCATGGTGTTAGGAGCGGATATCAGCGGTAAACCGGTTGTGGTCGATCTTGCCAAAATGCCTCACTTACTGGTGGCCGGTACAACCGGTGCCGGTAAATCCGTCGGGGTGAATGTCATGATTTTGAGCTTGCTGTATAAGTCCAAGCCGGAAGATGTCCGCATGATCATGATCGATCCGAAAATGCTGGAACTTTCAGTATATGAAGGGATCCCTCATTTGCTGGCAGAAGTGGTCACCGATATGAAGGAAGCCGCTAACGCGTTGCGTTGGTGTGTAGGTGAAATGGAACGCCGCTATAAATTAATGTCTGCTCTCGGGGTCAGAAACCTGAAAGGCTATAATGCCAAGGTGTTACAGGCCATCCAAGACGGCGAGCCGATTAAAGATCCGTTGTGGCGCACTGAAGACAGCATGGAAGAAGAAGCGCCGGACTTACAAAAATTACCGGCCATCGTTGTGGTTGTTGACGAATTTGCCGACATGATGATGATTGTGGGTAAGAAAGTAGAAGAATTGATAGCACGGATCGCGCAAAAGGCCCGTGCCGCCGGTATCCATCTTATTCTGGCCACGCAGCGCCCGTCTGTAGATGTTATCACCGGTCTGATCAAAGCCAACATACCCACCCGTATCGCTTTCCAGGTATCCAGTAAAATCGATTCCAGAACAATATTGGATCAACAGGGTGCAGAAGCGCTGCTTGGTATGGGTGACATGCTGTATTTACCGCCCGGCAGCCCGGTACCAACGCGTGTACACGGTGCCTTTGTGGATGACCATGAAGTGCATGCGGTAGTCAGTGACTGGCAGAAACGGGGCAAGCCTGATTACATTGATGAAATTCTTAACGGTGAAGCCACTGCGGAAGTCTTACTGCCGGGAGAAGCAGCAGAAAACGGTGACGAGGAATATGATGCCTTCTTCGATGAGGCTGTAGCATTTGTAACTGAAACGCGGCGGGCCAGTGTGTCTTCCGTGCAGCGTAAATTCAGAATTGGTTACAATCGTGCGGCCAGACTGGTAGAACAAATGGAAGCAAACGGTGTCGTATCTTCACCAGGTCATAACGGTAACAGGGAAGTGCTTGCGCCCCCTGTACCCAAGGAGTAGTACATTGAACCGTTTTATTTACACCATCGTTTTATCCGGTATTTTCGCATTTTCCGCGCAGGCGGATGACGCCGCCGGTGCAAAGTTAAAATCTTTGTTGTCCGGTATTAATCAGTTCAAAGCGCAGTATGCGCAGGTTATTACTGATAGCGGTAATAATATCGTTCATGAAACCAAAGGCGAAGTGGTGTTGGCACGTCCGGACAAGCTGCGCTGGGAAACTTACGCACCGGATGACAACGTGCTTATTGCTGATGGCGAAACGGTCTGGAATATCGACCCCTTTGCCATGCAGGTTACCGTGATGGATCAGAAAGGTCAGGTAAAAGATAATCCGTTCATGTTACTAACCTCTGATGATGATACTGTCTGGTCGAAATTCGTTATCCGTGCTGCTGACGACAATGCATCTGAATATATCGTTACCCCTAAAAACGGTGAAGGTCAGATCCGTGAACTGACCCTGTTGTTTGATGGCAACAGCCTTACAGGTTTGTCTACACTGGATGCACAGGAACAAACCAGCACCATTCTGTTCTCTCAAAGCAGTACCCGCTTTCCTATGGCTGCTGATACATTTCAGGCAGATATTTCTGATCAATTTATGGTAGACGATCAGCGGTGAGTTTGTTTTCGCAGGACGACTACGCCCCGCTGGCTGCCCGTATGCGGCCGGCCGGCATCGATGATTATGCCGGTCAGACTCATTTACTGGGCGAAGGGAAACCCTTAAGAAAAATGCTGGAAGCCGGTCATTGCCATTCAATGATTTTGTGGGGACCTCCCGGTACAGGCAAAACCACACTGGCAGAAATGATTGCTGCGTATACACAGGCAAAGGTAGTGCGTCTGTCAGCAGTCACCGCCGGTGTAAAAGACGTCCGGGCTGCGATGGAGCAGGCTGAAATAGATCAGCGTCATGGTCAGCGTACATTATTGTTTGTTGATGAGGTTCACCGGTTTAATAAAAGTCAGCAGGATGCATTCTTGCCCTTTGTGGAATCCGGTACGGTTACCTTTATCGGTGCCACCACAGAAAACCCCTCTTTTGAGCTGAATAATGCATTGCTGTCACGGGTCAGGGTTTATGTGTTGCAGTCGCTGGACGACAATGCGCTTAACGGGGTGCTGAACAGGGCGTTATCAGATAAAGATAAAGGGCTCGGCAAACGGGGATTTGAGCTGAAAGATGATGCCAGAAAGGCGCTTCTTGGCCTGTGTGCCGGTGATGCCCGCAGATTACTGACTTATCTTGAACTGGCCGGGGATTTCGCTGAGGGCGATGTCATCACACTCAGCGATGTTGAGCAGGCAACCGGCGAAAAAGTGGCTGCTTATGACAAACGTGGCGATACGTTTTACGATTTAATTTCCGCTTTTCACAAGTCAGTACGTGGCTCAGATCCTGACGCGGCGCTTTATTGGTATGCGAGAATACTGAACGGCGGTGGTGATGCGCTGTACGTAGCCAGACGTCTGCTGGCCATCGCGTCTGAAGACATTGGCAATGCAGATCCCAGAGCCATGCAACTGAGTGTGAACGCCTGGGATTGTTATCATCGTGTCGGACCGGCAGAAGGGGAAAGGGCCATTGCCCAAGCGGCTGTATATTGTGCACTTGCGCCAAAAAGTAATGCCGTTTATATGGCCTTCAGTCAGGCAAAACAGATGGCAGCTAAAGCGCCGGATTATCCCGTTCCGGTGCATTTAAGGAACGCCCCGACGGCACTGCTTAAAGAGCTCGGGCACGGCGATGAATACCGTTATGCGCATAACGAGCCCCATGCTTTTGCAGCGGGCGAGGTCTATCTGCCGCCAGAGATTGCCGGTACCCGTTTCTATGAGCCCACAGAACGCGGACTGGAGCAGAAACTCAAAGCAAAACGGGATTTTCTCGACACACTGAATCAACAGGCTACGGATAAAAAGGGATAGTCATGCCAACAGGAATTGTCTTGTACTGTTATATCGCAGCAGGCGGCGCAATAGGCGCGTGTCTGCGCTTTTTTGTCACATCTAATATCGATTCCTGGTTTGGAAAAGCGCTGCCCTTTGGTACACTGACGGTGAACGTATTAGGCTCGTTCAGCCTTGCACTGTTATACGGATTCATAGAGCGGCATGAACTGATGGATTCTCCCTATCGTGCTCTGATAGGTGTCGGCCTTTTAGGGGCTTTTACCACCTTTTCCACGTTCTCTATCGAAACACTGACATTACTGGAAAATGGCCTGATAATGAAAGCCATAGCCAATGTGTTATTAAATGTGTGCCTGTGCCTGCTGGCAGGATGGGCAGCAATAGCAATGATGAAAGGATAAAAAGAATTACATGTTAGATCCAAAGTTACTTCGGGCAGACATTGAGAACACTGCTAAACGCCTTGCCGACCGGGGCTTTACACTGGATGCAGACGCTTTTAATGCGCTGGAAGAAAAGCGCAAATCCCTGCAGACAAAAACGCAGGAATTACAGAATGAACGTAATGTCCGTAGTAAGTCCATTGGTAAAGCAAAAGCGCAGGGCCAGGACATTGCGCCATTACTGGCCGAGGTTGGCCAGCTGGGCGACGATCTTGACACAGCAAAAAATGAACTTGATGCATTGCTGGCTGAAATCACTGCACTGACTCAGGGGATCCCGAATCTTCCCCACGAATCTGTGCCGGTGGGTGAAGACGAAAACCAGAATGTGGAAATCAGTAAGTGGGGCACACCTGCTGAATTTGATTTCGAAGTAAAAGATCACGTAGATGTAGCTGAAGCTTTAAATAAAGGGCTGGATTTCGCTGCTGCGACGAAGTTAACCGGTAGTCGTTTCGTTGTAATGCGCGGCCACATTGCCCGCATGCACCGTGCACTCGCTCAGTTCATGCTGGATGTGCATACTGCAGAACACGGTTACCAGGAAATGTACGTACCCTATCTGGTCAATCATGACAGCCTGTATGGTACCGGTCAGTTGCCTAAGTTCGGTGAAGATCTGTTCCATACTCAGCCTGCCACCGAAGAAGGTCAGGGGTTATCGCTGATCCCAACTGCTGAAGTTCCGCTGACCAACCTGGCACGTGACGAGATTTTTGATGCCAAATCCCTGCCGGTGAAGATGACTGCCCATACACCTTGCTTCCGGAGTGAAGCGGGTTCTTACGGTCGTGATACACGAGGTCTTATCCGTCAGCATCAGTTTGATAAAGTTGAGCTGGTTCAGCTGGTTAAACCCGAAGATTCCTTTGATGCGCTGGAAGCACTGACTGGTCATGCGGAAGTGATTTTACAGAAGCTGAACTTGCCTTACCGCAAAATGTTGCTGTGTACCGGTGATATGGGTTTTGGTTCCTGTAAAACGTACGATTTGGAAGTCTGGTTACCGGCGCAAAATACTTACCGGGAAATTTCTTCATGTTCTAACATGCTTGATTTCCAGGCGCGCCGGATGCAGGCCCGTTACCGTAACCCGGAAACGAATAAGCCTGAATTATTACACACGCTGAATGGCTCAGGTCTGGCTGTAGGCCGTACTTTAGTGGCTATTCTTGAAAATTATCAGCAGGCTGATGGCAGCGTAAAAGTGCCGGAAGCACTGGTAAGTTACATGGGTGGTGTGACTGAAATTAAACCGGCTTAATCACACCGGTAAACACTAAAATGGCGTCTTCATAAGACGCCATTTTTGTATTACAGACACTTGGCGGGTTTAGGCAAGCCCGCCAGTTTTGTTGCCTGTTTGGCCGGCCCTTTTTTAAATAACCGCTGAAGATAACGGCTGTTACCTTTTTCCGGACCGTATTCGGCCGCCATTGCTTTCACCAGTGCGCGTACCGCAGGACTAGTTTCAAATTCCAGATAAAAATTCCGGACAAAACGAACCACTTCCCAATGTTCTTCTGTCAGCGAAATGTTTTCCTGCTCCGCCAGTACAGGCACCATGCTCTCGTCCCACTGCGTGTAATCCAGCAGGTAACCGTTCTTATCAGTTTCTATCTTTTTGCCTTGCCATTCAAAGCTTGTATTACCGGCCATTATAGTACTATCCACTTGCCATATTGTTGTGTGAAACGAATAACGTCGCTGTGTGAGATAAGGTCACTCTCTTCACAGTTCACGCCGCGGCATACAGCATCGTCAGCGAGTAGGTAAAGCGGAAAGTCACCACTCTGCAGTTCACTATATTGATAGACGCCGTTTCCCCGAAGAATAACAGGTATGTTCAAGGTTTCAGCATTCCGGAGATAACGTTGCTGCACATCATTACTCTTTGAGCCAGTAATAAATATTATCATCAGAACGTCACCACATGATCAACCCGTTCAATCAGCGCCGGCACCTCATCATCAGTTAACGCCTTAACAGTTTTTAATATATCCCGCCCTCTAATTCTTCTGGTAGCATAATCGGACTGCACGTAGTAACAGTCTTCAATGTCAAAGAATGGCAGCGCTTTAAGCCTTTTAAAGTGATTTTTCACCCCTTGCTGTTGCGGGGCCTGCTCTGTTAACTGGTAGATGCCGTCACCTTCAAACAGTATTGATACTTCGTGGCCGTAGTTCGTTGCTGCCATGGCAAAGTCCAGCCCGTCGGATGCCTGACTGACAGAGTAGGGGGCGGTAGTAAAACGAATAAGTAAATGTGCCATCAGAATTGTACCAGGTGTTCACACTGATGAAGCGAAGTGAAAAAATCACTGAGGCCGGTATGTTCGAAAACCTCTTCTTCGCCGGTGTCGTTTACACCCCGCTTGTCTCCCGCGGTCATGCAAACCCGTAATGAAGTTTGTGCTTTTAATTTCAAATCACACCATGCCTGATAGACATTCATTTCGTCATTAGGCGGGTTCATTTGTGGCAGCGCATTGTAAATGCCAGCCTGATAGAAAAATATCTGTTCAATTTCCTGACCGTCAGCAACTAACTGATGGCAGAAGGCCAGAGCGCGTGAGGCTCCGTCGTTGTCGTAGGGTGATGATGTGACAAGTACAGAATAACGGGACATAGAAATAAAAAAACACCCCTTACGGGGTGTTTTCCTCAGGCAGTAAGCCTTTTAATTAATCATCACCACCAAACGCACCCAGTAAGTGCAGGATAGAAGTGAACAGGTTATAGATGTTCAGGTACATTGAAACGGTTGCACGGATGTAGTTTGTCTCACCACCGTTAACAATACGGCTGGTATCAAACAGGATGAAACCTGACATGATGAACACGATGGCAGCACTGATTGCCAGTGATACCGCAGGTACCATGAAGAAGATATTCGCGATACCGGCGACTACAGCAACTACCAGACCTACCAGCAGGAATCCTCCAAGGAAAGAGAAATCTTTCTTAGTGGTAAGTGCATAACCTGACAATGCAAAGAATACCAGGGCTGTCGCACCTAATGCCTGCATAATAAGGCCGGGACCAGCTACACCTAAATAAAAGTTAAGGGTATAACCCAGTGATGCACCCATCAAACCGGTGAATGCAAACACCCAGTAGATACCGGATGCAGATTCAGCCTTACGCTGAACCACGAATAAGGTAATAAACGCACCGATGGTCATGACTAACGACATCATAGGAGAGATGCCAACCGCCATAGCGATACCGGCACACACTGCACTAAATGCCAGTGTCATAGCCAGCAACATATAAGTATTGCGCAATACCTTATTTGTTTGCAGTACTGACTGTTGAGATGCACCTGCATACATCGAACGTTGATCCATTGTTTCCTCCAATAGGACTATAAACACCAGAAAAGCCTGGTAACATTATCTTAGGTCATTTGTATGGGTTTTGGTTCCATTTTTCAAGTGCTATCAAACCCAAACT
This sequence comes from Alteromonas sp. ABH4_457, assembly GCF_056160625.1. Classification (NCBI taxonomy): domain Bacteria; kingdom Pseudomonadati; phylum Pseudomonadota; class Gammaproteobacteria; order Alteromonadales; family Alteromonadaceae; genus Alteromonas; species Alteromonas sp. ABH4_457. The sequence goes on from NZ_JBSWXN010000006.1 coordinate 429,397, forward strand.
GTAAATAGACATGTCACTGTGCTGCATTAATCATCAACTGCCTGTTATTTATTAATACGTTGATTAAAAGCTAACCGGTTAAAGGCTTTTTTAAAATTAACGCTTTACAGGCAAAAAAATATCATTAAGATACGCATCACTTCTCGGAGAGATGGCAGAGTCCGGCTGAATGCACCTGACTTGAAATCAGGCGAAGGGTCAAACCTTCCGGGGGTTCGAATCCCTCTCTCTCCGCCACATTCCAAAAAGGCCCGCTTATTTTAAGCGGGCCTTTTTACTTTTCGCACCGTGTAAACGGTTGAAACTTTCCGGTCACACAATTCCATTACATTTAATTCATTGATCTCAGTGGTGCTCTTTCCGTATTCCCACGGTAAGGTCTGGAATTCTGCTACTGTTTTCTGTACAAAAGATCAGATGGCTCCCGCCAGTGTTGTCAGGTACCGGCCTCGATTCGTAACAAAGATATCCATAACAGAGAAACACCTAATAAAAATTCACCATCCGGGGTTTTCATGAACGCTCTTCACACACCACATCTGAAACAGGGAACTGTTGAAGAAAAAAGAAAAGAAATCTTGGCTTATTTTCAACAGTCTTTTGACCGTTACGAAAGTCTTTTCTCGTTATTAAAATCAGATGACGGTTACTATCAGCGGCCGGAAAAATTACGTCATCCGCTTATTTTTTATTACGGTCACACTGCCACTTTTTTTATTAATAAACTGGTACTGGCGAAACTTATTAATGACCGTATCAATCCTGATTTTGAATCTTTGTTTGCCATCGGTGTAGATGAGATGAGTTGGGATGACCTCAATGACGCTCACTATGACTGGCCTGCCGTTGAAGAAGTCACTGCCTACCGTGCTCAGGTAAGACGCCTGGTCAGCGACTTGATTCTGACAATGGATTTTTCATTACCCATAGACTGGGAAAGCCCTATGTGGCCTGTTCTGATGGGCATTGAGCATGAAGGCATTCACCTTGAAACGTCTTCTGTTCTCATCCGCCAGTTACCTCTGCGATTTGTACAACCCCAACCAGAATGGGCACCGTATCCGGAGTCCGGTGAAGCCCCTGAGAATACTTTGCTTCCCGTGCCCGGCGGAAAAGTCTCAGCAGGTAAACCATTTAACGCAGACTACTATGGCTGGGACAACGAATACGGTGAGCACAGTGCAGAAGTAAAATCTTTTTCTGCGTCACAGTACCTGGTCAGTAACGGTGAGTTTCTGGCGTTTGTGAAAGATGGTGGTTACGCTCAGCCTCGTTTGTGGGAGGAAGAGGGCAGACAATGGTTGTCCTATACCGGCGCCAGGCACCCTGTTTTCTGGCGGGAGCAGGGAAATAGCTATGTTTACCGCACGCTGGCAACAGAAATTCCGCTGCCGGAAGACTGGCCTGTGGACGTCAATTACCATGAAGCAAAGGCCTTTTGTAACTGGCTGTCAAAGCGCAGTGGCAAGCATATTCAGTTACCGGTAGAAGATGAGTGGTTGCGTTTGTGTGAACACGCAGGGATGAAAGAGTCACTATGGCGCGAAGAGTGGAACACGGGTCTGCATCATGGTGCATCATCAGCACCGGTGAACCTGTTCTCAATGGGGGGCTTTTACGATGTGGCGGGTAATGTGTGGCAGTGGACAGAAACGCCCATCTATCCCTTCGACGGTTTCAAGGTGCATCCTCTGTATGATGATTTCACCACGCCGACTTTTGACAATAAGCACAATTTATTTAAAGGTGGTTCATGGATTTCGACGGGAAATGAAGCCATGGCGCACAGTCGTTATGCCTTCCGTCGTCATTTTTTCCAGCATGCGGGTTTCCGTTATGTTGAATCTACCGAGGTAATTAAAGTGAACGATCTCGATTACGAGAGTGACACGCAGGTATCACAGTACAGTGAATTCCACTATGGCAGTACATATTACGGTGTGCCAAATTTTGGTGCCGCATCTGTAGCTTTTGCCATGCAGTTTACCGGTGCTAAACCCAAAGCCAGGGCGTTAGATTTGGGCTGTGCAACAGGCCGCGCTTCATTTGAGCTGGCTAAATACTTCGATCACGTTGACGGCATTGATTTTTCTGCACGCTTTATTAAGACCGCTTTTGCCATGCAGGAACACGGTGAGATCCGTTACAACCTGATTGAAGAAGGGGAGCTGACCGAATTTAAAGTGGCAAAACTGGCAGATCTTGGCCTGAGCGAAAATAAAGACAGAGTGCATTTTGCCCAGGGCGATGCCTGTAACCTGAAGCCCCAGTTTACTGGTTATGATCTTATCCTTATGAGCAATCTGATTGACCGTGTTTACGAACCCGCCCGGTTACTCGAAAGCATTCGTGAACGGTTAAATCCGGGAGGATTGCTGATCATTGCATCGCCGTTTACCTGGTTAGAAGAATATACTGCCAGAGAAAACTGGCTCGGTGGCTATAAAGACGCGAATGGTGAAACACTCACGTCGACGATGGCACTGGAGCAAGCCTTAGGTGATGATTTCCGTCGTGTGGCTGCCCCACAGGATATTCCCTTTGTGATAAGAGAAACGAAGAGAAAATTCCAGCATTCACTATCTGAATTTAATGTCTTTGAACGGATAAAATAGTGCAGGAATTTCAGCAGCGTTTTAACAGTGGTTCACTTAAATTTGATGATGTGACAAACCGTTATGGCGCATCCGAAAAACCGGTATTTCCCATGTGGGTGGCGGATACGGATTTTCCGCCACCGGAAATGGTCAATCATGGTCTTTCCCGCTTCCTGTCTTCTCATTTTGGTTATCAGCAACTGGCTGTTACTGCCGCTGTCAGTCAGTGGCATTGGCGGAGAGGGGAATATATAGATGAATCTTCCATTGTAGATTGCTGCAGTATTATCGCTGCAATGGGCATTGCCCTGGAAAGTCTGACGCGGCCCGGCGATAAGGTGGGGATATTCATACCTTCTTACGGGCCGTTTTTCGCCGTGACAGAAAAAACACGACGCAAAGTTTGCCCGCTGACGTTGGATATCAGCGATGGCAATGTTCACATAGATTTATCGTCACTGCCGGATGACTTATCTGCGGTATTGCTCTGTAATCCTCATAATCCAACCGGCCGGCTCTGGCAACGGGACGAACTGGAGGCGCTGGCTGAGTGGTGTACTCGGAGAAACATTCCGTTAATTTGTGACGAAGTTCACCGCGGTTTTATTGCTGAGGGAAACGAATTTGTTTCTCTGGTCAGTATCGGGGAAGCATATCAAAGCAATATCATTGTGCTGCAATCGCCATCTAAATCTTACAATCTCACCCATGTTCCGGCGGCAGCCTACGCCATCATTTTTAATCAGCAATGGCGGGATGCAGTCCGCGCAGCGATCACGCGTTCCCACTTGTTTGCAGGCGCACTGGCAAGACAGGCATTAATTCTGGCATACGACGAGCTTAACGATTTATGGCTGCAGACTATGGGGGAAAAGATCAGTGAAAACCGTGCTCTTCTCACCGGACTACTGCACAACTCATCGTTACTCGCCTGTATACCTCAGTCGACCTTTTTTCTCTGGCTGGATCTTCGCGATTATCTGAATCATGTTGCTCCGGGCGTTGCCGCTGACTACCTGTTCAAATGTACCGGCATTGCTGCCAATGACGGAGCCGACTTTCGTTCTCCCGGTTTTGTCCGGCTTAATTTTGCCACCTCAAGCGAGGTGATAAAGCATGTTGGCGAATTGCTGCTCACTATTAGTTCTAATAAATAGAACATTTCGTTGTAGATAATGGAGTATTAATCCCGGTTAACAGGACTACACTAGGCCTGTCCAATTTTTCCGGAGTATTAGTATGCGTTACATTCGCAGAGCAGATGCCAGAGGCAAAGCTGATTTTGGCTGGCTGCAATCAAAACATACCTTTTCCTTTGGCCGTTACTATGATGCTGAGCACATGGGAATTTCGGTACTCAGAGTCATAAATGACGATAACGTCGCGCCGGGACGTGGTTTCGATACGCATGGTCACCGCGATATGGAAATTATTTCTTATGTAACCCGTGGTGCGCTGGCACATAAAGACAGCACAGGGAACAGTGATACGATTCCGGCCGGAGACATTCAACGCATGTCTGCAGGTACAGGGATACGGCATTCCGAATACAATACGTCGCAAACTGACCCGGTACACTTTTTACAAATTTGGGTGCTGCCTGCAGAAACAGGTATCGCGCCGGGTTATGAACAGAAAACCATCGCTCAGGTAGGGGCGCTCACAGCTCTGGTGACACCGGACGGTGCTGACGGTACAGTAAAGGTACATCAGGACATGTCGTTACACCGCTTAATATTAAAAGAAGGTGAGGGCATTACATTGTCAACAGGCAGCCGGCTTGGCTATCTGCATCTGATTAAAGGTGACCTGACACTGGAAGGTGATGAATTTTTAGCCGGTGACGGCATCGGCGTCTATCAGGATGACATGCTTAAACTCACTGCCGGGACTGACACAGAAGCATTGTGGTTTGATTTACCACAGCTTTGATCGCCTTTCTGACGGCAGCATGTTCACAGCCGCAGATATCATGTTATTATGCCCGTGGTGGTAAACAGACCGCTAATCAAATCAATAATAACGATGATTCAGTGAGCAAAAAACGTGATTAAGATTATCCTGGCAGATGACCATGAACTGGTCAGAACAGGGATTCGACGTATTCTGGACGATGTATCCGACTTCAAAGTCGTAGCCGAGTCGAAAAACGGGGAAGACGCTGTTAAACATTGCAGAACTGATGCGCCCGACATTGTCCTGATGGACGTCAATATGCCCGGCATGGGCGGACTGGAAGCCACTAAAAAAATTGTACGAATGTCTGAGAATACGCGGGTGATTTGTTTGTCTATGCATACAGAACACCCCATTCCCACGCAGGTTATGCAACTTGGTGCATTCGGATTTTTAACCAAAGACGCTGATCCGGAAGAGATGATCCGGGCTATCTACAAGGTACATTCCGGTCAGAAGTATCTGCCTGCGGACATCGCTGAAAGTATTGCTATGCGGCGTATTACTCCGGAAAGCGACAATCCTTTCGATTCGCTTTCTACCCGTGAGCTGAATATTGCTATGCGTCTGACCAAAGGTCAGAAGGTACCTGAAATCGCCAGCGAACTTTGTATTAACCCAAAAACTGTTAACAGTTACCGCTACCGGATGTTTGAAAAGCTGGGGGTATCCACTGATGTGGAACTGACTCACCTGGCGCTACGACACAAACTCATCGATTCTAATTTGCTTTAATTTCAATGCCGGCATTTGATCACAACGCGTTTCTTAAAAACCTGACCAGTCAGCCCGGTGTCTACCGGATGTACAACGAGCAGGGCGATGTGATTTATGTCGGTAAAGCAAAGAACCTTAAAAACCGCGTATCCAGTTATTTCCGCATAAACGTAGATAACGCTAAAACCCGTTCTCTGGTGGCAAACATTGCCTCAATGGACGTCACTGTGGTGAACAGTGAAACCGAAGCGTTTCTGCTGGAAAATAACTTCATTAAGAAGTACAAACCCCGTTATAACGTGGTCATGCGGGATGATAAGTCTTACCCGTTTATTTTCCTCTCTGCCCACGAGCATCCCAGGTTGTCTTTTCACCGGGGCCCGCAAAAAAAGAAAGGTGAATATTTCGGCCCTTATCCCAGTGCATGGGCTGTACGCGAAAGCCTGCGTACCATGCAAAAGATTTTCCCGGTAAGACAGTGCGAAGACAGTTATTACCGTGCCCGCAGCCGTCCCTGCCTGCAATATCAAATGAAGCGTTGCAGCGCCCCTTGTGTGGAAGGCTATGTCAGTGATGAGGAATATCAGGAGCAGGTCCAGCTTGCGCGCTTATTTCTGAACGGGAAAAATCAGCAGGTCATCGGCACGTTGGTTGATAAAATGGAAAAGGCCAGTGAGCAACTGAATTTCGAAGCTGCTGCACGTTACCGTGACCAGATAAATGTACTGCGTAAAGTGCAGGAACAGCAATGGGTGTCCGGTACACAGGATGAAATGGATGTTTTCGGCTTCGCAGTGCGGGGGAATATGGCGTGCATTCAGGTTATGTTTATCCGCGACAGTCAGTTGCTGGGCTCGAAAGCCTATTTCCCTAAAGTGCCTGCATCTGCCAGTGAAGATGAAATCTTTGAGTCCTTCTTTCTGCAGTTTTATCTTTCAGGCAATAAAATTATTCCGAAACAAATTGTGTTGCCACGCGCATTAACCGAAGAAGACAGTATTCTTGATGTGTTATGCGAAGAAGCAAAACGCAAAGTTAAGATATTTAAAGGTGCACGGGAAGAAAAGCGCCGGTATCTGAAGCTGGCTCAAACCAATGCAGAAAACGCACTGGATGCCCAGTACAGTCAGCAGAAGTCTGTGCATGCCAGATACCTCGATCTGGAAGATATTCTTGAACTTGATACGCCGGTACAGCGTATGGAATGTTTCGACATCAGTCATACATCCGGTCAGCAAACCGTGGCGTCCTGTGTGGTGTTTAACCGTGAAGGGCCCCATAAAAGCGACTATCGCCGGTACAATATCGAAGGTATAACGCCGGGTGACGACTACGCCGCGATGGCTCAGGCGCTGAGACGCCGCTATAAGAACGTTAAAGAAGTCAGTAAAATTCCTGACATCCTTTTTATTGATGGCGGTAAAGGGCAACTGGCACAGGCTGAGTCATTTTTTGAAGACTGGCCGGAAGATAAAAAGCCCATGCTTATCGGTGTGGCGAAAGGCACGACCCGGAAACCCGGACTGGAGACGCTTATCCTGGCCGGTTCTCATGAAACCATTCCTATGGAAAGTCACTCACCTGCGCTGCATCTTATACAGCATATCAGGGATGAGTCTCACCGGTTTGCCATTACCGGGCACAGAAACCGCCGGCAAAAAGTTAAAACGACCTCCAGTCTTGAATCGATTCCCGGTATCGGAGCAAGGCGCAGACAAAGCCTGCTTAAATACATGGGCGGTTTGCAGGGTTTGAAAAAAGCCAGCAAAGACGAGATTGCAAACGTCCCCGGGATCAGTGCTGAGCTGGCGGAAACCATTTACGATCATCTGCATCTTTAAGCAGGTGAATAATCAGGGACGTGTTACCATGCTTACCTGTGTGATGTCATTGATGAAAATTGAGAAGTAATAATATGTGGACGGTACCAAATATCATCACGCTTTTTCGTGTTGTGCTTATTCCTGTATTCGTGGTGGTGTATTTTCTTGACTGGCGCTGGGCAAAAGAAGCCGGTGCATTTGTATTCTGGCTCGCAGCCATAACTGACTGGTTTGACGGTTATCTGGCAAGGAAGCTGAAACAGTCAACACCGTTCGGTGCTTTCCTTGACCCTGTGGCAGATAAGCTCATTGTTGCAACGGCATTGATCATGATTACCCATACCTATGGTTCTTTGTGGATCACGTTGCCGGCTATCGCTTTGATGGTGCGCGAAATTTATATTTCTGCATTACGTGAATGGATGGCACAGCGGGGTTACAGCGATACGGTAAAAGTCAGCTTTATCGGTAAAGCGAAAACCATGGCGCAGATGCTGGCATTAATCGGATTGTTATCAGGCCTGGAAACGTTTATGGGCTTCCCCATTTATTGGGTAACGCTGGGGCATATTCTGCTTTATATAGCGGCAGTTTTGTCAGTCTGGTCCATGCTTGTGTATACCGGCGCGGCCTGGAAGCATCTCTCCGGACGTCATAAGCCATAAGGGTTGGCTGGTTGTTGTGCAATACGAATAAAAAAAAGGCAAACAGACAGCAAATTAGGTATTTAGGTGTATTTTGATGGTTTTTGCTGTTGACAGTTTTGTCCGTGCAGGTAGAATGCACCCCACGTTTCAGAGAGCAGCAGCGAACTGAAACGGTAGCAAAAATGCGGGAATAGCTCAGTTGGTAGAGCACGACCTTGCCAAGGTCGGGGTCGCGAGTTCGAATCTCGTTTCCCGCTCCAAATTGGCGGAATGGCAGAATGGCTATGCAGCGGATTGCAAATCCGTGGATCTCGGTTCGACTCCGGGTTCCGCCTCCATCATCGCAACAGCGATAACAGGTTCCAACCTGTACCAGTCGAAAGACAACCCAAGCCCGGGTGGTGAAATTGGTAGACACAAGGGATTTAAAATCCCTCGCTGGTAACAGCGTGCCGGTTCAAGTCCGGCCCCGGGCACCATTTCTTAATGACTTCATATTCTTAGCATCCTTAGTTTAAATCCGTAAATTTTCAAATTTGTGACGATAATTGGCTGTATTTTTAGGATGAATCTTCGTATAGTGATTGAATCGTGCAGTTTTATTTACAGCCGTTCTAAGCAGGGACGTAATGAATCGATTCTTAATCTCAGCCGGTACACTTCGGCAAACTCTTGATGAAAATGCCATTTGCGTACTCCGTGCCATTATGTCGGATCCTGTAAACGGTACTGCTGATATTACCGGTTCACAAATTATACCCGGCGCCCTTGATATTAATCTTGATGAAGAAGGCAGTGACCATTCAGGAGATTTGCCGCATACAAATCTCTCTCCTGATGCGCTGGCGGTATTACTGGGAAGCTTAGGCATTACCGAAAATAGTGATGTTGTGATTTATGATAATCGTGGCATGTTTACGGCACCAAGGCTTTGGTGGATGCTAAAAGCAGCAGGCCATGATAAAGTAGCTGTATTAGACGGCGGCTGGCCAGCCTGGCAAGCGGCGGGCTATCCTGATTCCGGAGCGGTCCCGCAAAGCGGGAATGCACTTTACAATCCGTCTTCGCCTGCCCGCAAATGGTTTGTTAATGCTGAAGAAGTCAGCAACGCACTTTCACAAGATATCCAGATTATCGACGCCAGAAGCGAAGCCCGCTTTTATGGCGAAGTAGAAGAGCCCAGACAAGGACTACGTCGGGGTCACATGCCCGGCGCGTTTAATTTGCCTTTTCAATGTGTCTTAGACAACGGATGTTTTAAATCACCGGAAGCACTCAAACAGATTTTTGCAGACAAAGGGATAGACCTTGATAAACCAATCATCTGCAGTTGTGGCTCCGGTGTTACAGCATGTATTACCGGCATGGCCGCTCTGTTATGTGGTGCCACAGACGTATCCGTTTATGATGGCGCATGGGCAGAGTGGGGAGCTAATTCACACTTTCCTGTGGAGGTTAAATGATGAGCAATAAACCACGTGTCGTCGTGTTAACCGGGGCAGGTATTTCAGCGGAATCCGGCTTGAAGACATTCCGCGACAGCAATGGCTTATGGGAAAACCATAAAGTTGAGGATGTTGCGACACCTGAGGCGTTTGCCACAAATCCTGAACTGGTTTACCGCTTTTATAATGCACGGCGGGCACAATTACAGGAACCCGGTGTGTTACCTAATGCTGCACACAGTGCACTGGCCAGACTTGAAAAGCAGCTTGGTAAAGACTTTCTGCTTGTAACCCAGAACGTGGACGACCTTCACGAACGAGCCGGCAGTCAGCGCATGATTCACATGCACGGAAAGTTACTCTCAGCCCGTTGTACTGGTTCCGGCCAGTCTCACTCATGGGATGAGTCTTTTGATGATCAAACCCCTTGCCCGTGTTGCACACCTTCTGCAGGTCTTCGTCCTGACATTGTGTGGTTTGGTGAGATGCCGCTGCAAATGGACGATATAATCCTGGCTTTGACTAAAGCGGATTTGTTTATCTCAGTGGGGACATCAGGTCAGGTTTATCCGGCAGCCGGCTTTGTGCAGGTTGCGAAGGACAGCGGAGCCAGAACTGTGGAGCTGAATCTTCAACCCAGTGATCGCTGCGACATGTTCGATGAGTCATACCACGGCCCGGCGTCTAAAGTTGTTCCTAACTTTGTCGACAGTCTGCTTGAAGAGTTATCATTGACCGCCACGTTGTAAATGTCGCCGTATCTCGATGAATTTATTACTATCGCTCTGGTACACCTTCTGGCAGTAGCCAGCCCGGGGCCTGATTTTGCTGTAGTAGTGCGTAACAGTGTTGCTTATGGTCGCAGGACAGCCATGTTCACCAGTGTGGGTATTGGCCTGGCAATTCTGGTCCATGTGGCTTATTCACTCGTCGGAATTAGCGTACTACTTAAAACCACACCCTGGCTTTATACTGCGTTTACCTATATTGCAGCTGCCTACCTGTTATATCTCGCTTCGGGAGCGTTGAGAAGCGGCCCTGCACAGGCAAACAATGAAGCAGGTGCTGAAATCGCCGCTAAACAGCCGGCTATCAGTGCTAAAAAAGCGTTCATTCAGGGATTTCTTACCAATGGCCTTAACCCTAAGGCCACTTTATTTTTCCTGTCACTGTTCACTGTCATCATTGACTCACAAACGCCTTCAGATATCCGGTTAATGTACGGGCTTTATCTGTCGTTCGCGACGGGGGCGTGGTTTTGTCTGCTTTCCTATTTGCTCAGCACCAGTCGTGTTGCAGGTGCTATCCGGTCAAAAGGCTACTGGCTCGACCGGGCCATGGGCGTTTTACTCATCGGGCTGGCTGTGAAGTTAGTCTTAGCGTAGTAGGCAATCTGGCCCATTGGGGTATAATCGCCACAACTTATTGAATTAAAGAAGTATCTGAGTGCCTGATATGCAACCTGACAACAAAAAAGCCTTGTACAATGACCGTTTTAACCTGTTGAACGGCAAAGGGTTATTTGATTTCAGAAAACTGGCCTCCACATCAGTAAACCTGCTGAAAAGTAACTTCTGGCCGATTTTTCAGGCGTGCGCGCTTATCATACTGGTCGTGTTTGCGTTTGCCATGGTGATCTCCGGTATTTATCCCATAGAGCAACTTACTGCAATGCCCGCTGAACAACAGGGTATTCTTGATATCGCGATGATCCTGATTGTTGCGCCGTTGTCAGCCGGGTTGTCACTGATGGGAGTTAATATCGCCAGGGGTAACAGAATTAAAACCAGTGATGTATTTCGTTATTTGTCCTGGGTTTTACCGCTGGCTCTGGCACAACTGCTGGTTACAATTCTGGTACAAATAGGGCTGACTGTGCTCATCCTGCCCGGTTTATACCTCTTCGTAGCCACCACCTTTACCTTACCTCTGATTGCAGATAAGAAGCTGGGGGTATTGCAGGCCATCATCACATCCTGCAAAGCAGTGAATCAATTTATACTATCGTTTATTGTTCTTTTTGTTATTTTTCTCGTACTGTTCCTGTTAAGTATTTTTACATTCGGGTTAGCCTTTTTAGTGATTATGCCGCTATATTTTGTGGTGACTGGTATGCTGTATACCACACTGTTTGATACTGCGGAAAATCATCAGGTTAACGAATCAGCGGGACAGGAGTCGACGTTCGATGCATAAAAGAGAAACGATGAAAATTGTACTGATCACAGTTGCCGTATTACTGGTAATTGTTATCAATGCCTGGATCATGTCCTCAAGGGAGCCGGATATTCTGGATATTCCGGTGACAGAACAGGCAAGAAAGCCGGTACCGGACTTCAAAGAGATTGAAAATGTGCAGGAGAAAAAGGAAGCTTTCTTCTCGTATCTCAAGCCTGAAGTCGAGAAACAAAACGAATATCTCCTGTCTCTGCGTCATTATATTCAAACATTGCAGCGACAGTTATCGTTAGGTGAAACGTTAAGTGAAGACGACACCAACCGCATAGCGTGGCTGGTCAATGAGTACAAAGTGGACGAAGGCGCAGATTTAACAGATCAACTTCAGGTACTGATGCGCCGTGTAGATATTTTACCGGTATCACTGGTTCTTGCTCAGGCAGCAAATGAATCTGCATGGGGAACCAGCCGCTTTGCAACTGAAGGATATAACTTCTTCGGACTATGGTGTTTCAGAAAAGGATGCGGTTTTGTCCCGTCACGGCGAAGTGACGGACTCGATCATGAAGTGGCCAGGTTCCCGAATCTGTCGAAAGCCACTTATACCTATATGCGAAACATAAACCGCCACTATGCCTACAAAGAACTGCGCGATATTCGAAATACACTGCGCAGCAATCAGCTTCCTGTTACCGGCGTTGCGCTGGCTGAAGGACTGATGAATTACTCGGAACGCGGGGTAGCTTATGTTGAGGAATTACAGGCGATGATCCGTTATAACAAGGATTATATGTAGTGAAAAAGGCTTTACTGGCAGCAAGCTTTCTTTGTCTGAACATGTTTCAGGTGTCGGCTGAAACCATTCAGGTTGAGTACAGCCGTTTCTATAGTCATGTTAAAAAGCTCGATGGTGAAGATACTCAAGCTCTGCAGTTTGCATTTGGTTTTGTACGTGTAGGGGAAGGGTATCTGTGTGGTATTAACGATGCGAAAATCATCACAGAAAAACAGGTGATGCCACTCACTGTTTCGCCGGAAAACCGGTTCACCGTCCCTGATGACAAGATCCTGAAAATGGCAGAAGCAGTGGTTGAAATTGATTTGGCGGAAGCGGCGAACCTGTGTGATATGTCCGTTCAGCTCGAGACAAAGCCGGCTTATCTTTCCAAAACCTACACGAAAGAAGAACTGGTATTTCTGCTCGGGCAATACAAATCATTCTTCAATGCTATGGGCAGCTTTTTGTCATTCATGATGCCTACTGTCGACGGGCTGAATATACAGTTTGCCGATGATAACATCAGTATGCCTCTTAAAGATGCGCCTTCTATCAATATGGGCATCGTGACGTTACCTGCTGACTGGATAGAACAAAGTAAAGGCCTGACTTTGCCGGATGTGCCGATGAGGATAACGGCAAAAGCCGTGCGCTGAGCCGGTAAGCAGAAAAAGTAAAGGAACCGCTTCCTATGAAGCGGTGCCGATTGTCGTATTTTCTTCGATATTATCTTCAATGACTAACTGATATTTAATTTCTTCCGCCAGCCGGTTTACTGTTTTTTCCCCTTCCAGACATAATTCACCAGCACGGTGAAACTCCATCAGTCCTACATCTGAAAGATGAGGCTCTATCAGTACGTCAGGCGGATCTCCGGCCAGTCTGGAGCGGGTCACGCGGGCTTGCAGTATTTCAAGAGAACTGCTCATGACACTCAGGATCCCCGGCGGTTCCGGTTTATCTGACCTGGATTCCGGTGAAAACCACTGCCTGACAATATTTGAACCTTTAGAGAAAAAGTCATCGGTTTTTTTCTGGATTTTTTCATGTTCTGCGGCTGGTCTTTCCAGGCGCTGAGGCTTGAAATCAGCGTTGAGATTCACCGCAATCACAAAATCTGCGCCCAGTTGACGGCAAAGGTTTACAGGTACAGGATTGACGACAGCACCATCCACCAGCCACCGGCCATTATATTCAACCGGACTGAACAAGGCAGGAATTGCGCAGGATGCCTGAATACAATTATCAACGGGCCCCTGGTTGAACATGACTTCGCGGCCGGAGTATAAATCCGTGGCAACCACAGCAAAGGGTTTATTCATCTCTTCAAAAGACGGGGCGCAAAATTCTTCCGCCAGTTTGGTAAACACTTTTTGTCCGCTGGCAATGCCACCTTTGCGGATGCCAACACCCATTAAAGACAGGATTTGCCATTCTGTTAACGAGCAAGCCCACTCTTTGAGGTGCTCAAGCTTACCACTTGCATAGGCTGCGCCCACATAAGCACCTATCGAGCAACCCGCAACCACATCTATCTTAACGCCCAGCCGTTCAAGTGCTTCAATGATGCCAATATGTGTCCAGCCCCTTGCAGCGCCGGCACCGAGTGCGAGTCCGATTTTCATGGTTTATTCCGTCAGATTAACAATTTGAACAGGGGATTGTGCATCATCACTGACCGCACTGGTAAAATCCGGCTTGTCGAAGGCTGTATCACCGTCTTCTACCGGTGCGCCTGTGGCCTTGATCCCTTTAAAATCATACAAATTGCCATCAGCGAGGTGTGATGGGGCAACGTTCTGAATTGCACGGAACATAGACTCAATGCGACCCGGAAAACGCTTATTCCAGTCCTGCAGCATCATTTTAATATTCTGTCTTTGCAGATTCTCCTGAGAACCGCAAAGATTACAGGGGATGATCGGGAACTCAGTGGCGTCAGCGTATTTCTGAATGTCTTTCTCACTGCAATAAGCCAGCGGGCGAATAACAATGTGTTCACCGTTGTCACTTACCAGTTTGGGCGGCATAGCTTTTAGTTTTCCGCCATGGAACATGTTCAGAAACAATGTTTCCAGCATATCATCACGATGATGACCGAGGGCTATTTTGGTTGCGCCGAGTTCCTTTGCCGTACGGTACAGGATCCCGCGTCTTAATCTGGAACACAGTGAACAGGTGGTTTTCCCTTCAGGGATTTTATCTTTAACGATGGAATAGGTATCTTCTTCCACAATTTTGTAGTCAATACCCTGAGAATTCAGGTATTCAGGCAACACATGCTCTGGAAAGCCTGGCTGCTTCTGATCGAGGTTAACCGCGACGATATCGAAATTGACCGGTGCAATTTTACGTAAAAATAGCAGGATATCCAGCAAGGTATAGCTGTCTTTTCCGCCGGATAAGCACACCATGACCTTGTCGCCGTCTTCAATCATATTGAAGTCTTCGATGGCTTTGCCAACATGTCTGCGCAGTCTTTTCTGCAACTTGTTAAAGTTGTATTTTTGTTTACTTTGCGCACTGTGACTGGCGTTGTCAGATGGCGTAGATGTTACTTGATTCATGGCACTTCAGAATTGGCTGGAAAAATAAAAGTACCATTATACAAAAGCAGACGGAATGCTGCTACACAAGCAGCATTCCGTTATCGCGCATTTACTTAACCGGAGACGTAAATCCGTCAGGTTTAACCGCCAGTACATCGCAATTCAGGTTATCAATAACATGCTCTGCAGTATTGCCCAAAAAGGCGGCTGATATGCCTGTACGTCCCACGGTACCGATGACGACGAGTTCTGCATCCAGCTGTTCAGTCACTTTCGGGATGGCTATATCGGGTAATCCCTCGACAACATGGCAATTTGCTACGCCGATCCCAAATTTAGCGCTGTGGTTTTCCATTTCCTGAACATGATGATTGCGCACAGCGTTATGATACGTCTCAGGATTGAAATCGGGGATCTCAATGGCGATATTCAGTGGGGCAGAAGGATAGGCATTAACCAGATGTACCTGACCGCTCAGTAACTCTGCATAATCCTTTGCGATACCGGTCAACTTGTCATTCAGTTGTGCATGTTCTTTGTCTTCTGTACCCACATTGACTGCTGCAACAATATTACCGTGTTCAGGCCAGGCATGGGCTTTGACAAGTAAAACCGGAGCCGGACATTTTCTCAGTAAGTGCCAGTCTGTTGGTGTAAAGAGCACTGATGCAAAATCATCGTGTTTGCGGGTAGCTTTAACGACCAGGTCAACCTGACGGTTAATGGTGTAGCGGGTAATGGCTTCGTAACGTTTATCACTCCACTCAACAGCAACCTTTACATCATAATCATCGTAGCGGGTCAGGTTTTTTTCTGCCCAGACAATGCGGTCTTTGGTTACTGCATCACGCATGGCTTCACGCTCACTGCGGGTGAGCATAGTTGTCATGTCATAAGAAAAGTCGTATACAACAAGCAGTGCGTGTACTTCTGCACCGGTTTTACGGGCAATTTCGATGGCTCTTGAAAGGGCAGGTTGTTCAGGGTTGTCGGCCTGAACGACGGCGAGAATACGTTTGCAAGTGATCATGGCGTCTCTCCTTATTGATGCAGACAATAAATACTGCCTTCATCTTTAGTATAAGACTTACAGCAGGAGAGACCTTGTTTCAGATCAATATTTCAACGGGATATTAATCCACGCAAAGAGTAGGAATGTCCATAGAGTGCAGCTTTTTATCCATAGCCGCAAAATCCAGAACAGTAATGAGCTTCCCGTCTACTTTGATAATGCCTTCTTTCTGGAAGCGGGTCAGCAAGCGGCTGATCGTTTCTACCGTTAATCCGAGATAATTACCGATTTCGTTGCGGGTCATACTCAGATTGAACTGACGGTGAGAAAAACCCCGTTCTTCGAAGCGACCGGACAGATGGGCGATAAAATAAATCAGACGTTCTTCTGCCGTCCGTTTATTCAGCAGCATCATCATTTCGTGATCCTGCTTAATTTCAGCACTCATAAAACGCATGATCTGATGGCGCAATTTCGGGAATTGCTCAGACATTTTTTCAAGGGTGGAATAGGGAAGTTCACACACCATGGCAGTTTCCAGCGCTTGCGTATAGCTTTGGTGTGTGTCGTCACGTAAACCGTCAAAACCGATAATATCGCCCGGGAAGTGGAAACTGATAATTTGCTCTTCACCTTCTTTATCGGTGACAAAAGATTTAAATGAACCTGCTCGCACAGCGTACAGAGAGGTAAATTTATCGCCGGCTTCTACCAGGGTGTCGTGTTTATGCAAAGGCTTTTTGCGTTCAATAATGTCATCCAGTGACTCAATCTCAGTTTTATTGAGGGCCACGGGCAGACACAAATGACTGAAACTGCAATTCTGGCAGTGTATAGAAAAATCCGAACGTTTTTGCATGCTCACTTTCCGCTGTTTGCGATAATTCTAATGTATAGTACTTAAAGCCCGCCACAACAGCAATAATGCGTACAACAGCAAACTCAAAGCAATGATTTGACGAACTACGGGTTGTCTGAAACCTGAGGAAAGCCAGTCTGCACCAGCCCGGACAGCCAGCAACGCCGGTAGCGTTCCTAAACCAAAACCGGCCATGATTACAGCACCGGATATTGCCGTCCCTGAAGCCAGTGCCCATGTCAGGGTGGAATAAACCAGTCCACAGGGCAACCATCCCCAAATCATACCATAGGGAAAGGCGCTGGTAGGAGACCTGAAAGGTAAAAACCGTTTCGACAGCGGCTGAATTCTCTGCCAGAGTTTACTGCCGAGGGCTTCAACAGCGGTCAGGCCACGCCACCAGTTACCCAGATAGCAGGCCATGGCAATCAGCATAATGCCACTGATGACGGCGAGTACAGGGCCGGTCACCGGTACAGCTTCTTTTGCTATCTGCCCGATGCCGCCGGTAACAGCGCCGGCAAGTATGTAGCTGAATATACGACCAAAGTTGTAGCTAAGCGCATAGGGTAAAGGCGATGAGTCTGCCGGCGTGGCGGCAGACAGTGCCAGCGATACGCCGCCGCACATTCCCACACAATGAACGCCTCCGCCCAGCCCGACCAGCAAGGCAGAAAAAAACGACAGATCACTCATTGAGTTTTTTTCGTTCTTCGGCCAGCTTTTTTTCTTCAGGAGATAAATCATCATCGAAAAGAATACTGTAGCCCTGGCGATCCAGGTCTTCAAACTGGTTAGATTTTACTGCCCAAAAAAATACGCCGATGGCAATGGCCACAATGATCACAGCAAGGGGAATAAGGACGTAAATTATACTCATAGCGTTACTTTAACAGTCTCGTCGAATTTGTTACTACCAGAATACTACTCAGACTCATACCAATCACCGCCATCCACGGCGTCAGGATGCCGGACACTGCAAACGGCAGGATAACCAGATTGTAGCCTACGGCCCATCCCATATTCTGCCTGACTGTCGCTTTTACTCTTCTGGCCATCAGAGTAAGGTGTCCGAGTACAGCCAGCTTATCATTTAATAAAATCACATCCGCGGCACTTTTTGCGATATCCGTGGCATTACCCACTGCAATGCCAACATCAGCCGCTGCCATCACCGGCGCGTCGTTAATACCATCCCCCAGCATCATGACATGACGGCCCTGCCGCTGAAGGGCTGTCACGGCGTTTAATTTATCTTCAGGGCTGTTCCCGCCTGTGGCTTTGTCTACAGGTAAATTCGCTGCAATGTCGTCAACATTTTGCTGAATATCGCCACTCAGAATTATCCGCTCCAGTTGCGCCAATTTGCTCAGGCTGTCTGCGGCATCCGCTTTAATTTTATCTGCTACACGAAAGGCGGCAACGGGCACACCGTTTTCGGTAAGAAACACGTTAGCGGGAAAGGGCGACAGGCCGGCATCAACACCGGTGAAAGAAGCCGAACCGGCTTTATAACTGCGGCCATTGCATTGCGCGCTGATGCCCATTCCGGCCACAACGTCAACTTGGCTCAGAATTAATCCCTGATTGTTATCAGAAACAAAGGCAGCGGCAACCGGATGTTCTGAACGGGACTCTATTGCTCCCATCAAAGCACGGATTTCATTTTCCCGTGCCGGTTCAGCAAACCAGCTGTTTATCTGAGCAAACTTTCCTTCGGTCAGCGTTCCGGTTTTATCCAGCACCAGGGTATCTACGTGGTTGATTTGCTCCAGTGCATCGGCTCTTTTCAATAAAATGCCATGCCGGTTAAGGTTTGCCATTGCGCAGGTGAGGGCAGATGGCGTAGCCAGCCCCAGCGCACAGGGGCAGGTTGCTACCAGTACCGCGATGCTGATCCAAAAGGCATTATCATTACCCTGCCAGTGCCAGTAAGCCCATGAAGATGCAGCCGTAATCAGTACTACGGCGACAAAATAACTGGAAAAGCGGTCAGCCATAAGAGCGACCCGGGGCTTCGCAGCCATAGCGGTGGATTGCAGACGGATGATCTGATTTACCAGCGCAAATTTTAACGCCCTGGTTACCGTTACCGTTATTACGCCGGTACGGTTTACCGTACCCCCGAACACCGTATCGCCGGTTTGTTTACGCACCGGATTAAACTCGCCGGTAAGCATCGATTCATCGGTTTCACTGGCACCGTCAGTCACAATACCGTCTACGGGAATGGTCTCTCCGGCTTTGACCACAACAACATCGCCGGTTTTGAGCGATTTCGCCAGTACCTGTGTTACGGTGTTATCCGCAGCCACCTGATTAGCGGTTACCGGAATATACTGCAACATATTCGCTGAGATCTGCGCGGCGCGGTGCCTGCTCCGGTGTTCCAGAAAACGACTCAGTAAAAGCAGGAAAATAAACATGCAAACTGATTCAAAATACACTTCGCCGCGACCGGTAACCGTTGCAAACAGACCGGACAGCCAGGTACCCAACACTGCAATACTCACCGGTACATCCATATTCACGGTCCGGGCCGACAAAGCCTTAAGCGCGCCAACGTAAAACGTACTGCCGGAATACAGCACCACCGGTGTGGTCAGAACCAACGCTATCCAGTGAAAATAAGACCGTGTCTGTGCATCCATTGCATCGAATAAATCAAAATACAGGGCCGCCGCCAGCATCATTACCTGCATGGTCATCAGACCTGCGAGGCCGAGTTTTTTCAAAAAGCGCTTATCTTCCGCTTTGTATGAAGCTTCATGCTGGTCCGGTTGAAACGGCAGCGCCGGGTAACCAATACGCCGTAGCGTAGCCATGATGCTGCTGAGCGATACTGCCTCAGGTTGCCATATAACCACTGCGCGTCGCTGTGCTACATTCACCGCAATCTGGCTGACACCGGTGATACGCGACAATTGCTTTTCAATCAGCCAGCCGCAGGCCGCACAGGTTATGCCTTCAAGAGTTAGCTCAATATGCTTGTTATTACCGTTATCAACGACGAACTCTTCCTGTAAGGCAGGCTCGTCATAGACAGACAGTTTATCCAGTGTTTCGCTTAATGCTGCATCACCTTTAGAGGCCGGTTCAGTGCGGAAGCGGTAATAGTCTTCCAGTCCGTTCCCGGTGATGGCCTGAGCCACGGCCTGACAGCCCGGACAGCAAAAATGACGTTCCTGCCCGAGTACAAATGCAGTATACGGCTTACCGGGTATATTAGGCTCGCCACAGTGGTAACAAGAAGAGTCGTCGCTCACGGGTTAAACTTAATGATACCGGAGGCCGGTAATTGGAGTGTATTCTGGATTTTCCATTCTTCATCCAGCGGTGTGAGTGAAACGCGCCATTTACCCGACAAAACGGTATCCGTTGTGCCGCGGTACACGCCACCGGCATCACGGGTAAGTAATAATTCGGTATCCAGTGATTCCAGGGTTACGTGGAAAAAGGTCAGTTTCAGTGCGGCACCGGATTGGGGAATACCGGAATGAAACTTCAGCGCGACGCGGCTTCCTTCAATGGTGAGATCGGTGGTGATATTCAGCTTTTTCGCCCGTTCGACTTTGTCCAGACGCACATTGATGGCTTTTCCTTCTTTGTAATAGTCGTCAATGACCAGACTGTCTTCACCGGAAGTGGCAAAATGGATGAGAAAACCGCTCATAATGACTGTCAGCACAGGTACCGTGATCAGGAACCAGGGCCAGAATTGTTTATACCAGGGCGTCTGCATATCACCACTTATTTAACTGCGCACATCTGAAGGTGCAAGATTACAGGAAATAAAACTTACTATGATGATTTCCATCAAGTTCTGTTTGTATTTTCACACAAAAAAGCCCTGAAAACAGGGCTTTTTGAATGACAGCAGTGTAATTAACCAGGGTCAGTTAGACAGGCTGTACACGTAGGCGGCGACAACGTGAATTTTGTCATCACCAAGGGTTTTCTTGAATGAAGGCATCACGCCATTACGGCCGTAAGTCAGCGTTTCAGTGACCGATTGTTCAGAAGAACCGTACAGCCAGATATTGTCCGTCAGATTCGGCGCACCGAGTAACTGGTTACCTTTACCGTCCATGCCGTGACAGGCAGCACACACCATAAAGCGGGCTTTTCCGTCATCAATCAGCGCAGTCATTTCAGGCTCCTGTTCCCGGCCACTCAAACTGAGTACATAGGCAACCGTCTCTTTGATACCTTGCTCACCCATGGAAGCAATCCATGCAGGCATAGCGGCCTGACGACCCAGTGTAAGGGTTTCAACAATTTTTGCGCCACTGCCTCCGTAAAGCCAGTCGTCGTCGGTGAGGTTAGGGAAGCCCACATTGGCGCCTCTTGCATCAGAACCGTGACACTGTGAACAGTTTTGTAAAAACAGACGCTGTCCTACTTTTACTGCTTCAGGATCATTGGCCAGTTCTTCAACCGGTACTGCCGCGTATTTTTCGAAAATCGGGTCATACAATTCCGCAGCCTGATCCAGCTCGCGGTCGTATTTAACCAGTAATCCGTTCTCTTTCGCATCAGCACGGGCCTGAGCAGATTCTTCCAGTGACTGGATGTTCTGGTTCGAACTTTTCCAGCCAAGGAAACCCTGCCATGCACCTAACCCCGGGAACAAAGCGAGATACACAAAGCCCCAGACGATACAAACGTAAAATAAAATAGTCCACCAGCGGGGTAACTGGTTATTAATTTCTTCGATACCATCGAAGACGTGCCCCATGCCTTCACCTTCTGCTACACCGGTTTTATTAGCCAGTGCCCAGCGTAACAGGATGAAGCAGCCGATAATGGTACCCAGTGTGATCACTGAGATCCAAATTGTCCAAAACGTGCTCATGAGTTCAAGACTCCTGCTTATTCTTTTGAGATTTCTCTTTCACTTCGTCGGCAAAGGGCAGGTTAGCCGCTTCATCGAACCGCTTTTTATTGCGACCGCTGAACGCCCACCAGACCACACCAATGAAGCAAACAAACACTACGACAGTAAAAATGCTGCCCGCTATTCCCTGATCCATATCAGTTCAGATATGTGCCGAGGGATTGAAGGTAAGCAATCAGGGCCTGCATTTCTGTTTTACCCTTTACTGCCGCCTGTGCACCGGCGATATCATCATCGGTGTAAGGCACACCAAAGCCGCGGAACACTTCCATTTTCTTCGCGGTATCTTCACCGCTGAGCGTATTCTCTGCCAGCCACGGGAAACCGGGCATGTTAGACTCCGGTACCACGTTGCGGGGATTAATCAGGTGAACACGGTGCCATTCGTCACTGTAGCGGCCACCAACACGCGCCAGGTCAGGACCGGTGCGTTTTGAACCCCACAGGAAGGGATGCTCCCATACCGACTCACCGGCTACTGAATAGTGGCCGTAACGTTCTGTTTCAGCACGGAACGGACGAATCATCTGGCTGTGACAGCCAACACATCCTTCACGGATGTAGATATCGCGGCCTTCCAGTTGCAGTGCTGTATAAGGTTTTAATCCTTTTACCGGCTCAAGTACCTGCTGCTGGAACATCAACGGCAAAATTTGAACCAGGGCTCCCAGGCTGATGGCAATCAAAATGAGCACAGTCATCAGGCCAATGTTTTTCTCAATTATTTCATGTGGATTCTTCACAACAACGACTCCTTATGCTGCCTGTGCGGCGGGTTCAGCTGCAATGCTGCCCTTGGGCGCACGTACAGTTTTCCAGGTGTTGTAGGCCATCACCAGCATGCCGGCAACCACAAACACACCACCGATAAAGCGCACCACATAGAAGGGTTTGGAGGCTTCCAGTGACTCAACGAAGCTGTAGGTCAGCGTTCCGTCGGCGTTCACTGCACGCCACATGAGACCTTGCAGTACACCGGACATCCACATGGCAACGATGTAAAGCACCACACCAATAGTAGCCAGCCAGAAGTGCACGTTCACCAGTTTGGTGGAGTACATTGCACGTTGTCCGAACAATACAGGAATGAGGTGATATACAGAGCCGATGGACACCATGGCTACCCAGCCCAGTGCGCCTGAGTGAACGTGACCGATAGTCCAGTCGGTGTAGTGAGACAGCGCATTGACGGTTTTGATGGCCATCATCGGACCTTCAAAGGTCGACATGCCGTAGAAAGACAATGAAACAATCAGGAAGCGCAACACCGGGTCGGTACGCAGTTTGTGCCATGCACCTGACAATGTCATGATCCCGTTGATCATGCCGCCCCAAGAGGGAACAAAGAGGATAACCGACATCACCATACCCAGGGACTGCGTCCAGTCTGGCAGCGCTGTAAAGTGAAGGTGGTGAGGACCGGCCCAGATGTATAGCGAAATCAGAGCCCAGAAGTGAATAATGGATAAGCGGTAAGAGTATACCGGGCGTCCCGCCTGTTTAGGCACGAAGTAGTACATCATGCCAAGGAAACCCGCTGTCAGGAAAAAGCCAACCGCATTGTGTCCATACCACCACTGCATCATGGCATCCACCGCACCTGCATACAGTGAATAAGATTTCGTGAAAGAGACCGGAATCGCCATACTGTTACCGATGTGCAGCACTGCTACGGTAAGCATAAACGCGCCGAGGAACCAGTTTGCTACATAAATGTGCGATACCTTACGAATGATGATGGTACCGAAGAAGTTTATGATGTAAGCAATCCAGACCAGCGCGATAAGGATATCGATAGGCCATTCAAGTTCAGCGTACTCTTTACTGGCGGTAATGCCAAAGGGCAAAGTTGCAACAGCAAGAACGATAACGGCCTGCCAGCCCCAAAAGGTAAAGGCAGCAAGTTTGTCGCTGAATAAACGTACCTGACTGGTACGCTGAACAATATAATAAGACGTTGCAAACAGTGCGCATCCGCCGAAAGCGAAAATGACTGCGTTGGTGTGTAACGGTCTTAATCGGGAAAACGTCAGCCAGGGTGTATCGAAGTTAAGTGCAGGAGCAAACAATTGCGCAGCAATAAATACTCCCAGCCCCATGCCGATAATACCCCAGACAATTGTCATGATGGTAAATTGCCTGACTACTTTATAGTTGTAATCAGGTTGTGCTTGGCTTATTTCACTCATTTGATTGATATTCCACTTCAATGGTAAATGGGTTTCCAACTGCCGGATTCCGGTTTTGCGCAAGTTGCAGGCTTAACGCTTGACCTTTTTAATTCTGTTGTAATTATAGACAGGTCAGCTGGTACGCGGATAATAAGATTTTTATTTACAAAAAGATACCATAAACTAGTCGGGGTTGATCTCCGTCAAAGGTAGTAATAAACCGTCGCTATTTACAGTATAATTTTCACATGAAAACAACAAAAAAAGCGCAAAAATTCATCATCCCCACACTCATTCTGATCCTGGCGCTGGGTGTGTATCTTTCAAAGCAACAGGTAACAACAACTGACACAGATAACGGTTTAGGCAATCCGTGTACATTTGTCAATTTGACCTGTGAAATTGGCCATGAACAAAATAAGGTTTCTGCCACATTTGAAAGTATACCGGAGGCAGAAGAATCGATAACAGTTAACTTTTCTTTACCCTTTTCTCAACAAATTGAGAGTGTTTGGATTGAAGGGGTAAACATGTATATGGGCAAGGTGCCGGTGCTGGCTGAACGGATAAAAGAAGGTAGCTGGTCCGGATGGTTTATGCTGGGTAGTTGTTCTGAGCCACAGATGCGCTGGAAAATGTTGATCCATGTAAAAGATAAACCGGACCCCTACGTGATGTTCTTCGAAACAAAAATGCCCTGAACAGGTCAGGGCATTTATCGAAACAATCCGGCTTACATCTGCGAGTGCATGTAAAGCTGCAGACCCAGGCGCTTAATCAGGCCCAGTTGCTGTTCCAGCCAGTGAGCGTGATCTACTTCCGTGTCGTCAAGTAATTCAACCAGGATATCACGGGTAACGTAGTCATTTTCCTGTTCACACAAAGCGATAACTTCTTTCAATTTCGCATCGACTTCGTATTCAACGCGTAAGTCACTTTCCAGCATTGATGGTACGTCGTGACCAACCCTATAGCCGGTACGGGTAACCATGTCAGGCGTGCCTTCTAAAAACAGCATGCGTTCAATCAGTTTCGTGGCATGGCCTTTTTCGTCATCAAACTCATGGTTGATGCGCTCGTAAAGCTTGTTCAGGCCCCAGTCCAGATACATCTGAGAGTGAATGAAATACTGATCCATTGCTGCCAGTTCATAAGACAACAGCTCATTCAGCGCGTCATTAATTTTCGCGTTACCTTTCATTAGTCATCTCCCTCAATCTGTTTTAGCAGGTACGTTTCAAGACCCATTGCATCAATCTGATATTCCTGGGTTTCAATCCAGTCGAGATGCTCTTCTTCGTACTCCAGAATATCTTCGAGCAGGTCACGGCTTACGTAATCCTGCTTTTCTTCACAAAGCTTGATGGCATCTTTCAGCAGGGGAATTTGTTCCAGCTGAAAACGACTGTCGCACTTAAGCATCTCTACGGTATCTTCACCGATATACAGCTTGCCCAGTGCCTGCAGGTTCGGAAGTCCTTCTAAAAACAGTACGCGCTCAATGATAGCATCAGCCTGTTTCATGTCTTTGATGGACTTCTTGTAATTCTTTTCGTTGAGCTCGCCGAAGCCCCAGTTTTTAAACATCCGTGCATGCAGAAAATACTGATTAATGGACGTCAGTTCACTGGTCAATACTTCGTTGAGTTTCGCGATGACTTGTTTATCGCCTTTCATAACGGTATTCCTTAAATTAACTACACACAGTATATGGCAATCTTTGCGTTAAATCAAAAAAATCTTTATAAATCAATAATATGCAAATGATAACAATTTCCATGTCGTCCTGTGTTCTTATTAGTCCTCTATTTACCAGATGAATCATTAACATAAGCCAATGATTCTTCGGCAAAACCCAGGCCTGCCTCGGTAAAAAAGTTAAATACCTTGTCTACACCTTTACTTAATAAGGTTTCCACCTCATCTTCATAGCGGGCGATGGCAGCGATTTTACCGGTGTATCCCGAGAACTGAAGCTGTCGGGTAATATTCACCGCGTCCTCAATAGAAGGTAAAGCAAGCAGGATCAGTTTTACATTGGAGGTATCAAGGTTTTCCCACAAGTCCACGTCTTCACCGTCTCCGCAGATAACATTGAGTCCTTCCTGTTGCAGGCGGTTAATTTTAACTCTGTCGGCATCCATTCCCCATACAGCAGAGTCGGCCAGTTTATGCAGAGAGTTAAATGCACCCAGACCTACACGGCCCATACCGATAACAAGGAACTCGGCATTGGTGACCACCGGATAAATGTCTTCTTTGAGGCGGACAGGACTTTCGAATTTCTGAATGCCGTTTTTGATACGCAGATACCGGCTGTGACTGTTCCGGTACATGATACTGGTGATTACAAATGAAATAGAAACGGCCAGCGCAATAATGACCAGCCAGCTTTCGCTCAACATTCCCAGACTTACTGCTAATGCGGCGACTATGAGGCCGAATTCACTGTAATTCCCCAGCACCAGTGAAGTGAGATAGCTGGTTCTCGCCCGTAAGCGCAGCCAGGTGAATAAACCAAAGAAAAGCGCGGCTTTAACGGCAAGGAATACACACAAAATAAGTGCAGCCATGATCATATTGAAATCCGGCAGGGCCGTGAGGCCGATAGACAGAAAGAAGCCGATGAGAAACAAATCCTTAAAAGCCAGCAATGATTTGGACAACTCTGTGGCTTTGGGGTTTTTAGCCAGAATGATTCCGGTGAGCAGGGCGCCGAGATCCCCTTTAATATTCACCAGGTCAAACAGGTGGTATCCTCCCAGCGCAAGCACAAACCCGGTAAGTGGCAGTAACTCGCCGTGACCTGATTTATCGATAATACGGTTAAGCAGCGGCATCAGCGGAAATACAGCCAGTAAGCCCAGCGCATAAACAGACGGCAGTTTACCCGTTGCAGCGACAAGGAACACCACAGCAAACACATCCTGCATAACCAGTATGCCGATGGCCAGTTTTCCGTGGCGGGTTTTGCTCTCTCCGCTTTCTTCCAGGACTTTTATAACACAAACGGTACTGCTGAAACTTAACGCAAAGGCAATCAGTAGAGCTGATTCAAAAGATATGTCACCAAACCAGAAAGCAGCAACAGCAGCCAGTATGTAGAGCGCTCCGGCAACGATACCAACCCAGATAAGTGTATGGGCGATACTGCCGGCCCAGACTTCACGTTTGCTGAGATCGCGGACATTAAGCTTCAGGCCGATGGTAAACAACATGATGGTGATCCCGAGATCTGCAATATGTTGCAGCTCGCCGGTCATTTGTTGTCCCGCTGCATTCAGCGCGAAACCGGCAACCAGATATCCTACCAGAGGTGGTATGCCTATCATTTTCACTGAGAGTCCACATACGAAAGCAAAGAGAAGAAATGTATATTCCATGAAACCCGCTGATCTATTCCGGTTTAAAAAAGCCTGATAAAAGGATGCGATAACAGCATCATTTTGTAAATCTTTGATTGTGCTTATTTATCTGATCTGCCTCAACGATATCGATGGTTCTTTACGGTAAGATGGCGGCATAAAATAAATACCCTGTGAGCGAAAAAATGCCTTTCTTTTCATGATCTTTGTTATGGTCTTGCGCTTAAAAGCGTAATACGGCGCAGTTATTACCGGAACAGGCACTATGCACAAACGAATTATTGTAAGTTTAACCCTTATCTTTTTGATTAATGCCGCTCTGGCAGTGATCTGGCATTATCTCTTGTGGTTGCTTCCTCTCACCGGACTTTGTCTTCTCATTGCACTTTATGATCTGACGCAGAATCACCATTCAATTTTGCGGAATTTTCCTTTTATCGGCAGAGGCCGCTGGCTGGTAGAAGGCTTACGTCCTTTCATCCAGCAATATCTGCTTGAGTCTGAAACTGACGGTAAGCCCATCAGTCGCATGCACCGCTCAATTGTGTATCAGCGCGCAAAAAATGCTACAGACAGTTCACCATTCGGTACTCAGCTGGACACCTATGAAAATGGGTATGAATGGATTGGACATTCTCTTTCAGCAATGGAAATTGATGAAATGGAAGAGGATCCCAGAGTAGTAATCGGCTCTTCAGCCTGTAAACAGCCCTATGCATCCAGTGTGCTGAATATTTCAGCCATGAGTTTTGGCGCACTCAGTGCTAACGCTGTACAGGCGCTGAATAAAGGTGCAGCCAAAGGTGGTTTCAGCCACAATACAGGTGAGGGCGGTCTGACACCGTACCATCTGGAAAATGGTGGCGATGTGGTATGGCAAATCGGTACAGGATATTTTGGTTGCCGTAATGATGACGGTACCTTTAATGCGAAATTATTTGAAGAGAAAGCCCGTCACCCGAATGTGAAAATGATAGAAATAAAACTGTCTCAGGGGGCTAAGCCGGGCCACGGCGGTATTTTGCCTGCACATAAGAACACACCGGAAATTGCCCGAGTCAGAGGTGTTGAACCCGGCACTCAGGTGGACTCGCCGCCAAGACATACCGCATTCTCAACGCCTCTTGAAATGATGCATTTTATCCGCGATTTACGGGATATGTCAGAGGGGAAGCCGGTGGGTTTTAAACTGTCACTGGGACGAAAGAGCGAGTTTATCGCCATTTGTAAGGCTATGGTGGAAACCGGTATATGTCCGGATTTTATCACCGTAGACGGCGGTGAAGGCGGAACGGGTGCAGCGCCGCTGGAATATGCCAACTCTATCGGCTTTCCGCTGCGTGAAGCTCTGGCATTTGTGGATGACTGTCTCACCGGATTTGATTTAAGGCGGGAAATTAAACTCATTGCCTCAGGGAAAATAATTACTGCATTTGATTTGGTCAAAAACCTGAGCCTGGGAGCAGACTTATGTAACAGTGCCCGGGGAATGATGTTGTCTCTAGGTTGTGTGCAAAGTTTGTCCTGTAATACAAATAAGTGTCCTACCGGCGTAGCAACCCAGGATCCGAAACTGGCAAGAGGGCTGGTTGTTGAAGACAAATACGAGCGCGTGTACCGATTTCATAAAAAGACGGTTACTGCTTTTATGGATATTCTGTCTTCCACCGGCCATCAGTCTCATTCGTCGTTGAACCGCACGCATATTTTCCGCAGGGTTAACCAGACACAGGTAATGCGCTACGACGAGATTTTTCCGCTGGTAAAACGGGGCAGTTTTTTAACGGATAAAATTGCTGATGCATTCAAACTGCATGTGGCAGAAGCCAGCCCTATGAGTTTTATGCCTGTGAGTCATCTGGCAAAAATAGAAGAAGACACCAAAGCGGTTTAAATTTGATGCGTATCAAGATTGTTGTCTGACTTTGCTCTATAGTGAAAGAAAAACCGGAGACATTTATGGCTGCTTACGACTCAATACTAGTTGCTATCGATATTTATTCTGATTATGAAGGCGTGGTTCACCGGGCTATGCAACTGGCGGGTAACAACGTGAAGCTGAATCTGCTTTATGTTGTCTATCCCCAAACCAGTATCGAGCCTTACGGGCTGTTTCTCGAAAGTGATTTTTCTGATGAGATCTGCCAGCAGGCAAAAGAGAAACTTGAAGGGATCGCGCACCGGCATAACATTCCGGTTTCTCACACTCATGTGGTTGTGGGCGCTGCAGCCGATGAAATCCATGCCGCAGCGGAAAAACTGGGAAGTGACTTAATTGTCATCGGTACACACGGTCGCAGTGGCATGCGGTTACTGTTGGGATCCACAGCGAATGCGGTGTTGCACGGTGTGAAAACAGACGTGCTGGCCGTGAAAGTTTAACGTCAGGACACCCGGGCGGTGTCACATTGACGCCGCCTTCTTTCCTTCTTCCAACTGGCTGTTAACCAGTTCTGTAACTGTGCTTTCAATAAGCTTAAGATGGGAGTGATGCACTTTCGCCTGCTTTTTGTTTTCATTAGACACGGTCTCAAACAACACATCATCTTCTTCACTCGACACTTTCACCAGTACGTCATTATCGTCACCGTTCACCGGCACTACAACGTAGAGCGGTTCATTATGGGATTCAATGTACGTGAATACCTCTTCAGCAGAATGGAAGGGTGACTTTTTCTCAGGTTGAAGCTTCCAGTGTGACGACTGGGTAAGGACTTCAGCAAGCAACTTAGCGTGTTTTTCTTTGATTTCCGATGACATAGTAATAGCTCCTGTTTGCAGTTACTTTTGCTACGGCATGATAACGAAAACAGATTGATTTCTTGCTGCATTTGCTATTCTTTTTGAATAATTACGTTATAAATAATGCCGGACATACGGAATAAAAAAATACTTGCGTACTTCCCATTTATACAGATATTCATTTCATTCTAAAGTCTATAACCTCAGGTTATGATTCATGACCGGCTTAATTCATTACTTAAAACGCTGTTTAACACTTAAACAGCCTAAAATGATGTGTTGGCTATGGATATGCCGGCGGCTTCTGTTTTTTCTTGCCCTTCGTTTCAGATCTGACATTTGAATTATTGTGATAAATTATTACTGCATAATAAATATTTTTGAACAAAGTATTCTTGACTGGGCGCAATCCTGTCTGTTAAATGTTCAGTCATAATAAAAACGTAACGTTCCGGTAATAATAATTCACACATTACAACAGGTGTCACTATGAAAAAGGAAAAAGCACGTTTCGCGGCACGCTATCTCACCAGACAAATCCGGCAAACATGGAAGACCGCATCTTTCGCCGCGCCTTTATGTCTTGCTGTAGCCGCCGTATCTTCACCCGCTTTAGCGCAACAACAAACAGGTAGTATTAAGGGGCAGGTGACCGCCGGCGACGGCAGTACCAGCGTCGCGGGTATTCAGGTAGTAGCCAGCAGTCCCGTCATGCCAAAAGACCGCTCTGCCACAACGCGGGAAGACGGTACATTCACGATGCCATTTCTTGTACCGGGAGAGTACGAGGTCACATTTACGCTTCCCAATGGCGATACCCGGCAGTTCAGCACCAGAGTGTTGCTAGAGCAGGCTTCAGCAATCAACTTCGTTTATTCGCCGGACAACACAGAGGTGATCACCATTACCGGCAGTCCCTTTGTGACTACCGGCGATTCATCTCTCACCAACTCCTTCGGTGCAGAAGTCATTCAATCTCTGCCGACCGGTCAGACATACCGTGACATGCTGAAAATTCTGCCCGGCGTAGAGTATTCTGAAAACGGTACTCTCGGTCCGTCTGCAGGTGGCTCCGGTGTTGATAACAGTTACGGCTTTGATGGTGTCGACCTTTCAATGCCCATGTTCGGGAACTTGTCCTCAGAACCTTCAACCCATGATATTGCCAGCGTTTCGGTAGATCGCGGGGGCGCAAAAGCTGTTGGCTTTAACCGTTCAGGCGGTTTCGCAGTTAACTCGGTATCCAAATCAGGGACTAACGAATTTCATGGCAGCGTGGAATACCGTATTCAGCCTTCTTCGTTTTCTGCAACGCCCAAAGACGGTGTTATTGAAGATACAGACAGCAGCTGGATTGTTGCTTCTGTGAGCGGACCGCTGATTGAAGATGAATTGTATTTCTACGG
Source organism: Alteromonas sp. ABH4_457 (assembly GCF_056160625.1). Lineage (NCBI taxonomy): Bacteria > Pseudomonadati > Pseudomonadota > Gammaproteobacteria > Alteromonadales > Alteromonadaceae > Alteromonas > Alteromonas sp. ABH4_457. The sequence goes on from NZ_JBSWXN010000006.1 coordinate 460,539, forward strand.
GTCTTTTTACCGCCCGGTTGTCGACGGCAGCAGCAAAGAAACAGCCTACGGCGCCACAAAAGATTATAAAAGTGAACGGAATGAATATTTTGGTAAGCTCACCTGGGCACCTACCGCTGATGTGCTGTTAAATGCCAGTATCCGTGATTCTGAAAGGAACGTGTCCGGCTCGTCAATTGGTGAATTCGAAGCAGACAGTGTATCAGTGGGTTCAGACTCTAACCTGAGTATCTACTCGCTGGACGGCTCCTGGCTGATTGGTGATTCCAGCATTTCCTTCAAATACGGTAAATATAAAGAAGACTTCATCGACACGCCGGACACAGAACTAACCGGAGTTACACCGGTTATCGGCGACTCAATTGATATTGATGCACTGGACGAGATAGGATATTTCAGTGTGCCCAGTATCCGGACTGGCGACCTGACTGCTGATGATATTCAGTTTAATGCTGGTGCGTTACCACTGGTGCAACAATACGGCTACGTGGGCGACGACGGTGAAATGACAGGTGGCGGTGGTGTCGGTGCTTATTCACAGTATAACCGGCAGTCTTTCGAACGTGAAAGTTTTGAGCTTGCTTTGGATACTGAGTCCATGTTCGGAAACACTTATCACACCATTCATGCCGGCTTTAAATGGGAGGAAATTTCCGAAGATCTGGCAAGGCTATCTAACGGCTGGGGTTTCATAGAGTACGTTGGTGGTATAGATGCCGAGTATCCCGGTGCCTACTACGTTGCGCAGGTTCAGCAGATGAGTCTTGCGGTAGACGGATCGGTTACACCGTCCATTGTGTCTTCGGCAGAGTCCTTCAATTTTGAAATCAACGATACCATTGAACACGGTGATTTTACGTATAACGTGGGCTTACTGGTTTCAAAAGATGTACTGTACGGGCAGGGCCTTGCTGAAAACAGTGAGAATATTTCCGGATATCAAGTTGCGCCGGGAAACCCTTATAAAATGTACACTGTAGACTGGAAAGACATGGTGCAGCCCCGGTTAGGCGTAACCTGGGAATACGAAGATGAGAGCACTGTTTTCGCCAACTATGCCAGTTATAACCCCAGTGCCAGCTCCCTGGCCCGTGCCGCGTCCTGGGACAGAAATTCCCGTGCAACGGTTGAGGTTCAGTTTGATGAAAATGGCGATTATCTGGCATCAGGTAACAAAGCCGGCTCATCAGGTAAGTTCTTTGCCGATAACATGCGTCCCCGCAGAATTGATGAGTACACTGTAGGAACGACCCGTGCTGTGAGCAATAATCTGATGTTGCGTTCACACGTACGTTTCCGTTACGGCAGCCATTTCTGGGAAGATATGCCAAACAACGCCCGCCTGTTTGGTGAATATGAAGGTGGCGCAGTACCTGAAGATATCGCCGCGAAAGGGCTATATATCGACAATCTGGATGAGTTACGTGCAGAAGTAGGCGGCTCTTCCTATGTGGTCGCAGAAGTAGACGGTGGCCAGACCAAATACTGGGAATGGAGCACTGAAGCAGAATGGTATGGTGAACGTACTTACCTGAATGCGTCTTATACCTGGAGTCATTACTATGGTAACTTCGACCAGGACAGCACCACCACGACTAACGATGCGAACAACTTCATCGGTTCTTCGTACTACGGTGACGGTGTAGGCCGTATGCCCTGGGACAACCGCTACGGTAAGCTGATAGGCGACAAACCCCATAAAGTGAAAGTGTTCGGTTATTACACCACTGACTGGGAAGCCAATATCGGTGCTTACTTTATCTTCCAGTCCGGTGAAGCCTGGACAGCATGGGATGGCACACCTTACGGTTATACATCAGGGGTCAGCCGATATGCAGAACCTGCGGGAAGCCGCCGTGGTGCAAGCCACTGGCAGCTGGATATGAATTATACGCAAAACTGGGATGTGAGCGACTATACCGTGAAGTTCCGTGCAGATCTGTTCAACGTGTTTAATAAGCAAACCGGTTACAACTATAACCCGTACGTTGTTTCTGAAGAGTTCGGTCAGCCAAGAGATTATTACAATCCGCGCAGACTGCAACTGTCAGTCACCGTACAATTCTGATCTCCCGGAAGCAAGGACAGAAAGTAAGACCGCCGGAAGGCGGTCTTTTTTTTATCTGTTAATCCTGCGTCAACGGCGTTGTGAACATTTGATACAGGGTTTCAGTACCGCTGAAGAAGTTGCCCAGCCTGAGGTTTTCATTCGGTGCATGCTGGTTGTTGTCTGCATTCACAAGGGGAAGCAGAATGACCGGTTTTTGCAAACCGGATACCAGCGGTGAGGTAGGTACAGTGCCTCCCATCATGGGAATAATAACCGGTTTAGAATCACTGACATGAGACAAGGCTGTTAATGCCCATTGTCCCAATGGTTCATCCAAGGGCGTTTGCAATGCAGCCGTTCCGGTATGCGAGATAAAGCGGGCAATACGGGGATATTCCGCCCGTTCTTTCGCTGTCGGCGCATCTTCAACCAGATGATAGCCCTGTGCGATGACAAAATCTCTAACCAGTTTTATCTGACGTTCTGCAGTCGATGTTTTTGTTGTACGGATATCCATTGTCACCGTTGCTGTAGCGGGAATAATGGTACGGGTCGCTTCCGTGCTGGCAGCAGAAAGCCCGTTTATATTTAAAGACGGGTAGTTAATTGCCCGCTGGTAGTTTCCGGCCACTTTCTCTGTTGTTGCAATGCCCAGCCGCTTCATTAAAGCCGCTTCATCTGCGGGAACGGCATCCAGTGCGGTGGCATAATCATCATCAAATTTAACTGCATCATAGTAGCCGGGAATCGTCACCCGGCCATCATCATCTTTCATCTTGCCAAGCAAATCAGCCAGCAGGAAAGCCGGATTGGCAGCGTAGTTACCATAATGGCCGCTATGGCTGTCGGATGCCGGACCAAATACAGTCAGTCTCACCATAGAAGCACCACGGTGACCAAAAACCAGTGTAGGTTTGTTTGACGGATGCATTGGTCCGTCCAGCATAACGACTCCATCGGCCTGAAGCTGGTTTTTATTACGGTTAATCACATCGATTAGGGTAGGAGGCCCGCCTTCTTCATGTGAATCAAGGAGCACTTTGATATTCACAGCCGGCTTTTTGTTTTCCGCTTTCAATGTATCAATAGCAGCCAGCAACATCATAATGGGTGCTTTATCATCAGAGGCTGAACGGGCAAATATGCGCAACTCAGGATCCGTTGTGAAGGTGAGGGCAGTCACAGGTTTACTTTGCCAGCTGTCACCTTCGAGGGTTTTAAGCACTGGCCGCCACGGACTTTCCTGATCCCACTGTTCCGGATTTACCGGCTGTCCGTCCATATGTGCATAGAACAGTACGACCGGCGCATCTTCACCTGCTTCCATGTATTCGGCATATACCATAGGTGTCTGACCATCAGGAAGAAGCTTGGCATTCAGCCCGTGTTTCCGGTAAGTACCGCGGGTCCATTCAGCCACCGCTTTAATATCAGACGGCGATTCTTTCGCTACGTTGGGTAATGTCAGGTATTTAAGATATTCAGGAAGAATGTGTTTTACAGCATCTTCGGTGCCGGCAGATACCGGCGCTGAGAAAATACTGACAATCGCCGCACTGAGCAGCGACTTACGCAGAAAAGAAAAAGGTCTGTCCATGATGAAATTCCGGGTTGAATGCGTGTGTGAAATACCATTCTGAACAGAATTACACCATGTTAAAAGGTATCCTAACCGGATTATCTGTGTTTTTGGCTATAAAAAGGATATTTATCCTAACCTTACGACTTTGATCATCCGTAACAACGCTCTGTAATATGGGTATAGATTTGCGTTTCAAATTCCCGCACTATTTTATAGAACGCATTGGGTTCGTCTCCCTTGTGCATGCCATTTATTGTCATGGCATAGCCGGAAATTTTGCCGCCAAGCGTTTTATTCAGCATACGGGTTTCGTAGCCATCAATATTAAAATGGAACACATCATCAGTGGCTTTAAACCCGGATACAAAAGGTTCACTTTGAATCGTTTCCGCCACACAGGAAAGTGTAACCGGGGTAACATAAACGCGGTCTAAACCGGCCATATTATTTTCAGGCTGGCAGGCAAATAAAAAAACAGGCGTTAACAGAGGAAGAAATTTTTTCATAGCAACATCAATGGACAATCAGGCGGCTATAATGCGAAGAAGTCAGCGGGGAGTCAATGCGGAATAAGACAAAAGGCCGCGCCTCTGAAGCAAACGGCCTGTTAATGGAACAATTAAGGATTATTTTTCCTGTTTAACAGGTGCCTCCGCTACCGCGGGGTATTTTTCGAACCAGGCCAGTACATGTTTTACTTTACTGATCATCTGACTCGGACGGTTTGAAATGAAGTGATAAGCCCCCGGCATTTCAACCAGCGCGGTATCAATCTTCCGTAAAATCAGAGCGCTGTATAACTGTTTAGCTTCAGACAACGGTGTACGCATATCCGCATCACCAACCATTACCAGCGTAGGTGTCTGAATATTTCCGACCAGAGAAACCGGCGAGAACTTCCAGTAGGTTTCTGGATTTTCCCACACCTGACCCGGATAGCGGTAATCAGCATAACCATAATAATTATCTGCCGTGAGCAATTTGCTGATCCAGTTCATCACCGGCTTCACGACTGCAGCAGCTTCGAAGCGGTTATTCTTACCAATCATCCAGGCTGACATAATGCCACCGGCACTGCCTCCGGTAACGTACAACTGATCTTCACTGGTATAACCGCGTTTAATCATTTCATCAACGCCGTCCATGACATCCTGATAATCTTCACCGGGATAGTTATTAAACAGCAGGTTTCCGAACTCTTCACCATAGCTGGTGCTGCCACGGGGATTCGGATAAAACACGACGTAGCCTGCTGACGCATAGAGCTGAATTTCCGGAGAAAAACGATCGCCGTAATTTGAGATAGGACCACCGTGATTTTCAACAATCAACGGATAGGTTTTACCTTCTTCATAGTCAGGCGGAAACGTCACCCATCCCTGAATGTCACGGCCATCGGCAGTAGACTTATACCATACGGTTTCAGTGCGGCCCAGGTTACGGTAGGCCAGAATATCCTCATTTAACCCGGTCACCAGTTCAGGCTTCGCATCTTTCTTAGCAAGCATGGCAACATCAGCAGGGCGGTAAGGGGTAGTGTGGGTATAGGCAATGACACCCTTGCTATTTACGCTGAAACTGCCGCCGCCGTAAGGTCTCGCCACCGTAGTACCACCCACATTGTCAGCCAGTTTTTTAACTTTGCCGTTTAGTCCGGTAACAGCAATTTTCGTGTTGCCATGGTCATCATACTGAAAATAGATCCCTTGCTTATTCCAGACCGGATTGCTGACCGAGCGATCCAGTTTTAAGTCAATTTCTTTCTTATCAGAACCGTCGACATTCATTACGTATAATCGGGTTGTCTGATAAGCCATCAATTTATCGGGGTAGCCAAGCCAGGCGATTTTTTTGCCGTCAGGGGAAAGGACAGGGTGGTGATCAGGCCCGGTTTGGGTGGTGAGTTGCTTTACAGCGCTGCTATTTATATCTACAGAATAGATATCGGTATTGCGGAAATTATGCTCTGCATCCGGTTGTCTGTTTGCTGAGAAAACCAGATTATGACCATCAGGCGTCCATTGAGGCTGACCACGATGCTGAAAATCGCCGGAGGTGATTTGTCTTGGAGTGCCACCATCAGCCGGCACCACAAATAAATGCGAAAATCCGGGCTCAATGTAACCCCGACCGTCCTGTTCGTACTTCAGACGGTCAGTAATACGCGGATTAGCAGCCCATTTGGCACCTTCAGGTTTGGCCGGCATTTTAACCATTACCGGCGGTGCAGACGGCACCAGCATCGAAAACGCAATCGTTTTACCGTCCGGAGACCAGCTTAAACCCGATGGAGCACGCTCAAGTTCGGTTAATCTTGCAACTTTGCCATCCCTGACGCGATAAACAAAAATCTCAGCGCCGTTTTGACCCTTTCTGGTGTACGCAATCCGTGAGCCATCAGGCGACCATACGGCATTGCCTTCACTGATATCATCAGTTGTCAGCTTCATGTGCTCAGAGCCGTCAGCATTCATCATCCACAGATTACCGGTACGTGCATCGGACATGATATCCATTCCGTTACGGCGGTAAACGATATGCTTTCCGTCAGGCGATATCTCAGGCGCAGAAGCCCATTCAAGCTCAAAAACATCCATATCCGAAAATACAGGTTTGGCAGGCTCAGTGGTTCCGGCTGCTAATGCGCTGCAACTGAATAAACTGATAAGAGAACAGAGGTGGCGAAGTTTCATTGTTATTGTGTGCCTTTTATTATTTGTTAGCTGTATCGCTTTTTGTATCGTAAAGCAGCAAAGGCATCAGCGGCTTTACGATCATCACCGGTTAAACAGGATAAATGGCAGCGAAATCTATGACCATGAGATGGTCGCTACTGGCGAATGCCACTTAATTTGAGAATCTCTGCCAGCGACAACTTCAACGAATCAATGAGTTATAAATTCTCTGGAAATTCACTGTCACTTAAAACGAGATTAATTTTTCACAGCCTGTTGTTCCGGCTATAGGATTTGCTTCAAGATACTTCTGATAGAACAAGTCGCAGTAAGAATCCTTATTAAGGTGACTATGTTTAAAAAACACAAGTAAGTCATGTGGTAGTCACACAAAAATCTCGTGCTGGCAGAAAATCTCATTTTATGTGGCAGTATTCACAAGGGTTTGATTAACAATAGTATTTCTACTCTTAATTTAACATAATATACATTATGCGTAATTAAGTGTTAATGCGGATTGGGGCGGCACAGTGTCGCTTCCGGCTGTTGAGATATTGGCTAATACACAGCCGTGCAGCTTTGTGCTCGTTGGCCTTTCGTTGCGGTTCACATATCTGCCGGAATCATGCGCACTTATAGAAAGCATTCGAAATGAATTCTCAAATGTTCCTTTAGCTTGTATTAGCGACTTACAGTGGCTTAGTTCCATTACCATTGCCGTTACCGTTGTCTACGATAAATGAAACTTCTGACACCAGACTTCAGCGTTCTTTTGATTCCCTGAAAGCCTTCTATTACTCAGCATGCAGCTTATCTAAATTGATATTCTCCGCATGTGCGGATTTTGGTTAACAAAGTGCCTGATTGTTACGCGGCGCTACGTAAAATCTGAGAAAAATTGCGACCACAAACCTTGCAGATTTCACGTAGCGCACGATTCGTTTTCAGGCGTTAAACATGACTTTTGAAGTATGAATTTCCAACAGCTTGTCAGAATCTGCGCTGCCGGATTTTAAGAGTTGTACCGAGTTTAATGCCGATAAGAGCTTTCCGGACATTACCAGACTCATACACGGCAAACGCCGTATAAGTAAATCTGATCCATACGATAAACTGTGGATGTGCCAATATATCGGCAAAATGGCGTTATGTGGAAATTACTGTAAATCTGATGTTTTGCGTGTGATGGCTTGATTTGAATTGTTTCCGAAGTTCTTTATTGAATCATTCACCAGGCACTTGAACGTTTGTACGAAGCCTGAAATTAGAGATATTCAAATATTTTCGCGACACTGGATAGATACACAGACTTCTTGCAAACAGATACTTTTCATCTATGAATTCATCACGCATGATAATTCCAGTTATCATGCGTGATGTGTATAATTATTTATTTTAATCATGTACTTAAGTGATTTTTAGAACAAGTTCAGCTTATCCGCAGATAAACGAAAGCCCGCTTTAGCGGGCTTAAAATTTTTAGCTGGAGCCTAGAAAACTACTTACAAACGCTCTCAATCTACTCGTTTGTTAATTCGCAGAAGGCTTCAGCACAAAACTGTACTGATAATCACGCCATGGCAGCGTGTAGCGATACAGCGGCGACTCTCCCCAGGAGTTAGTGCCGCCTACGCCGCGCTGGCGGTAGTCGATATACAGGAACGTATTTTCAGACTCAGGGATCTGATAGCCGTGAAGCCCCTGCTTTTCGAACTGGTCATAATCAAACAGGTTGTCTTTCGCCAGGTTAAAGCCAAATGTTGGTTCACCGAATACGCTGAAACCTTCCGCATCACCACCGCTGAAGTCTGCCTGATACACAAAGGCACGATGACCATTCTCCTGCGGTCGGGCATAGTCGTGACCTAACTGTTCAACAGAGCGTGAGTAGCGACCAAACACAGCCGAGTGGTTCCGGTCCCGGTAATTTTCGTGGGGCCCTTTACCAAACCAGCTAACCTCGTCGTACTCTCCAATTAACTCCAGACGATAGCCAATGCGCGGCAACTCAGGGTATTTCTTGTGCGCGGCCGCATAGAAATTCACGCTGACTTCCATTGTACCGTCGCCGGCAATGGCATAGCGGGTGAAGTAACGGCTTTCTATTGCTTGTAGTGCATGTTCAGTGTTGATAACAATCCGGTTTCCCTCTTTTCCGGAGGAAATCGAAGTCAGTGTCGCGTCTTCATAAAGCTTCTGATATACCTTTGCTTTTTCTGGATACTTCTCACCAAAATCGTTATCTGTAGGTGCCCGCCAGAACCACGGCACCATAGGGGATGCCAACTGTTTATCACCGTCTGCTTTCCACTGACTCAGCCAGCCGGTTTGCTTATCAAACGTAAAGGCTTGCTTTCCGGCTGTAACAGTAATGGCATCAGACGCCGCGTTCACGGCTGGTAATTTACCTTCGCCGAGAGACGGAGCGGCCGCCATAGCATTGATCGCCAATGGAAGCTGTTCAGTCGCTATCGCAACATCGCTGGCATAAAGCTCGCTGTTCTGCTTTGGATAGAATCGGAACGTCAGATAGTAGCGCTTCCCTTCCCGGGTTTTGCTGGTAAATGCAGGAAGCGTAAACGTGCCTGACTGTTGCGGAGCGATATCTAAATTATCAATGTCGCCCTGAGCCACTGTTTTGCCGTCCTCCTCCAGCGTCCAGTTTAATGAAAGATCATTCAGCGAGGTAAAGTAACGGCGGTTGAACACCCTGACCTGACGCTCGCTGCTACCAGCAAACGATACTTCCACATCCTGATAGACATATTTCACTTCTTCAGCGTGGGGATGCGGTTCGCGATTCGCATTCATTACACCGTTCGCACTGAAGTTTTCATCGTGGTAAACGCCTTCAGGTTCGAAGTCACCGCCGTACCCCAGATAGGTGTTGCCATTCTTATCAGTTGTTTCGATAGTCTGATCAACCCAGTCCCAGATAAAGCCGCCCTGAAGCGCCGGGTATTTACGAATAACCTGCCAGTAATCATAAAGTTCGCCCACCGAGTTGCCCATTGCGTGTTCATACTCACAAAGGATCATCGGACGGGTTGGATCTGACAGCGCATAATTTTCCAGCAGCGGAATAGACGCATACATTTTGGCGTACATGTCGGTGTGAGATTTGGTGCGCGCCTGATCTGACATAACCGGACGATCGGTGCGGGTTTTCAGCCAGTGATAAAGTTGTTCGGTGTTCGGGCCATCACCGGTTTCATTGCCAACAGACAAAATTACCACCGAAGCATGGTTTTTACTGGCTTCATACATGTTGCGAACGCGGTCAAGAAAGGCGTCTTTCCATGCAGGGTTGTTCACGATGTGTTTTTCAGGATCGTAATTACTATCAGTGGCACCGAACGCGTGAGCTTCCTGATTCGCTTCGTCAACCAGGTATAGTCCGAGCTCATCAGCCAGTTCATACCAGGCAGGATTATTCGGATAATGTGAATTCCTGGCGGCATTAATATTGTGTTGCTTCATCAATAATATGTCGCGGCGCATCGATTCACGGGTGATTACGTGACCGGTGCGAGGATCATGCTCATGACGGTTTACGCCTTTAATAAGAACAGGCTCACCATTAATCAACACATTGCCGTTTTTCAGCTCACTGCGTCGGAAGCCGATGCGTTGCCAGGCATATTGTGCTGTTTCACCTTCGCCGGCGATAATTTGCAGATCATACAAATTCGGTGTTTCAGCCGTCCACTTCTGCACATTGGCAAGAGTGGCTGACGCCGAACAGTCAGCACCTTCCCCGTCGCCCTGCCAGACCAGCTTGTCATCGTCCAGCAGACGGTAGCTGACATTACACTGTGACAACGTGACGTCAGAATCGGTTTCTATATCGGTGCTCAGAGAAAGTACACCTTGCTGGTAACTGTCATCCAGTGTGGACACGACTTCAATATCGCGGATATGTTGTTCTTTCGGCGTGCGATACAGATACACATCCCGTTCAATTCCGGATAACCGCCACATGTCCTGCAGTTCCAGATACGTGCCGTCAGACCAACGATGCACTTTCAGCGCAATGAGGTTATCGCCGCTTTTTAATTTGTCAGTAATATCAAATTCGGCGGCGGTTTTTGAATCCTGGGAATAACCCACGTACTCGCCGTTTACCCAGATTGAAAAAGAAGATTTAACTGCGCCGAAATAAGCGACAACACGATCACCGGTCCAGTCATCCGGCAAGGTAACGTGCTTGCGATATAAACCGGTGGAGTTATTTTCGGAAGGGATTTGGCCAGAAGGCGTTTCCGGACCATAATCGAGGCGGATATTCACGTAATTCGGATATCCATAGCCGTTTAGTTCCCAGTTTCCCGGTACAGGGATCTCGCCCCAGCCTTTTTCAGCGTAGTCAGGGCGCATGAAATCATCCGGCGCGGCCTGCGGATTTTCCGCCATTTTAAATTGCCACGTGCCATTAAGAGACAGGTAATCATTGCTATCCCAGGGCGTTGATACAAATTTCCCGGGATCTTTTGAGAATGCGAAAAAATGCGCCCGTGGCGCGAGACGGTTCTTTTGTAAAACCTGCGGATTTTGCCAGTCAGGGAGGTCAGCGTTTCCGGACTGAGCCAGAACTGCTGCCGATGGCGTCAACACAGTACAAAGTATAAGGAATCTTTTAAACATAGCTATCCTGTCAGAAATGCAGCATGGAGAAAAACTAAAAAAGGCAAGCGCATTGCTGTGCCTGCCTTTGTCGAGCTGAGAACTTAGAAGCTGGTGCGTACACCCACGGTATAACGTGCTCCGTTATCAATCATCTGAATGAACTGTTCGCTGTAACGACCGTGACGACGTAACTCTTCACCAGTTACATTTATACCTTCAACAAAAACCGTGAAGTTTTCGTTGATATCGTAACTGGCACTGACATCGAACTGACCGTAGGTTTCAGTGAAGCGCGGTTCTGTGCCACCCAGCGGGCTAACCAGATCCTGCATAAAACCTTCTCGGTTGTTGTAAGCCACACGAGCCTGCATTGGACCCTGTTCATAGAACAGGATGATGTTTTGTGAATCACCCAGACCTTCCAGCGCGAACACCTGGCTGTTGTCTTCGCTATCCAGTGATGCATCGCTGTTTACGATAGTGGCGTTAGCCTGAATACCAAAACCGCTGTCGAAGGTGTGCAGCCACGCGATTTCCAGACCATTCACGTCAGCTGTTTCGCCGTTGTCAGGTAGACGAACGGTGAAATCGTAAGCACCACTTGCCAGATTCAGGGTGCGGGTTTCGAACGACGCCACAATGAAGTCTTCCACTTCTTTCTTGAACGCCGCTACAGAAAGGTAGCTGGTATCGGCATAGTACCATTCCAGTGAAAGGTCGAAGTTAGTCGACAGGAAGGGCTTCAGATCAGCGTTACCGGAATCTGCCTGCAGGTTATTCGGACGGGTCACCGAGACATTGAACACCGGCACCAGATCGCTCATGGTTGGACGGGTCAGCGTTTCAGAGAAGCCAACGCGCAGCATCAAATCATCGGTGAGATCCATTTTCGCATTAATGTTAGGCAGCAGATTAGAATAGCTGTTGGACTCTGCAATCGGCACACCTTCGTTGGTGGCATACACATCGCTGTAGTCAGACGGGTCGTTTGGCACAGGCACCACGTCCAGCAGTTCACGACCGTAACCGGTTGTGGTGGTGTCAGTCTCGCTATAGCGCAGGCCGAAGTTAATATCCACTGGCATGTCAGAAATCAACAGGCTGAAATACATCTGTGCGTACAGGCTGATGACTTCTTCATTCACTGAGAATGAATTGCCGGCAAGCGACGGGCTGTTCAGGCCCTCAGCATCAACGATGGCACGTACTTCATCAAAAGTCTGGCCGGTGTTATCCGCTACCTGCTGAATTGCCTCGTCTGACACGGCATAGTCAAAATACGCTTCAGGATCGTAAGCAATCCACTGCTGACTGGCGTTTGAGAAATAGTTTTGTGGTGAGTAGATGTACAGCAAGTCATCCGGAATATCAGTTTGATAACCACAGTACACGTTACACAGGCTGGACGTCAGACTGTTGTTGTCTTTGTTCCGATCCTGATAGTACGCACCGAATTCCATTTTCGAAAACGCATTACCGGAATCAGGTAACCAGGTGAAATCCGCACGATATTCATCGATAGTGTCTTCAATATCGTAACCTTCACGGTTGGTGACGTGCATACGACCGGCCGGAATGTTGGTCAGCGCGTCTGTACCGCCTTCGATATCAATCGTGGGCGTTTCACCGGAAAAGTCCAGGCTGTAAGAGTTGTTATAGCCCACTACAGTAAAGTAGTTATTACCACCGCTATTGTTTTTCGCCGTCGACGTTGAGATATCGAAGGTTGCTGTGAAGTAGTCATTTACCAGCCATTCATAGTTGATACCGTACGCCTGGATCTCCACGTCACGGGAGTCGCTGCTCTGAATGAAGTCGGTTGCACCACCCACGCCATCTACTAATGTGCTGTCCAGAGAGGTAACGGTGCCGTTTTCATTCACTTCAAGATTATCAAGGTTGCTGTCCGACAGCCAGTGACCAACGGTGTTACGACGGGAGCCTACTTCAAATTTAGAGTAGAGCGCGTCGACTTTGATCATCATGTTGTCTTGCGGCGCATATTGCACCACTACGTTCCCGCTAGTGCGCTGACGATCCGCCAGATCTACAATCTGGTCAAAGTTTTGCGGAACGTATACGCCGTTGAACTGCTCAGAATCTGCATACTGAGGGTCATCAGTTTGAGAACGATTGGTCAGGCTGACATTCGAGCGCCAGTCGCGTACCTGAAGAATATTGGTCTGCGCTTTACGTTTTTGCAGGGAACCGGCTACCAGCACCCCGAGCTTGTCATCCATGAACCGGTTAGTGATCAAACCGGAAATCTGAGGCGAGGTTTCTTCCGAAATCTCTTCATACATGCCCTTCACACTGGCTGCACCGGCAAACCCGTCAAAATCGAATGGATTGGCTGTAGTTACATTAACCGTGGAGCCGATACCACCTGCCTGCAGCGAAGAAACCGGGCTTTTATATACATTAGCGCCGCTAATAAGTTCTGCCGGTAAGGTATCAAAACTGAATTCTCGCCCCTGGTTTTCCGTGGCGATCTGGCGACCGTTGATCAGAACGGTGTTAAACTGCGGACCAAATCCTCGAACAGTAATAAACTGGCCTTCACCACCACTACGGTCGATGGCTACACCGGTAATGCGCTGTAGCGATTCCGCGACGTTCTGATCGGGAAACTTACCCAGGTCTTCTGCCGAAATACCGTCAGATACCACATCTGACGCTTTCTTGTTGAGCATAGACTCTTTCAGCGAGTTTCTGAATCCACGCACTTCAATGACTTCAGTGTTTCCGGCATTCGCTTCTGCTTCATCACTTTGCGCCATAGCCAGAGGCGTGCCCAGAGAAGAAAGTATTGCCAAATATAAAGAACTTTTCAGAAAAACTCTTTTTTTATTATTCTTATTGAATTTTGTATTTGCAGTCATGTATGTCTCCTTCAGAGGGCAAACGTCTGCCCCGCTTCCTCAATGTGTCAAAAATATGTGCAGAATCACTCGAATGCATCACCGCATTTAAATAGGACTCAAGGTTATACGTTTACCCTTGCAAATTAAATTTTTCATTTTTATATATAAAAATGGATTTCATGTCCGGCGTCTGACCTGTCCCGCGAACCGCTTGAATAAATTAGCGGAAACTGGTTTGTATTCTGCAACAATTTATTGATCCCAGTTTGAATTGAGCACTCGAATCTGGGAGCAAAACTAAGGTAAAACGTTAACCCTAGACAAAGGTATAATATGTGAATGAATGGCTAATGTAAACGAAATGTTCAATTTTAAAATATATGCACACAATTGAAGAACAAGCCAAGGTCGGACTTAACATGATTGCAACACCAAAAACGACCATATACACTTCCAGTGAGTTTTAGTTCTTTAAATCCATAAAGTTCTCAGCACCCGTTTGAACATACACATACACATACACCTTCAATTCAAAGAAATTAGAAAATAAACAAAAGTAAAACATGATACTATTCAACAGATTAAAAGGTCATTGAGTAGATAAACGTCTATCTCCCGCCGCTAAAATACAGGATAAAGGAGCTATCTTCTTGCAGCATCTCGTCATTCAATTTATGCGTTCACCCATAGTGTTAATGTGCGCCTCTATTCTTTTGTGGATGCTTTATCCGCCGGTGGTTAACTACCTGATAGACCGCTCCAGCCCAATCTTTGTCGCTGCTACTTCGCATACGCTGGCTGCTATTTCTACGCTTGTGGTCGTCATGGTCATGTTTGCAAAGCGGCAACAAGGCTTTTTCTCTGATATTGCAGTCCATTTCAAAACACCGGCGCTGCTTGTACCCACGCTGTTTTCCGGTGCCCTTATCTGTGCAAACCATCTGCTTTTATATGCGGCACTGAACATGTCGCAGGAATTTGATGTTATTGCCATTCTCATATTCGAAGCCTGGCCAATTGTATTTTTTTACATAGACAGCACGTTGCGTAAAAAGCACAGAACAACCACGGCGAACGATTATATTTTCTCTGCAGCAGCGTTTGCCGGTTTCATCGTTCTGATGAGCCCGAATCTGGATATTGCAGACTGGCTGCTGCTGGAAAGTCCGATGATAAATACCATTTTACTGGCGGCATCAGGCGGGCTTGCTATGGCAATTAACTGCTATATGCGCATGAAATGCATGGATGCCTGGTCTGCTATCTCAGATAAAAATGCTCTCAACCTCAGTTCATTGAATAAAGCTTTACTGACGGAATCAGGTGTTCGTTGTGTAGCTGCCCCCGGTATGCTCTCCATCCTGTTTTTGTTTGGCGATACGGCAAATCAGTTTGATTATATGGATTATGCGTTGGTGGCCTTTGCCGGTATCGCTATTCTGGCACTGGGAAGTTTGCTCTACGACTTATCCGTGTTTTCAGCGACGAATGCGTCTGTCAGCGTGTTCTGGTATTTCATGCCTGTTGGCGCGGTAGTGATCCTTGCTCTGTTACAGGGCCGATTACTCAATCAATATGAAGCGGTTGCATCCGTTCTTATTGTGTCGGCCAATATTTTTCTCGGGCTGCGCTTTCCTCTGCGTTCATCGCTGCTCATTCTTTTCAGTACCGTATGCATGGTGGGGATATGGGTGTTATTCGCGCCAACTTATCCCATTGACTCGTATTACGATTTACTCGCTGTATCCACGGTCTTTTTTGTTCTGTTGGGTACCTTTGCTCTTGAGCGGACAACATCCCTTAACCGGGAACGGGAACGTTTGCTGGTAGAGTTTAATGATTCGGTGATGCAACTCCCCTCCTCTTCACCGTCCGGCGGCGTATCTGCTGAGAAGTACAAAGCACTGATAAATAATTATATCGTTAAACATTTATACGTGTTCTTACGGGCTTTTAACGGCGCAAAGGATATGCGCAATGCTCAGCTGGAAATTCAGGACATTAAGAAAGTACTGATTGCCGGTACTGAAAATACTCCGATATATCGAGAGCGTTTGCTGGATAATTTCCAGGTGGGTCAGAAACTGATGACCATGGAAAGTGACAGAATTCCACCGGAAGAACTGGTCATTCTCATCTTGCTTGGCGCAACGAACGTCTTCTTCTCACTCATATTTCGTCCTGAAAGTTTCTCCACGGCATTGTTTGCGCTCATTCTGGCTACTTCGGTTATATTTCTCATTCTGGTTATTAATGAACGGAATCAGTATATCCAGATACGCCACGATCACGCGCTGGTGTGCCGTGACTTACTGGAATATGCAGACGAATTTAAGCAGAAATCAGACGCCCCGGAGTTTGACGTGCAGCATGAAGCTGTAGAGCGTACTTTGAGCCTGAAAACGGTCGGTCCCGAAACCGTGAGTCACAGTTACTGGATTTTCAGTATTTTTGTGTTTTTGTTTTGTGGATTCGGCTACGGCTTTTTATATGAAACGCTGGATGATGTGAAACGGGATGAGTCAGCGCCCATTCTGTCGAAGCGCGATTTAAATAACGCAGAACTGAATATTGCCTTACTGGACTGGCCGACCGCTCAAGTTAAAGCTCATATTCTTGCCACGATTATTAATGAACACACAGAGTCGCGGGCACAGCTCATCAACGTTACTCATGAGCAAGCCTTTAAACAGATGGGCCAACACGACGGCGACATTGATGTGCATCCGGATATCTGGCTGGCTAACAATGCCGACCTGATCCGCCGGTATGTGCGGGCGTTCGAAACGGTTAAATTGGGTGAAAGCGCCGGCATGGGAAAACAAGGCCTCTGCTATACCGATTTTACAGCGCCGGCAACGTTAGCAGTAAACGATCTGGTTACTCCGGAAAACGCTTCACGTTTTGACTTGTCCGGTAATGGACGTGGTGATATTTGGGTGGGAGCCAAAGGCTGGGCATCAGTGGCAATTGAGAAGCGACGTCTCAACGCCTATGGTCTGGATGCGTATTATGACTATCACGTGTTTGACCTGGACTTACTGGAGCAGCTGATTAACCGCAACAATCAGAATGAACAGCCAGGCTTATTCTTCTGCTATTACCCTGATGCATTGTTTGGAAACCGCCATGTACATTTCGTTGAAGAGCCTGCACATGACGCCGCAATATGGCAAGCCATTTTCAAAGCTCAGGGACTCAATAAACTCAGCACAGGTACCTCCTGGCCGCAAAGTGAAATCAAACTGGGTTTTCGTTCACAACTGGAAGAGCGTTCCCCCGAGCTGCTGAAGCTGTTAAACCGGTTTGTGATTGATGACGCGGAACTGGTGACAATGCTCTCCGCTGTAGAAAATGGTGAGGATATTGAAACCGTGTCTCAACAATGGGCTGACAATCATAAAGATTTGATCCTTGAATGGCTGACGGGTTTTACTTTACGGGATAGCGCTGAATAGGCTTTCCCTGCCCGAAACACACAAGAGCTGTATTTATATACAGCAAATATCAATTTAGATATACTACCGGCATCGTACTCCCACGTATGCCGGCTTTTATCCTTCATGCGTGCCATCCGTTTAAATACCTGTATATTTTAAGGAGCTGACATGAAGTTGCCGGCATCTCAGCAGTTACAGTTTACAGACTGTTACCGCGATGCTGTGAATCAGTACTTCAATGATATTTTCTCACGGTTACCCCGTAATACGCAGCGTGCTTACATCAGCGATTTCAACGAGTTTGTTATATTCTGTGAGCAATCCGGATTGAGCGGATTCAATGCTTCATTTGAAAATAACGAACTCTGTGTCAAACGTTATGTAGAGATGTTATGTCAGTCACCACTGGCTTACCGCACCATCAAACGCAGGCTCAGTGCGTTGAGTAAATTTCTGGGTATTGCCAAATTACCGAACCCCATTGTGCAGTCTGTCTATCTTAAAGACTTCATCCGGCTGTCGCTGGCTGAAAATGAGAAATACCAGTTCAGTCACCATCAGGCGGTACCGCTGACACTGGATTTGCTGGAAAAAATTAATGATCGGGTGATCCCGGACACACTGCTGGAAATGCGCGATCTGGCCATGATTAATCTGATGTTCGACGCGCTGCTCAGGGCCGATGAAGTCGTTCGCGTTTGTATATCTGACATTAATAAGCGTACTAACGCCCTGCTCGTCTTAACATCAAAAAGTGACCAGACCGGCAAAGGCCAGTACAGGTACATTTCTCCCAATACGCTGGATATGATTGACGAGTATGTTGCTGAAGCGAATTATGACGCTCAGCAAAAAGTTGAGCGAAGTGAAGATGATCCGCGAAGGATAAACAAAGGCGTGTTGTTCCGCCGCGTCTCAAACAGAGGCCACGCTCTGTTGCCTTATGATGAAAGTGAGAATTTCAAACAGGCCCCGAAGCTGGATTACTCGAGCATTTATCGCACCTGGAAACGCATTGCTGCACTTGCTGGTATTCAGGAAAATATCACCCCTCACAGCGGTCGTGTGGGAGCGGCGGTTTCACTGGCAGAAAATGGCGCCACGCTACCTGAAATGCAGCTTGCCGGAGGCTGGCGCTCTCCGGAAATGCCCGGTCACTATGGCCAGCAGGCGGCTGTTAAACAAGGCGGCATGGCCAGACTAACCAAGGGACAAAAGCGCCGGGGTTAGATAAACAGGCGCTTTATTTTTCCGCTAAGGGAAACGTATCAAACTGCAAACCGTCGAATCCTGAGACCATGAAATTGCGAATATTTGCGTGGTCGGTACCTTCAGGATGCTTAAGCACATCATCACGGTAGTAACTGCCAAAAAGTGCGAGTGTCTGCGCCTGTGTTAACCCTAATAGCTGGCCAAGGGCCAACAGTTTACAGGACCCGTTATTTTGATTCGTTTCATTGTTTACTGTGCCATTACTAAAAGCCGAAGGCGTGAAAATGTAGTTATCGTCAACAAACGAAATCACATCGCTGAATACAATTTCATCCGGTGCGCTGGCCAGTTGAGAGGTTAACGCTTCAACACTCCTGAAAGACATAAGAACTCCGCTATTTAAAAAACAGCCGGCATTGTGCCCTATTCTCTTATTAAGAACCACGTTCAGATAGCCAGACCTCATCAATGACAATACCGTTTTGATTCACTGAAAGGGTCACATTGTGAGCACCCTTACTCAGCCTTCCCAGATTGACACTATTGTGAATGCGGTTGTTCAATACGCCCTGCTTCCACTGCTCGCTTCGTCCTATGGTGTTCAGCGTGAATATCGTCACTGGTTTTTGTGCCAGAGATATTGCAATCTCATGAGAAAAATCATTGGAATGCACAGGTAACGTGGCAACGTTTAACGTTACATCCTGTGCAATATCAAGGTTGAACTGGTAAGTAACAGCGGCCTTTTCTGAGAAGTATTGTTGCTTCAGCGGATAAAGTGTTAATGCTTTGCCGGAATAGCCCAGATCTCTCACTTCCTGCCAGCTGTAACCCTCAGGTGAAATGAACTTTACTGATGCCGGTTTGATTTGCTTACTTTGGGATCCGTTGTTGACTCTTTCTCGCTTTTGTTTTTCGTCATCCGTCAACGTAATCAGTTCCGGCTTGCTAAAAACCGGCAGTTTGCGCGGTGCAGCATCCATCATGCCGGCCCATTTGCCGTCAGACAATCTGTTATATTGCTGAGTTAGCCCGTCGATAGTGTTATGTGCATCCAGTGCTTTTTCCATCAGCTTATCAGCTACAGATTGTGAGACTGTAAAAGCAGCTTTGTGTCTGAACAGCCACTTTTTATTCATTTCTGATGCCGCCTGCACCGGATAGCTCATAAGTTGAAACCAGGCTGATTGCTCTTCTGGCTGAATGCCTTTGCCCAGTTCAAAAATGGATGTCTCAAGCTTTTGGTATTGCTGAAGACGATTTTCAATGGTTTTGCCGTCCCAGCCGGATAATTGGGTTTGTGTCGTGGGTTCGGTTTGACTCCATCCCATGAATTCCGGGCGACGGATAAAGGCCAGATGGTAATAGTCAAATAATAGCTCTGCGGCATATCGGGGTTCAGAAATCGCAAAGTCTCTGCCCAACTGATAAGAAGCGAACATCTTTGCGTCAGACACTTTATCCGGCCCGTACCACCCGAGATGTAAGAACCATTCCATATTGTATTCAAGGGGTTTGATGTCACCCACATTGGCTATCCAGATACGGTCAGCACCATTTTCAAATGCACGTTGCATTTCAAACTGTATTAACGCGGGGTGGGTACTGCTCAGCCATAAATAATCATGGGGTCTGCCCCAATAGCTTAAATGGTAGTACACCCCTGCTCCGCCTGACCGTGTTTGTTCAGCATGGTTGCTGTGCCGGCGGATATAACCGTAGTTATCATCAGGCCACACCAGTGTGACATCGTCAGGCACAGATAATCCCATTTCGTACAGTGAGAGTACTTCTTTGTAAGGCGTAAACATTTGCGTAAGCGTTTCAGCGGGCTTTCCAAAAACCGCTTCAAGTTGTGCACGCTGGGTATTGATAGCCTGCTGTAAAGTGTCTTTGGCTTGCTGCTGTGAATTGGTACCTTCCATTCCGCTGTCATGAATGCCACGCATACCCAGGGTAAACATCGCCAGATCAGACATATCACTGACTTGCACAACACGGCTTCGCCAGTATTCATTGACCCTTGCCGCATTATTGGTGTAATTGAAATCACCTGATTGCTGCTTGTCCCATTCATCCACATTGTTTCTTAACATGGGTTCGGCATGAGAACTGCCCACATGAATGTGGTAGCGCTGCGCCATCTCCTTGTTGCCCGGCACAGTGAAGAAGGCACGGGTACCCGGATGCATGGCAGGCCAGATGGTATTGGCTTTTAATCTGAGCAGTAACTGAAAAATTTTTTCATAAGTCCGGGGCCCTATATTGGCAGTATCCGGCTCGAATGTACGAGACGCCCATGGAAGTAAGCCCCAGTCTTCATCGTTAATGAAAATACCGCGGTACTTCACAGCAGGACCTTCAACAACCGGTAACTTGTCCAGCGTTAGCGGCACGTTGGCTTTTTTCACCGGCACATCCGCCCACCATTGCCACGGTGAAATACCCATTTTTTCGGCTAACGTAAACAGACCGTATACCGTGCCCCTAACATCAGCACCGGTGATCACCAGAGTGTCCTGGTTTGTGTGAATGGCAAATGCTTCATGATTACCATGAGGAAATGCACTGGCATTGAGTAGCGGTAATGAGCCATCAACGTTTATGCGAATAAATGGTGTTGAAGCTGTCTCGTCATCGCTTTTGACCACAACAAAAGTCGAACCGGTGCGGGCAGATAAATCATCCGCCACATCTTTGGCGGCCCATTCAATGAGCGGATCACGGCTTTGTACAACAATAAAACGCACAGACGGTTCATCGACCGAAATAGTGAACCGCTCTCCCGAAGAAAATACGGCATGTGACGCAGACAACAGAGCCGCGAAGAGAAAGCAACGTATGAACATAGTGAGCCTGGCCTGAATAAAGTGTTGCGGGGTAAGGATAGGGTCATAAGAACTTATGACCCCGTAACGTAAAGCTGCCTAGTTGTGATATCGCACGCCAAGGAAGAACTGTCTTCCCGTGTTGTTATATTCCCGCACCATGTCCAGCGAACCGTCGCCGGTGACGAACAGCCGTGAATACTCATCCGTCAGGTTGATGACTTCAAAGGAGAACGTCAGCTTTTCAGACCAGTTATAGAACGAGGAAAAGTCGATATTTGTGGGACCCGTTACCCCATTTTCAGCATTGCCGGTGATGCCGGGTACTTCGATAAAGTAGTCATCCCTGCTGTTTGCCGACAGGCGGGCACCATACTTCTCTGTTTCGTAGTACAAGGTGAAATTGTAAGAATTCTCGGAAACACCTACGATTTCACCGGAACTGACACGGGTATAGTTCGCCACTGTCCCAAAATTATCGAAGGGCGCGGGCAGGAAGTTAAATGGCTGCTGGTAGCTGATTTCAAAGCCGTTTATGGTTGTACCGTCGCCATTGTCATAGGAATAATGGGTATAAGGTTCGCTGAACGGATTAACCGTTATCGCGGGATCATAAACCGGATCGTTATTGATTGCCGTGTAATAAATACTGTCGACCAGTTTTTCTTCCTGTGTGCTGCGAATATAGGTTTCTATGTCTTTATAAAACAGTGTGGCAGACAATAACGATTCTTCGTCAAAATACCACTCTACGCCAAAGTCCACATTGTTAGACACGTAAGGGTCAAGGTACGGATTACCCACCGTCACGAAACCTTCAATGTAGCGAAAAGCAGGATTGCCCGGGTTCAGCGTATTTAAGCTGGGGCGTGTCATTGACCGCGTCAGTCCTAAGCGCACGATGAGATCATCTGCAGGCTCCAGTGCCAGATTCAGAGCCGGTAAAAAGTTCTTATAGTCATGTTCAGCGACGATGGTTTCTACAGAATTTTCCAGCCGGATATATCCCGTTGACGTGGCGGTGGTATCGACATATCGCATACCAAAGTTGGTACGCAAAATCATATCAGCGATATCGAAGTCTGTATTAAACTCCAGATAAACGGCCATGGTCTCTTCTTCTACCTGCGTGTTTTTCTGATCCTGAGATTGCCAGTTGAGGGGGCCGATAGCGTCTTTTACTGCATCAAAATCAGCCACTACAAAATGAAACAAATTTCCGTCAAAGCCGTCGCCAAAATTACTGATGGGCAGCATTTCTGTTAAGCCTTCTGCAGATCCCGTAGAAAAAGTTGGCAGACCGAAATATTGGCGGGAGACTTTGCGGTTGTTGTAGGCCACACCGGCCTTAACTTCGACCATATCCGCCACATATTTTCCATCAAATTTAGCGGTCAGGTTTTCTTTATCAGTCTGATCCTGAAAATCATAAGAGGACAAGTTGTACAAGGCAGGATCATTATAATCGAACTGGAAGTCGAGCAGCGCAGCATTGGGGTTACCCGTAAAATCGAAACCGAAACTATGCGGCTCAGTGCTGTCCATAATGTGACGAAATTCATCACGGGAAAAATCAATTTCTGCATACCCCACCATAGCATCCACAATGAGACGATCTGTTAAGCCAAACTCTCCCGATAACACATACTGATTAAATGCTGTATCACTGGTGGTCTCACGGCTCTCAACCCGGTTAGTTATGCCATCAAATTCGCCGGCAATAATTTGCTGGCCATTGGGCGCTACGGTAACCGATGTTGGCGTGATTTGATTAAAGTAATTTCTGAACATTGCGTACATGTGATAGTACGAGCGCTCATTTTCCAGTTGTGAATGTAAGTAGTCGAAGGTAAGTAACACATTATCAGACGGTGCATACTGAAATGAAGAAGTAATACCCAGGCGGGTCTGTTCGTTACCGAAATAATCCGGCCGCGGGATCCGGGGGGCATATAAACAATTGATGGCGTCCACATCCGCACCATTTAACTGACAATCACCACCCGACGGCGACCCGGTAACGTTTGTACTGCTGGTGTCCGCGTAAGTCATATTATTGTTAACGGGCGTTTGCCAGCCTACGGTTCCGAAGCCTTGCTGGTTAACGTTCCGGGTCGAATAAGCCAGTGAGAAAAGGACACCAAACTTATCATCGTCAAAGGTATTGCTCACCATTACCGCCGTGCGGGGGGTGGTCTCTTCGGAGACATCGTTGTAGTTCGCCTGCGCTGAACCGGCATAATGAAATCCGGGATTATCAAAAGGCTTGGCGGTATACAGATTTACAGAACCCGCGATACCACCTTCTTCCATTGATGCAGTGGGAGATTTTTGCACGTCCACGCGATTAAATAATTCAGACGCAAATACGTTGAAGTCAAATGCACGCCCGCCGCTCAGAGCAGAAATTGACGAGTCCAGCTGATCGGTTTCCGCCGGTATTTCCATACCGTTCAGTGTTGCACGGGTAAAGTCCGGGCCGAGGCCCCGCAGTGTGATACGTCTGCCCTCGCCGCCTTCGCGGCTGATTGAGACACCTGAAATGCGTTGCAGCGATTCGGCTAAGTTTAGATCAGGGAACTTACCAATATCTTCGGCGGATATGGACTCCATGGAATTCACGTTAGCGCGTTTTGTAAGCAGGGATTTGTTCAGTGAGCTTCGAAAGCCTTTTACTTCGATAACTTCTAACTGATCGCCGGTAGCGCTCTCCTGTGTGTTGTCCTGAGCGAGCGCATTTGTAGTTAAGCCGGCATGCAATACGGTAATAATGGAGAGTGACAGTTTCTTCAATTTCATAACGGATCCTTTGAAGAGTGAAACGTCACACATTCAAGCCGCATGACCTTTCACTATTTATTTACAATAAATTCACGTTAAATTTGAAGATATTCAGGGTCAATCAAAAACAATTATATGACGTCATTTTGTGTCACCGGGTTTCAATTATGAATAATTTCCCGCTGACAAAACTATTTTACAACGCAGGAAACGCTTCAGGCAGTGACCGGTGAGAGTGAGCTTTGAATAGGCTGACCATTCACAGTATTTTTAAGTAAATATTCTTAAAATCAATGGGCTGCCCTTCACTTTGAAATGCAATATAACCTGACTTCAGGTTTTTCATCTGTTCCCATGTCGCCGGGTTTTCACCGGTGACCAGATCGTCCTTTTTAGCGAGAGCTAAATCATATTCAAGAACCACATCTTCATTGATAAGTTGAGTAACGTGCCCGTCTTTAACGATCAATTCGCCTCTCACCCATTCACCGGCGGGGAACGTGGGCGATGACGAGTTAAGGCAGTGTTCAGGATAAATGTCGCCCTGATAATAAATTTCTGTACCGGGCGAACACATATTTCCTGTAGGTCTTACTACACCGGCTTCACGCTCAGCCAACAGCTGCATTTCCACCGAAACCGGCCAGTTTTGATCCGTGAGGATGGAATCAGCAGACTGACTGGCAAACATTACACCACTGTTTAATCGTGCGTAGCCCGGGGCGCTTTCGAGAAAGTCTCCGGTAAAGCGGTACTCAAATTTGAGATGAAAGCTGGTTAATTCAGCTTCATAGAAAAGATGGCCGAATTGTTCGTTGAAGTCATCATAGCTATCATAACGTACAAGCAGCATATCTCCTGAAAACCGGAATGTGTTGGCAAAATTTACCCCTGAAGGATGATGATTAATTTTTGCAGTCCAGTTTTTCTGTTCTGCCGGCGACAGTAAATTTTGCCAGTCATCATTGTTGTTTTGAGTCGTTGAGCAGGCAGAAAGTGTCAGCAAGCTACTAAGCAGAATAGCAGAATTAGAAACAGGTAATTTTGTGATCATAGGGATACCAGTGATGTCGGTTGAACTGACTTGTCTATCACTGTCCCGGTACACAGCCAATGTAAACCGTAGTTTTTCTGTAATAAGTTTCAATTGTAAAACTCAAAAAAAGCAAAACTTAATCACAGGAACTTGCCATCAATCTATACAGAGCATTGCATTTTGTCCGGTTTCATCGCACTATTTCATGACTATTTATCAAGCCGCCTTTCTAACCGACTGAAAATAGTATGGAAAAATAACTTTAAAAAAGGATAAATAAAATGAGCGAAATTCCCGCGAACACGAATGCATCAGGCAGCACTGCCAAAATTGTCTATATCCTGTATCTGGTAGGCATTTTATTTGGTATCACCGGCCTTGTGGGTGTTGTGATGGCCTACATAAATAAATCAGATGCACCGGAATGGCTGCAAAGCCACTACCGTTTCCAAATCCGTACTTTCTGGATAGGTTTCCTCTATCTGGTGATCGGCTCGGTTCTGTCTGTTGTGCTGATAGGCTGGCTGGTTATTCTTTTCTGGGTTGTCTGGCTGATTGTTCGTTGTGTGAAAGGCATGAAATATCTTGATAACAATCAGGCCCATCCGGATCCTGCGGGCTGGATGTTCTGATATCAACCGTCGTGCCGGCTTTGTTTATTGCCGGCACATCTTTTAGAGCAATATTTTACCGCTTCCCAGTTCCGTTCCCACTTTTTGCGCCATGTAAATGGCCGCTGGCAAACCGGACACATCTTCTGCGGTAAATCAGACTTCTTCATTTTTACTCAGTTTTGTCAGAAAGCGTTGACCGTCATCCCGCATTGCCGCTATTTTCTCTTCCGCCATTCTGTCGTAGCTTTTATAGACAAGCGCCATTCTCGGGTTCTTCCGTAACTTGTCCTGATGGGCATCGAGAAAGCGCCAGTACAGGTAGTTGAACGGACAGGCTCCTTCCCCGGTCTTTTTCGATACACTGTAACCACAATGTTTGCAGTAATCAGACATCTTATTAATGTAGCTGCCACTTGCTACATAAGGTTTGCTTGCGAGATTGCCGCCATCGGCGAATAAAATCATGCCGGACACATTAGGTAACTCTACCCACTCGTAGGCATCTGCGTACACCAGCAGATACCATTCCTGTACTTCAGCGGGTGATAACTCACACAATAATGAAAAATTACCTAACACCATCAAACGCTGAATATGGTGTGCGTAGGCATGTTTTTTAGTGTCAGTAATACACTGACGCAGACAATTCATATTGGTGTAGCCGTCCCAGAAAAAGTCGGGCAAGGTTCTTTTTGCATTGAAATAATTATCTGACTGTAACCCCGGCATGAAATGCCAGTAAAACCCCCGCACAAATTCACGCCAGCCAATGATCTGCCTTATGAAGCCTTCTACAGAATTCAGTGGTGCTTCACCGGCATGCCAGGCGGCTTCTGCCTGCTGAACCACCTCCCGGGGACTCAGCAAACCGCAATTGATGTAAAAGGACAGATGGGAGTGAAACAACCAGGGCATGTTGTGACGCATGGCGTCCTGATAGCGACCAAAGTCCGGTAGCCGTTCGTCAATAAAGCGGTTTAATACCTCAAGTGCGCCGGCACGATCGGTGGCATAATGAAAATCATCTAATTCACCGAAGTGATCACCGAACTCTTTTTCAACCAGACTGATCACGTCCCGTGTAATCACATCGGGTTCAAATTTTACCGGTGGTGGCGGAGTGACACTGGCGGGCATGGACTCACGGTTTTTCGCATCGTAGTTCCAGTCTCCCCCCGCCGGCGCACCATTTTCCATAAGAATGCCGGTTTCTTTGCGCATTTCCCGGTACCAGAATTCCATACGAAGGGTTTTCCGTCCTTCAGCCCATTCAGCAAACCTGGCTTTACTGGCGTAGAACCGTTCGTCGGGTAACAGCTCCACAGGCACACCGAGCTGACTTTCCCACTGCTGCATACTCTTCAGTAAACGGTATTCACCCGGTTCAGTTACAACGATATTATCAACATCGTATTTGCTCACCAGCGCTTTTACTTCATTCAGCAAGCTCCCCTGATTGTCAGGGTCATCGTACTTCCTGTAGTGCACCTTAAAGCCGTCATCTTTCAGTTCTTCTGCGAAATGCCGCATAGCTGAAAATAAAAATGCAATCTTCTTTTTATGGTGCTTCACATAAGTGGCTTCTTCTTTCACCTCTGCCATCAACAAAATATCGCGGGTTTTCACCGCGTCAGTGATCACCGGTAAAGTGGCGGTGAGCTGGTCGCCAAGTATCAATCGCAGAGTACAGCCCATGGTTACCCCTTAATTTCATTAAAGGCGTCCAGTGCCCGTTGTCGTGACGCTTTTAAATCTACCAGAGGTTCTGGATATTGCTCTCCGAGCACGATACCAGCCTGTTTGAGCGTTGCCTTGTCCGCTTCCCAAGGCTTATGAATATATTTGTTGGGCAATTTTTTCAGTTCGGGACACCAGGTACGTACGTATTCGCCCTGCTTGTCGAATTTCTCCCCCTGCAACACCGGATTAAACACCCGAAAATAGGGCGCAGCGTCGGCACCCGACCCTGCCACCCACTGCCATCCGGCGGTGTTATTCGCACCGTCAGCGTCAGCCAGACAATCCCAGAACCAGGCTTCTCCCTCACGCCAGTCGGTAAGTAAGTTCTTCACCAGAAATGAACCGGTAATCATCCGTACGCGGTTGTGCATATAGCCGGTGTGCCATAATTCCCGCATGCCTGCATCGACAACAGGGATACCTGTGCGGCCCTTCTGCCACGCTTCCAGATCATTCTGACTCCGGCGCCATGGAAACTTATCGAACTTCTCATTGAAGTTCTTATCGGGGAAGTCAGGAAAATGATAAATAAGGTGGTGGGCAAATTCCCGCCATCCCAGTTCACTCAGATAGGTATCGATATTCTTATCATCACTGTTGCCAAAGGCATCCTTAATGGCATACCAGATTTGATTAGGAGATATTTCTCCGGCATGAAGATGAGGGCTGAGCAACGATGTGCCCTGCACTGCCGGAATATCCCGGTCGGTTTTATAATTCGCTGCGGCTTCGTCTATGAAGGTAGCAAGCCGGTCGGCTGCACCGTCTTCTCCCGGTGTCCACATTTTTTCAATGCCATCGTACCACTGAATATCAGGCATCAACCCGAGTTCATCAATTAACGTGCCTGCATTGTCCACGTCCGCGTAAGTGATTCTGGCTACCGGCGCCTGGGGAAAACGTGGCTCAGCGGCCTGTAAGCATCCTTTACGGTAAAACGGCGTAAATACCTTATAGGGTGATCCTGATTTATTCTCAATGTCCCAGGGCTCCCACAACAACGAACCATTGAAACTCTTCACCGTTATGCCGTCATCTTTCAGAGCCTGCTTCAATTTTTTGTCTCTGGCCACATGCCAGGGCTCATACAACCGGTTCCAGAAGATATGCTGCACATCGAACCGTGTCATGAGTTCAGGAATGAGTTCTGCCGGATCGCCGCTGAATACCTGCAGATGACCGTTAAGACGATCATTAAGGGAGTTTAATGATTGATGTAACCACCATTTAGTTACACTACCGGGAAGTCGTTTTTCCGGTACAGACGTATCTGCAATATATACTGGGATAATTTTTCCAAGGTCGCAGGCGGCGTTAAGCGCGGGATTATCTTTCACGCGCAAGTCCTGGCGGAACCACATAATGCTGACGGGTACCGGCACGTTGTTATCCTTTTTATTCAGAATGATGCAATAGATACGGCATTGTAATAAATCTGATTACAAACGGGTGAAAATTAAGGTTTTGTAATGAAAACATCGCACTATACAAAAAGCAGTTATCCGGCCCGTGTGAAGGGCATTTTCTGGTTCCGTCAGGATTTACGGCTTGACGATATGCCGGCACTGGAAGAGATGTGTCAGAACGTCACGGAGTTGCTGCTGGTGTATGTCAGAGATAGCCGGCTGTCAGAAACAACACCTTTCGGCACACAACGCACCGGCGCAATCAGGGAACAGTTTATCGCTGAATGTCTGGATGAACTGGATGATGCCCTGGTACCTCTTGGCCAGAGGTTACTTATCCTTGAAGGTAACCCGGCTGTTATCATTGCAGAACTGATAAAAAAATACGATGTAAGCTGGCTTGGCGCACATGTGAATCCGGGTTTTTACGAATTGCAGGACTGGCAACATGTGGTTGATGCTTGTGACGGTATTAATACGGTGTGTAAAGATGCCGGATCCCTGTTTAATCAGTCTTCGCTCCCCTTTTCTCTTAACGAAATGCCCGGGCAATTTACACAATTCCGCAAGCAAACAGAGAGGAACACAATACCGGAGTTACCATTAGATCCTCCGGTATCATACCCACCGCCCTTCGCCACCGAAGTGCAATCTGTGACGGCTGTACATGAGAAAAGCAAAACACCTCCTCTTTTTCGTGGCGGAGAAAATGCTGCGCTGGAACGGCTGAATGTGTATTTATTCAAACAACGGCATGTGCTGCGTTATAAAGAAACCAGAAATGCGCTGGATGACGAAACGGCCAGTACACGTTTCTCGCCATGGCTTGCGGCAGGCGCTTTGTCTCCCCGCCGGGTATATTTTGAGCTCAGGCGTTTTGAAGATGAAGTGGAAGCCAATGAGTCCACATACTGGGTTTATTTTGAATTATTGTGGCGGGAGTTTTTTCATTTTGCCCAGCTTAAGCCCGGCAAAGACTGGTATCTGCAAGCAGGACTGCGGGATGAAAAACGTCCCTGTCACTACGATGCGGACAAAATAATCCGTTGGCAACATGGAAGAACCGGCTACCCGATTGTTGATGCCTGCATGCGGCAACTGACGCAAACCGGTTTCATGTCTAACCGCGGCAGACAACTGGTTGCCAGTTGTCTGGTCCATGAGCTGGGACAAAACTGGCAATACGGGGCGGCCTGGTTTGAACAATGTCTGGTAGATTACGACCCCGGCAGTAACTGGGGTAACTGGCTCTACCTTGGAGGAGTGGGTCATGATCCCCGTGGTCACCGCCAGTTTGACCTTGAAAAGCAGACGAATATGTATGATCCGGACCGGACATTTATCAACAAATGGCTGAGCTGAAGCCCGATATTGCGGTGGGATGGCTCAAACGGGATTTGCGTCTGCGCGATCATGCCCCCCTGAAAGAAGCCGTCCGGAGCGGTTTGCCGGTGCTGTTAGTATTCTGTTATGAGCCGGAACTCATGCAGGATCCGCACATGAGTGACAGACACTGGCGCTTCATCTGTCAGAGTATCACCGATATCAACGACCAGCTGACGGGATCTGCCGCAGATTCAGATGCAGGCCAGTATTACCGGTATACACATCGTCAGGTTATATAATCCTGCAACCCAGTCGGCCAGGCTCGATCCTGAAGCTGTGCTTATAAAAAAATGGGTCCCGGAACTAAAAAATCTGCCGGCAGCGCTGTGTCATAATCCGGCAGATATTCCGCCGCTGGAAGCAGCGATGCTGGATTTTGATATACAACGGGATTACATGCTGCCGGTGATTGATATCAGACAGCACAATAAACAAACCGCAGAGCGGCTGTGGTCTTACAGGGAAAGAGAAGAGGTGCTCAGAGAGTCAGCCCGGATCGTCAGCCCGGATCGTCAGAAAGCACACGACATCCGCGAGTCCTTCCCGGCGCTGGTTAAAATCCGGGGCTAGCGCTTCTGATCTTTAAGCCACTGATTCAAAAGACGGATTTGACCACACTTGTAGGCTGCATAGGTTATGCGTAACGCGTTGGACAGTACTTCACTGTCACTCCATCCGGTTTTATCGCTGATTTCTTTATAGCACTGCATGGCTTCGGGGCTGACATAGCCACGAACCATTTTTTTTCCTGCTGCTTTTTGTCTTTCGCGGAAACGACGCTGTTTTTCAGCATTGGCGGAAGGATTGGCTTTTTTCTTTTCAGTCATACCGTTGTCATCTCGTGGTTACGTGCACAGTGTAACATGTAAATTTTCACAATAAATGACTGTTCAGAGTTGTTTAGCGTACAAGTGTTCGCTAAATTACCACGCTGAAAATCTAACAACAAAGGGATATCATGTCCGACAAACAAAATAGTTTTAACCGTGAAGACTTGCTGGCCTGTAGCCGCGGTGAAATGTTCGGGCCGGGTAATAGTCAATTACCGGCTCCTAATATGCTGATGATGGACCGTATCAGTCATATCAGTGAAGAAGGCGGTGAGTACGATAAAGGCGAAATCATTGCCGAACTGGATATCACGCCTGATCTGTGGTTCTTTGATTGTCACTTCCCGGGTGACCCTGTAATGCCTGGCTGTCTGGGTCTGGATGCCATGTGGCAGCTGGTGGGTTTCTTCCTTGGCTGGAGCGGTGGCCCCGGTAAAGGTCGTGCTCTTGGCGTAGGTGAAGTGAAATTTACCGGTCAAATTCTGCCTACGGCTAAAAAGGTAACCTACCGCATCAACATGAAGCGTGTAGTTAAACGTAAACTGTTTATGGGTCTGGCTGATGGTCAGGTTGAAGTAGACGGCCGTGTTATTTATACCGCAAAAGATTTGAAAGTCGGTCTGTTCCAGGACACGTCTAAATTCTGATTTTTTTCAGGTATAAAAAAGCCCCGTTAAATCGGGGCTTACCTATACTGAAAGAGATGCTTAACGCACGTTGAATCCTAATTGTCTGTCTTCAACGGCTTCCCTCCAGCCTCCGAGCCATTGTGACCTGGCGTCAAAAGCCTGAAATGGACAGTTCTCCTTTGAACGACCGCTGATACCAGCTTGATACCCTTTTGCGTGTGCACGCGTCAATTTATCTCTTTTTTGTCGTTTCATTGATAAGCCTCTTTTGATTATTTAACTGTGCCGTGATTGACTATCGGGCTCTCCTGTCAGTATGGGTTGATGGTGCCTTCAAGTTTTTTCACGCACATATATGTGATAGTGCAGAGGCAGGCTTGGTTCAACTTAATTAAATTTTTTTTGGTATTGACAAATAGTAAGTTAATGAAAATTTGTCTAATTTAATGTTACATTTTTTTGTCATAAATATTACGTTTTTTAAAACGTCAAACTATATGTACAAAAAAACCGCACATTGGTGCGGTTTTTGATAGGCTCGCTGTACATATTTAGCACAGTTTACGTGCTATGCAGCGGCTAAACAGTGCTCATTTCACATTACTGTTTACGTCGTCTGAACGCGAGTAAGCCGCCTGTTAATAACAGCCACCATGGAGAAATTGCCGCACCTTTACGCTCGTAAGCCACATCGTCAATTTCATCTTCAGGAATGTCACAGGTCTCTACTTCACCGTTTTCCAGCGGCGTGAGTTTCACTGCAATAATGGTATCGTCGATGGGCGTTTCGCCTTCATCGTCAATCACTTCCACACCCGTTACATAACGTTCACCGGTACGGTAGCGGGCATTTGCAATAATCTCATTGCTGTCATTGATACCAATGGCGTCGACAATGGTGTATACACTGTCACAAGGTAACAGATCGTTCAGATCCGTCATTTCTTTCGCTTCAATGTCGTACATGAAGCCGTGGGTTTCACGGTTTGTATCAACAGTGGAGTCGTATTCTGACGAGCCAACCACAATGTTGTTATTGTTGATGCCTTTACCTTCTGCGCCGGCATTGGTAAAGAAGCCTTCCGGATAAAGAGCTTCACCTGTGTCCAGGTTGTAGACGAACACACGGTTACGGGCAGTATCATTAGGGGCACGTAGTACGTAACCTGTTACCCAGTTGTCATTGTTAATGGCAACTGCTTCAGACATGATATTTTCGTCACGGGGTAACATTTCGGTTGTTTCGCCTTCTGCATAACTCACTGCAACATTCAGGCGCTCATAGCTATAACCTGAAGGACGGCGGATGTAAGCAATTTCGTCAAGAGATGACGCACCTACAGCGATACCCTGATCATTAATATCCTGCGCCAGCGACCAGTATGCAGACTCATCATCGGCATCAGGTTCAAACACAAGCGGATACGTATCTGTAGTAATCGTGTTGCCGTTAGCATCTAACTGCCAGACAGTGGCACGGATGTGCACACCCGGCGTTGAACGGTCGCCCACGGCCGGTAAACGGAAGCCGTAGGTAGATGTATCTGAAGATGCGTCTACACGGATACTGCGGTAGCAATATTCCACAGGAATGTCACCACGGGTTTCTTCTTCTTCACAGGCTTCAATGGCGTCATCAATGCCTTCAATGTGGTCAACCATGCTGTTGCCCACAACCTGAAGATTGTTGTTAATGGCAAACGCCTGACTGAGGCCGTTTAACGTATCATCTTCAGAAGCCAGCAGTTTGGTTTCACCGTTTACACTGACAAAGGCCGTAGACTTGATGTCGTTAAGTACATAAGTGGTATCGTTGCCGTCTTCATCTTCATAATCCAGCTCGTAATACGGGCCTTCAGTTGAGCCGGTAACATAATCACCGTTCAGACTGTCACGTGCATAGGTTGTAACCGCATGGGCGTAATCATCAAACAGTTCCGACCACGCATCCAGACCGGGGATGAGATCGGCATCTGTCGTATCTGTGATATACGAGCGGTAAGGCGTCAGGTGCTGGTAAACAAAAGCATTCCGGGCAGTCGTGCTGTGAGACAGTAAACCGGTAACAATCGTGGTGTAATCCACATCTGAGAAAATGCCCTGTCTGACGTCGTCTTCACTTTCGAAAGTCGATGCATTGTTGTCGATAAATCCGGATTCTTCCAGAAAATCGAGGTCGATGGGTGGATTAAATTCTGCTGATGTCATCGTCACCGTGAAGCCGGACTCGTCGATAGACTGGGCAAAATTGTTAATACTGATATCCCTGACTGGTACAGGTGTGACTGTATAGGTGGCGGCCAGGGCAGAAGCTGACGCAGTGGTCATTGCCATGGCAGCGGCAAGCTGTGTTAATTTCATTTATAATCCTAATTACTGCTGAGTGTCTTCCAGCATGCTTTCCAGTTCATCCCAGCGCGCATATTTCCGGGATAGGGTTTCTTCTGTTTCTGATAACGTGGCCAGAGTTGCGGCTGTGCTGTCGGCAGTTTGTTTAAAAAACTCAGGATCATTCACTTGTTCCTGTAATTCTGCTAACGCGGTTTCCAGCGTTTCTATCTCTGCAGGCAGAGAATCCAGTTCACGTTGATCTTTATATGATAACTTTTTCGTCTTGCGTACTGAAGACTTTGGCTTAGGACTGTCAGAAACCGGTTTAGTTTCATCTTTTACCTTTGCCTCTGCAGTTTTCTGTGCTGCATTTTGCTTATACCAGCTCTCCACATCTGTGAAGCCGCCGATAAATTCTTTGAGCTCACCTTCGCCTTCAAACACCAGGCAACTGTTAGCGACGTTATCCACAAACTCACGGTCGTGGCTGACAAGTAATACCGTGCCTTCATATTCATTCAGCAGGGTTTCCAGCATTTCCAGCGTCTCAACGTCCAGGTCGTTGGTCGGTTCGTCGAGCACCAGTAAGTTACTGGGTTTCAGCATCAGCTTTGCCAGCATCAGACGGTTTTTCTCACCACCTGACAGAGATTTTACCGGGGCATTCACCCGCTCCGGGGTAAATAAATAGTCCTGCAGATAACTGATCACATGTCTGGGGTGGCCATTTACCATCAAATCACGCTTTCCGTCACCGACAGCGTCAATGACTGACTTCTCAAGTTCCAGGCCGTGGCGATGCTGATCAAAATACGCGACTTCCAGATTAACGCCCTGGCGGACGTTTCCGGATTGCGGAGCCAGTTCACCCAGCAACAACTTGATAAGAGTAGATTTGCCACTACCGTTCGGGCCGATGAGCGCTAATTTATCACCCCTTAACAGGTTTAGGGTAAGGTTTTTAACAATGGCTTTCTCGCCGTAGCTGTAACTGGCGTCAGTTACCTCGAACACCATTTTACCTGAGCGGGAACCGGCATGTTGTGCTACAACGGCATTGCCCTGGGTCTCGCGACGGGCTTTACGGGTTTCACGAAGCTTTTTAAGTGCCCTTACTCTGCCCTCATTACGGGTCCTGCGGGCTTTAATGCCCTGACGGATCCACACTTCTTCCTGAGCGAGTTTCTTATCAAACTCTGCATTCTGAGCAGCCTCGATATCCAGATCCTGCTGTTTCTTTTCCAGGTAGGTGGCATAGTTACCGGGGTAACTGGTCAGCGAACCGCGGTCGAGATCCACAATACGGGTTGCCATGTTGCGAATGAATGCACGATCGTGACTGATAAAAACGATTGCACCGCGGAACGCCGTTAAGCTTTGTTCCAGCCAGCGAATCATTTCAATATCAAGGTGATTAGTCGGCTCATCAAGAAGTAATAAGTCGGGCTGACGCACCAGCGCTCTGGCCAGTGCCGCTTTTCTTCTCCAGCCACCGGACAGCGTGGACAAAGACATGTCCGCATCCAGTTTCAGCATGGTAAGGGTTTGTTCTATTTGCTGCTCGAATTGCCAGGCATCACGGCTTTCGAGCGCTTCCTGCAGGTGTTGCAGTTTATTCAAGTTAGCTTCGGAAGGATCATCCGACACCTTACGGGTCTGATGAAAATACTGCTTAAGAATATCGCCCACATCGGCAAGCCCTTCGGCCACATAGTCAAACAGTGAGATATCAACAGTTTGCGGAGGATCCTGTTCGAGTCTCGCAACAATGGTTTTACTGTCGATAATACGCTGCCCGTCGTCAGCGATAATGTCTCCGGCCAGAACTTTCATAAGCGTGGATTTTCCACTGCCATTTCGTCCGACCAGGCACACCCGTTCTCCGGGTTGAACCACTAATTCAACGCCATCCAGTAATGGCGGATTACCGTAGATAACGGTGATGTTTTTTAACTGAATTACACTCATGATAAAAAGGATTCTGCCTGTTCTACGTCAAAAGGCCAGCCAAGTTCGGCACCGGTATCCATGCGTTTGATCACAGGAATACGGACTGCATACAGATGATACAGGTTTGCGTCGTCGCGGATGTTACATTTTGTAATGTCCAGCAAAGGCGCCTGGTGAGTTTGTGCCAGCACATCACTGGCAAGATCACATAAATGACAACCCGGTCCTGTATAAAACGCTAATTTCACTTCTTCAACGTCCAGCATTGGTGAATATTTGCATGACGGGCGAAATCTTCCGGAATAGTCTTTGCGGTAATATCTTCAATGTCTTTATATCCGGCTCCGGCTAACGCATCAGTATCAAGTTTGAAGCCCCGGCGGTTATTCGAAAACATCACTTCACCGCCATCATTCAAACAACGGAACGCATCTTTCAGCAAAGCAACGTGGTCGCGCTGAACATCAAAGGTATCCTGCATACGTTTTGAATTTGAAAACGAAGGCGGATCGATAAAAATAAAATCGTATTTGCCGGGGTGTGTTTTGAGCCACGTCGTACAATCTGCCTGAATAAAGGCATTGGCGCCTTTCACTTTATTCAGTGTCATATTGTCTTTCGCCCAGTCCAGATAGGTTTTCGACATATCGACAGTAGTCACAGAACGGGCACCACCCAATGCAGCATGCACAGAGACACTGCCAGTATATGAAAACAGGTTCAGAACATCTTTATTTTTCACCCGTTGTGACACCAGTTTACGGGTGTCACGGTGATCCAGAAATAATCCTGTATCAAGATAATCTGTCAGGTTAACCAGCAGTTTCGCACCGTTTTCATAAACAGTCAGCCGATCACCTTTCTGATCCATTTTTTCGTACTGGTTTTTACCCTTCTGCTGACTGCGCACTTTTAACGCAATTTGCTTCGGGTTTGTGCCAGTTACTGCCGGCAAATGCAACAGCACTTCCTGTAAGCGGCGACGTGCTTTGTCTTCAGAAATTGTTTTCGGTGGCGCATATTCCTGCACAACAAGCCAGTCACCATACACATCAATAGCCACATTGTAATCAGGCAAATCGGCGTCATAAATACGGTAACAGTTGGTGTCCTGTTGCTTTACCCAACTTTTCAGCTTTTTAAGATTCTTTTTCAGCCGGTTAGCGAATTCGTGATTCACCCCGTCTGACCCAAATTGCCGGCAGTTGTCTTCATCCATGACATAATTAACCAGCCGGCATTCCAGCTTACCGTTATTCATGCCGTAGTCTTTTGACGAGCGCAGTTTCATCATTCGCAATAAATCGCGGTTGCTGCTGAGCAGGGACACATGCCAGCCTGACCAGGCCGCTTTCAACTGCTTACCCAGTTCTGAAAAGGTCGGGATAAGGTCTGTGAGTTCGCCGAGCCGTTCGCCATAAGGCGGGTTACTCACCAGATAACCGGCTTCTTTAACCCGAGGTTCAGCTTTCAGTGCATCGCAGCTATCAAAATGAATGTCTTTAAATACACCGGCCTGATCGGCATTCGTGCGGGCAATATTGATGAGTTTACGGTCAATATCTGTAGCAGTAATACGAATATCACAGGGCTTTTGTGCTGCCAGAGCATCATCGTTAATCTTGTCCCACAGAGGCTGGTTATGTTGCAACCAGCGACTGAAGCCCCAGTAACTGCGTTTGATGCCGGGAGCAATATTTCTGACAATGTAAGCTGCTTCAATAGCGATGGTGCCCGAACCACAGAACAGATCCGTGAGCGGTTTATCTGTGTTTGCTGTCCAGCCTGAGCGGATCAGCATGGCGCATGCCACGTGTTCTTTTAACGGTGCCTCACCGGTTTTCGAACGGTAAGCTCTCTGGTGAAGACTGTTTCCGGACATATCCAGGCCGATGACCACATTGTCCCGGTGTACGCGGGCCCAGATAGGAAAATCTGAAAATTTCTTTTCTACAGACGGCCGTTGATCTAACTCTTCCATAAACTGATCAACAATGGCGTCTTTTATTCGCACAGCACCGAACTGAGAATTTTTAATGGCATGGTTGGTGCCGTTGAACTGTACACTCAGCGTGTCACTGGCCCGCAGGTGTTGCTGCCAGTCAACGGATGAAGCGGTATCGTATAAAGATTCTGCTGAGTCACACTTTCCTTCGGCCAGCACCCAGATAACACGGTTCGCCAGCCTGGACCATAAACAAACGGTATAGGCCTGTTCAAGGGTGCCGGTAAACGTTACTGTGCCGGGCGATAAGCGACAAGCAGTATCAGGACAAAGCGCTTCAATTTCAGCTTTTAACAGCTCATCCAGACCACGGCTGGTTGTAACAATAATTTGATTCATAACACTCATAGAAACTGCACACGTTCTGCACCCGCGCAGTGATTAAAAATAATCGAAGTAAAAGGGCTTTTACAGCGCCTTTACGATGTTTTTCACTAGTGACGGCCCCTGATAGATAAACGCCGAATAAACCTGTACCAGCGAAGCGCCGGCGGCGAGCCGGTCTTTTGCAGTCTGCGCGTCATGAATACCGCCCACGCCGATGATAGGAATTGCGCGGTCCAGTGCAGCAGACAATTTGCGTGTCACATCCAGACTCATTTCCGTCAGAACATCACCACTTAAACCGCCAGCTTCATCAGCGTGTTTCAGTCCCTGAACACTGTCACGGCTTAGCGTGGTATTTGTAGCAATCACTCCGTCCATTTTACTGTTGATCAGTGAACGGGCGATGCTTTCAATTTCATTATCCGCCAGATCCGGCGCGATTTTGATGAACAGGGGCACATATTTACCATGTGACTGACAAAGCTTTTCCTGTGCATCCTTCAGACCGTTAAGCAGTTTATCCAGTGCTTCGCCATACTGAAGATTACGCAGTCCAGGCGTATTGGGAGATGAAATATTCACTGTCACGTAGCTGGCGTAAGGATACACTTTGTTCAGACAAATGAGGTAATCATCAATGGCATTAGCTTCTTCGGTATCTTTGTTTTTACCGATGTTAATTCCCACCGGCCCTTCGAAACGGGACGCTTTTACCTGACTGACCAGATGATCCACACCGTGGTTATTAAAACCCATGCGGTTAATGATAGCGTGCTTTTCAGGCAGACGGAAAATACGGGGCTTGGGGTTACCCGGTTGGGGACGGGGGGTTACTGTACCGACTTCTACGAATCCGAAGCCCATGCTGCCAAAGGCATCAATACATTCGCCGTTTTTATCCAGACCGGCAGCCAGACCTACCGCATTTGGAAATGTGATCCCGGCAACTTTTACCGGCTTACTGATAGTTTCATTACTGTACAGTAATTTCAGCGGCGTATGCTGGGTTCTGTGCAGCCACTTGATGGCAAAATCGTGGCTTTTTTCGGGCTCGCACTGGAGCAAAATTTTCTGGGCGATGGATTGCATGGTCTTTCTCTAAGAAAAAGCCCTGTCAAAACAGGGCTTCGTCGTTTCTGAATAGGCGTATTCTAATGGCTAGACTTGGCGCTTAAAAGCATCAATTCACGTAAAGCCACAGAAAATTTCGCAAATTCATGTGTAGAGCTGGTTTTGAACTCTGACATCATGTGATACCAGCGTTTCAGCAGAGCCTGATTATTGTCCATCCAGCTTTGCAGAATTTCGTCGGCATCTTTGCTGTCAGGACGCGACTGTAACAAGTTCAGCGTAATGGAGCGCTGTTGCCAGTCAAGCTCTTCACGGTAGGATGCTCTTGCCAGGGCCTGCCAGTGGTTACTGACGTTCTGGTTGGTAATTTGCGCCAGGAACCAGTGCAGTTCAAGTTTCGCGCCCAACTGGAAGTACAGCTTGGCAATGACAGACGTATCATGGCTGTCTGTTTCATCAATTTGCGCCAGGTCGAGACTGGAGAACAGATTCGAGAAACTGGACACTTGTGTGGCAATATCTTCCGGTACACCTTTATCAACCAGTTTCGCCGCCTCTTTCTGCAAGGAAGCATATTCATCAGCGACCAGATAATTTTGCATGTTACTGGCAAGGTTATCAAAGGTACCGCGGTAAGCTTCAATCGCAGAATGAATACCCAGAGATTTATTGCCGTGACGGATATACCAGCGCGCAGTGCGGCGCATAATACGACGGGCACTCTCCAGAATTCTCAGTTGCAGATCAGCGTCGATGACATTGTCCAGCGCTTCAACTTTGCGCCAGAGCGGATCGATATTGAAAATACCTTTCACCACCGCGTAAGCATCAGCAATTTCATCCACCGTTGCACCGGTCTCTTCCTGCATACGGAACACGAAATTCAGGCCCATATCGTTGACAATGTTATTGGTCAACTTAGTCGCGATAATTTCGCCACGTAGCGGATGCTGCTCCATCTGCTCAGGATACTTGTCACGCAGTACCGGCGGGAAAGCATTGACCAGCAGTTTACCATGATACGGATTCTCCGTGATCTCCGGAATATTAAACGCGTCTTTGAGTACCATTTTGCCGTAAGCAATCAGCACACTCAGTTCCGGACGGGTAAGTCCCCGGTCTTTCGCCACGCGGTCTGAAATTTCATCATCGGTAGGAATAAATTCCAGTTCGCGGTTAAGACGTCCTTCACGCTCCAGACCATGGATGAACCGCAGCTGCTCTTTAAGTTGCGACACGCCTGCCCGTTCTGTAATGGAAATCGACTGGGTCTGACGATAGCAATCTTCCAGCACGATTTTGGCCACATCATCGGTCATGTCGTAAAGCAGTTTGTTTCGCTGTTTAACGGTTAAATCACCATTACTCACCAGACTGTTAAGCAAAATTTTAATGTTAACTTCATTGTCTGAGCAGTCCACACCGCCAACGTTATCAATAAAGTCGGTATTCACGCGGCCGCCGTTTGCGGCATATTCCACACGGCCAAGCTGCGTCAAACCCAGGTTACCGCCCTCGCCTACAATTTTCGCCTTAACGTCTTTACCGTTAACACGTAAATCATCATTGGCACGGTCGCCCACTTCAGCATGAGACTCTTTAGTACTCTTAATATAAGTACCGATACCACCGTTCCAGATCAAATCGACGGGCATTTTGAGGATATTATGAATAAGCTCGTTCGGCGTCATCGTCACCTGACGGGTGCCCAGCCATTTTTTCATTTCCGGTGTAAGCTTTATGGACTTACTCGCACGGCTGAAGATACCACCGCCTTTCGAAATCAGCTTACTGTCATAGTCTTCCCAGCTTAATCCCGGGTTTTCAAACAGGCGCTTACGCTCTTCCCAGGTGGAAGCTGCATCCGGATCAGGATCGAAGAAAAT
Source organism: Alteromonas sp. ABH4_457 (assembly GCF_056160625.1). Classification (NCBI taxonomy): domain Bacteria; kingdom Pseudomonadati; phylum Pseudomonadota; class Gammaproteobacteria; order Alteromonadales; family Alteromonadaceae; genus Alteromonas; species Alteromonas sp. ABH4_457. The sequence continues at coordinate 501,808 of NZ_JBSWXN010000006.1, forward strand.
GTGCAGGTGGTTAAACGCAGCAATTAACCGGGTGTGTTTTGACAGCAACATACCGTTACCGAATACATCACCGGCCATGTCACCTACACCCACCGCAGTAAAATCTGTCGTCTGACAATCGATACCCACTTCACGGAAATGGCGTTTAACCGATTCCCATGCACCACGGGCCGTAATCCCCATTTTCTTATGGTCGTAGCCCACACTGCCGCCGGAAGCAAAAGCGTCACCCAGCCAGAAGTTATATTCTTCAGAAATGCCGTTTGCGATATCTGAGAACGTGGCCGTGCCTTTATCAGCGGCAACAACCAGATACGGGTCGTCTTCGTCGAGGCGTACCACATCTTTTGGTGGCACAACTTCGCCGTTTACAATGTTATCTGTGATGTCCAGCAGGCTGCGGATAAAAGTACGGTAGCACGCCTGACCTTCTGCCTGGAATGCCGCTCTTCCGCCTGTTGTTGGCAGTTTTTTGCAGACAAAACCACCTTTTGCGCCCACAGGCACAATAACGGTATTTTTAACTTGCTGGGCCTTCACCAAACCAAGGATCTCAGTACGGAAATCTTCCTGACGGTCAGACCAACGCAGACCACCCCGCGCCACTTTGCCGCCCCGTAAATGCACACCTTCCACACGGGGACTGTACACAAAGATTTCAAATTTAGGCAGTGGCAGCGGCATTTCCGGAATCATTTCCGGCATCAGCTTGAACGATACATACGGCTTTTCGTTGCCGGCATCGTCGCTCTGGTAGAAGTTAGTGCGGAGTGTCGCCAGCATCATATCCAGATAACGACGGATGATCCGGTCGTCGTCCAGGTTGCTGACGTTATCCAGCGCTACTTTGATTGAATCAAGCAGCGCTTCTTCTTTTTTCTTACTGCGCTTTTTAAACGGGTCGAAACGTATGTCAAAAAACTCCACCAGTTTCTTAGCAATGTCAGGATAGGCAGACAGCGTATTGGCAATGTAATCGCGGCTGAAAGAGCTGCCTGTCTGACGCATATATTTTGCGTAGGCACGGAGAATGGTCACTTTACGACCGGTCATGCCGGCACCCAGGATCAGGCGGTTAAAGGCATCATCTTCCAGTGTGTTTGCCCACACCTTGGCAAACGCATCCTGAAACAACGCCTGCGCCTGCTCCATGTCCAGGTCTTTACCGGACTTATGAAGCATGGTGAAGTCCATTACCCAGTTCAGCGACGAATCGGCGCAATTGACTTTGTACGGACTTTCATCGATAACGCGCAAGCCGAAATTTTCCAGCATAGGTAACACGTCAGACAGGTGAATAGGCTCTGCTCGGTGGAACAGTTTCAGTTTCACAACCTGACTGTCAGCACTTTCTTCCTGCGGACGGTAAAACAACATATCCAGTGTATGGTCATCACTCAGTAATTCGAGTTTTTCCATATCAATCAGGGCAGCGCTGGGCAGGTTCTGTTCCATATAACTGCGGGAAAAAGCATTGGTATACTTGCGTTCCAGTGCTTTACCTGATGCTTCACCATGGGCTGCCCTTATGGCAGATGCCAGACGGTCATTCCAGGTTTTGGTGAGCTCAATGATGTTTTGCTCGATTTCCTTCACATCGTATTCCACATTGTTGTTTTTGACGCGGGCGATATAGTGCGTTCTGGCGTACACAGATTCAGAGAAGAACGTCGTAAATTCGATTTCTTCGTCAGTGCCAAATGAGCGCTGCAGCAAGTTCTGGGTATCTTTACGCAACTGGGTGTTGTAGCGCTCTCTGGGCACAAACACCATACAGGAAATAAAGCGGCCAAATACATCCTTGCGAACGAACAACCGGGTAATGCCCCGCTCCTGCATCTGGAAGATACCCATAATGATTTGGGCCATTTCCGCAGCAGGTGTTTGCAACAACTCATCCCGTGGATAAGTTTCAATAATGTTCACGAACGCTTTGTATGCGTGGGTACCCGGCTCATAGCCGGATAACGTACAGATTTCTTTAATTTTTGACGCCAGCACCGGCACTTCAGTGGCACTTGAGTTATAGAAAGAAGCACTGAACAGACCGAGGAAACGGTGTTCACCGACAACAGCACCTTCGCTGTTAAAAACCTTCACACCCACATAATCCATATAGGCAGGACGATGTACCCGTGAGCGTGAATTGGTTTTAGTCAGCATCAGCGGATTCTGACTCAAGGCTTCAGCCCGCGCAGACGACGGTAAATTAGAAATCAGACGCTCACGATCGCTGACAGACTTTTTCATCAGCCCCAGGCTGCTGTCATTATCAGGGATCCAGCGGTAATCACCTTCAATGGCACGGGCGTCATAATAACGGTAGCCCATCATGGTGAAATTATGATCAGCCAGCCAGCTTAAAAACTGCAGAGTCTGGGCTTTCTTATCGGCATCTACCGGCCAGTTGTGTTTGTCAGCATCTTTAATAACGGTTGCCAGCTTGCCCGACATTGACTGCCAGTCTTCAACCGCAAGGGAGACTTCATCAACCACTGAACGAAGTTCTTTGGTAAGTTTATCAATGTCTTTTTTCGCGGTCTGTCTGTCGATTTCAATCAGCAGCACGGTTTCTTTAACTGCCGCTTTGGTTTTCTTGCCACTTTCGTAAAAAGCTTCCACCTGCCCTTTATCGCCACGTTTCAGCCAGATGGGGCTGTGCAACATGAGATGAGAAGTAATATTCAGGCGGTTCAGCGACATGCGCACGGAATCAACCAGAAACGGCATGTCCCGCACGATAATTTCAACGATAGTATGGCTTGAATGCCATCCATGTTTGGCGATTTCAGGATTGAAAACCCGGATATACGGTGACGACGGATCGAACGAGGAAAACTCGTTCCACAAACTTAATGTAGCCCCGTAGAGGTCGCTGTCGTTGCGATCTTCCAGGTCATCATTAGAAATTGTCTGGAAAAGATGTTGGCCGAATTGTTTAACCAGCGCATTTTGCTGCGCATCGACTTTCTTTTCGATGAGTGAGAAAACATTATCAAGCAGCACCGACTGCCGCTGTGAGGTGACTGTCATGGTTTAACCTTTATTAGTCGTAAGTGCACAGAATCCTTACCTATTTTCGCTAATCTCCGTCCTTATTGAAAGAGGAGTTTTAACGCTTTATTAACAGCATAGATAACTATGCAGAAAACGCATAAAAAAAAGGGCCAAACGGCCCTTTTTTGTAGTTACTTATGCAAAAATATTTTATGCATCAGGGGCGTTTTTACTTAACCAGAGGAATCTGGACAGTGCCGGCAGCACAATAATCGCGCCCAGCATGTTCACAAGGAACATAAATGTCAGCAAAATACCCATATCCATCTGGAATTTCAGTGAGGAAAACACCCAGGTGCTCACACCAACTGCCAGTGTGATCCCCGTGAAGAGTACTGCACTTCCCCGCTCTTTCAGTGCATCCAGGTAAGCCTGTTGCACTGTCTCACCGGATTTGAGTTTATGACTCATGGTAGAAAGTATGTAGATACCATAATCCACACCAATGCCAACACCCAGTGCGATTACTGGTAGTGTAGACACGGTCAGCCCGATTTGCAGGAAAGTCATCAGTGCCTGTGCCAGCACCGACACCACATAAAGTGGCAGTACGACAGACAAAGTCGCTCTGACAGAACGGAAGCTTATCAGGCAAAGTACAATAACCGCACCAAACACGTATACCATCATCGGGCCCTGAGCCGCTTCCACGGCTTCATTAGTCGCCGCCATTACGCCTACAGGTCCGGAGGCCAGTTTGAACTTCATGTCGTCGGTTTCATATTCTTTACGGAATGCTTTCACAGCATCAACCACGTGAGAAATAGTTTCAGCTTTGTGATCTTCCATAAACAAAATGACCGGCATTACCGAACAGTCTCCGTTTAATAAACCGGACGAAGTAGGTACCAGCGAAATATCCTGCGCCAGAGTCTGCTGATTCCGGGGCAATACCTGCCATTTGATATTGCCTTCGTTGTAACCGGCATTGACGCCTTTTGCCACTGACGCCAGCGAGACAGCCGATTGCACACCTTTAACGTTAGTCATCTTCCACTGAAAGTCGTCCATTGCACGCATAACACCGTACGATGTGCAGGCTTCCGGCGTGGTTTCTACTACCACCGACAGATAATCAACGGTCACCGAGTATTTGTCGGTGATCAGGAAAGTATCCTGGTTATAGCGGGAACTCTCCTGTAAAGACGGCGCACCGGCATGTAAGTCACCTATCTTCATTTGCTGAGATTGTATCAAGCCGAAAATGAATAAGGCAGTCGTCACAGCCATGATGATAATGGCCGGTTTTCTACGGGTGCAGGCTGCAATCGCATTCCAGAAAGCAGTGTTCCGTTGTTCCTTTTTATTGAACTGCTGAACATATTTGTCATCCAGATTCAGGAAGCTCATCAGTACCGGCAGCAAAATAAGGTTGGTCAGAATAATGACGGCGACCCCCATGCTGGCAGTAATGGCCAGTTCCCGGATAATGCCGATATCAATAACCAGTAAAGTCATGAAACCTACTGTATCGGAAAGCAGAGCAATACCGCCGGGTACAAGTAAAGCGCGGAATGCACTCATGGCTGCATGTTGCGCGCCCATGCCTGCAACCACCTTTTTCTCCACAGCGTTAATCATCTGCACGCCGTGACTCACACCAATGGCAAATACCAGGAAAGGCACCAGTATTGACATAGGATCAAGACCGAATCCCAGCACAGTCAGTAAGCCCAACTGCCAGACAACAGCTACCACAGAGCAAACTAAGGGCAACAGCGTCATCATGATACTGCGGGAGAAGAAGTAAACCATTACAGCAGTGATAGCAAGGGCTATGGCGAAGAAAAGCACCACGTCTTTTGCGCCATTTGCCACATCACCAATCATTTTGGAAAAGCCGATGATATGGATGCTGACCTTATCCGATTCAAACTGGCCTCTGACCTGTTGTTCCAGGTCATCTGCGACTTTGAGCATATCCAGCGGAGCGCCGGTTTTCGGGTCCAAATCAAGTAACTGCGCAGTCACCATGGCACAACTGTAATCGTTGGATACCTGGCGGCCAACAATTTTAGCCTTTTCCACATTGGTAGCGACCTGCTCCAGTGCTGCCGGCCGTGATGAATCGAAATCCGCAGGGATAACCGGCCCGCCGGAAAAACCCCCTTCCACAATTTCAGTAAAACGGGTAGACGGGGCAAACAGGCTGACAACCAGCGAACGGTCCACACCGTTGATAAAAAACAACGCATCATGGACTTGTTGCAATGTGTCCATAAAGTGCTGGTTATAAATATTCCCGCTGGTATCACACACAGAAACCAGTACGCTGTTAGCACCACCGAAATCACTGCGGTGAGCCATGTAGGTTTTCATGTATTCATGATTAAGCGGCACATTTTTTTCGAAACCGGCGTCCAGATGCATCATCGACGCCTGATAGCCAAGATACACTGTGGCCAGCAGAAAGAGCCCGACTACAACTTTCCGGTATCCGAAAATTAGTCTTTCTAAAAGCGAGGTAAAACTTGCCATGTCAGTGTTTTAATCCATATCCAGTTGTTTGATACCATTCGCCGTGACAGCGATAAGATGACCGTTAAATCGTGCAACGCTGACGATGCTGGCTTTGTCCTTAAGTTGTTCGCGGCTGAGACCGTCAACCGGCTCACAACTGTCTGCTGGCCCCCAGGGATCGAACTCTCTTGTTTCCAGCGATGCCGGTACTGAAATCATTATCCCGTTATTGCCGAACAGGCGTACACGCTCACCGGCCGGTAAAATCTTATTCAGCGAACCTGCCAGGCAGGTCGGTACGTTTTCCCACTCACCTGCCCCGCGACGGACAAAGGTGTGTCCCCGCAGGCCGGCGATGACGATTGTGTCATCTGCTGTCTCAGCAACGTCCAGAAAAGACCCTTCATAGGTGGTATCCATACGGGTCCATGTTTCTCCCATATTGTCACTCATGGCGACCAGGCCTGCTTCACCGACAAGGTAAAGGGTTTCTCCGACCTGCTCCAGTTTATTCAGGTGAGGCAAAATAGCGCGGAGTTCCTCTTCGTAGTATTCCGGTGTATCCCGCTTTACTTCATCAAGATATTCCTGATCGTAGGGATTGAGTAACGTAGCGTGCAGCTCCCTGTTCCAGGTTTTACCGCCATCACGGGTGCGGAAGAATAAACCGTAAGCCCCCGCAGCGACACCATGCTGATGATCAAAAAAAAGTATATCGAGAAAGGGCTTTTCCAGCTCAGGGGCAGACATTTGCACTGTCCACGTAGTGCCACGGTCGGATGAATGCAATATGGTTGCATCATGCCCGGCCACCCATACATCGTCGCCAACAATATCCACCGCTGTCAGGGTAGCAGTGACAGGTACAGCCTGCTGAACGAAGTTTTCGCCGTCTGATGACGTCAGAATATGGCCTCTTTCCCCGGCCACAACAACGTAGTCTGCGGTATCGATATCGAGCAGTACTGATTTCGTTACCAGCGGAGCCTGATAAGCTTCCTGAGCCTGGACAGAAAACAGTGCCGACAACGCGATAATCGCCGCCAGAGTGCTTTTCATAAGTCTTATTATCCTAATAGCGCAGAACAATACAAAAACGGTTGGCACTGCCAACCGTTTGATTCTGTAGAATTAACGGCCTTCCCGTCTGAGAGCCTGAGATGTGAATTCGGCTTCACGTGGCTGGATAGTGAAATCATACATTTTTTCTTCGTTATCCAGACCAATTGCCAGGTAACGACGGGAATTCAAATCATGATACACATCCAGTGTAGACCATTGGGTCGGCACATCATAGTAGTTCACACCGTACGTCATCGCGACGCGGTACAACTCACCATTCTTGTCGTACATGTCTGCTTCCTGAATCTGCCAGCTGTCTTCATCAAGGAAGAAAACACGTTTCTGGTAAATGTGACGCAAGCCCTCTTTTAAGGTTGCCTCAACCACCCATACACGGTGCTTTTCCCAGCGGGTCAGATCCGGATTGATGTGGTTAGGTTGCAGAATGTCTTCATACTTCACCTGATCGCTGTGCAACTTGTAGTTGTTGTAGGCAACGTACATTTCTTTCTTGCCCTTCAGCTCCCAGTTGTAACGGTCAGGAGAACCATTGTACATATCGAAGTCGTCTGTAGTACGCAGACCATCGGCCTCGGTTCCGGGTGTGTCATAAGCAATTTGCGGAACACGGTTCAGACGTTTACGACCCGTATTATACTTCCACGCTTCACGGGGCTCTTTCACCTGGTCTACGGTTTCCTTAACCAGAAGAATATCGCCGGCAAGGCGGGCTGGCTCAGTGATTTTCTGTTTGAAGAAGAACAGAATATTATCTTCTTCAAGTTCTTCCGGCTTCGCATTTTCATTGGAATATTTGATCAGCAGTTTCTCGTCAAAACCAATGAGATTGTAATCACCGGATGATGTTACAGCAGCCTGACCGCCAAAACGCTGAACAGCCTGACCGCGATAACGCAGAATGTGATTCCAGATTGCTTCCAGACCATTTTGCGGTACAGGGAACGGAATGCCCGTTGCCGCACCTTTGATACCGTTTCCGGATTCAATCAGTGATGCACGGGTTGCGTTTGCTTTGGTCGCATCATAAACAAACTGAGGGTTAGACGCTGAGCGGCGGCTTTCATAAACCGGCATACGGTATGTATCCGGATAGGTTTCGAACAGCTTTTTCTGACCGTCAGACAGAAAATCCGCATACTCTTTATAATTTTGACCTGTGATCTCAAACAATACCTGATCACCCGGATAAGGGTCCGGATGATGGTCACCTGCAGAGTAACCGGCCGGTGCGGCTGTTATCCCGCCGGTATAAGCCGGAATGCTGCCATCAGCATTGGCAGCAGCCTCACCACCCAGTGGTGTCAGGCTGTTACCCAATTTATCGGCTTCTGCCTGAGACACTGCCGCCATGGCTGTAGATGACAGCGCTACCGATAACGCAGCAGCAATAAGACCTGCTTTTCTTAACATACGATACCCCTTAAATCGAATACTTGATGTTGAAAGATACAAAATCACGATCTGACAGCTGGTTTGTTGTACCCACACCACCCCAGAATGCACTGTAAGATGCAGTGGCTGACCAGCTGCTCAGATAATTAAAGGTAAATGCCAGACTGGCTGATTTTGAATCTTCGAGGAAAACATACAACGGATCGGGTGTTGTCCCTTTCACATCATGTGAGAACGTTGCACGGGTTTGCATATTTACGCCTGAGAACACGTTGTTGAAATCAGCAACGGCCAGTAAACGGTAGCCCCAGGCATCATCTGTAGCAAACGGGTTTGTTTCAGGTCCGTTTGATAAACCTGTGTGTAAACCAACACGTGGATTGCCGTCTGCTGTAGGTTCAAGTGACGGCGTTCTGCCTGTACCGGGTGCGTTCAGACGCAATACTGAAGGGTCCGGAAAATCGACGATATTTACATAGCCAACTTCACCCAGAACAATCAGGTTATCTGTACCCAGTGCCGGACCAAATACCTGAGACAAGGTAAACTGAGCCTGCCAGGTATCTGAAAATACAAAACCTTCAGCTGTTTCACCCGGTCCCACTGCCCGGCCGATGTTGTTTAACTGAGAAATACCGGATAAGTCAGGACGGTAGCCTGTGTTAGCAAGCTGTTCCGGCATACCCATGTAGAGCAATTCTACATCGTCGATTTGTAACGGTTCATCAACACGGTAAGCAAATTCACCGGCCAGAGCCCAGCTCTCAATGTTGGTGTTGAAGCTGAAACCGTACAGTTGAATGTCTTCGGGATAATAGAACTTCGCTTCAGTGAACGCTTCCAGCTGAGTAATGTTATCTTTAGTGATTTCTGTGGTCGCCAGCATAGCCAGATCTGACGCAATACCTTCCTGCGAGAAATCAGACGTAATACCGGAAATCAGCGGACGCTGACTGTGATAATTAATGTGGTAGAAACTGAGTTCACTGTCGTTCAGCAGTTCTGAGAACCAGGTCAGACGAATACCGTATTGGCCCTGATCATCTGCATCTTCATGAGCAGCGTCTGAATAACCGCGAACCGCCACTTTTGTGGGATAAGCCAGATATGCCTGCCCGATTGTGGATGCATCAGCACCTGCACGCAAAGCAGAACCCAGCCCATTTAATGAGCTTAACAGGAAATCCAGGTCTATATCCGGGTTACCGGTAAAGCCGAGCTGAATATTGTTTGCCTGACCACCCTCACCGGCAAAATCGTTTGTCGCGAAATAGCTGCCGGCAACCGGTAACCAGCTGCGCTCCCAGCGATACTGGTAATAGGCCGACAAACTGACCGTGTCAGTCAGACCCAGAGACGCATACACCATACCCACAGGAATAAACACTTCTTTTAATTCAGCACCCGGAGCACGGGCGCGGTTCACATCCACGGGGTTAGTGGTATTGATACCGTGCTGGATAAACGTACTCTCACCCCAGCTGATCACCTGATCACCTACACGGATAGAGAATGGTTTATCATCAATCCAGAAATCACCGTAGAAATACGCATCCAGGATACGGAAATCTTTACAGAGTAAATCATCAGCTTCCGGGGCTGCACATAAATCGGGTGTTCTGCCGGTGATGGGGTTCGCGGCGACGTTGTCGTTATCGTTCTGAACAAAATCATAGAACCAGAAGGCGCGGGTAAAGAAACCCCAGTCACCCATGTTAATGTCTAAATCGTGGTTACCGGAAATCTGGGTAGAAAAGGCTTTACCCGGATCCCAGGACAAATCTCCCTGGTCATTATTTGATGAATAATCACCGTTCGCCTGCGCCCAGACATCAGCAGGCTGATAAATCACATTCGTTGCAGCGTTATAACCGGACCAGTCAAACTGGGGATGGTTGCTGTTACCGATTAATTTATAGTCTCTGTCTTCAGCACGGATACTGGTCGCCAGCGTAAACGTGGAATCCAGTGATACTGAAACATCTCCAAATTGCCAGTTTGCGGCTAAAGCCGGAGAGGCGGCACCAAGTAAGGCAATGATACCAGCGGCAACTGGTGTCTTTTTAAATGTGCTATGCCTAATTGTCATAGTTTTTATTCTCCTGATCCAGCGCATACGATAACAGGTAGCGACGCGCAGACGTGTGACCAACCAAGGTAGTTAACAAAATGATTACATCATTTTCCCTGTTTCGCAAGAACTAATCGTACCAGTTAACACTAGTAATAACATTTTTCCTTTCAACTAGTTATTGAACAAAAGTGGCAAAATCGCCAGTTTTTAGCTGAAATTATCTTAATCGCTCGAAGGATTTTATTTTATTTTCGGGGCTGACGAGGAGCCGGAACCGGCCGGTAAGACCGCGGCTGTCGACGAAGGGACGAAGCCGGCTTACAGGTATTTGTACCCTTTTGCCGGATTCTGAAGTGAGTACAGCAGAGGCGCCGGCGCTTTCATAAAACGCCTGACACCGGCTGTAGGATAAGGAGAGAGTAAAAAAATAGGTAGTATCAGTCACGTTTTTCGTAGGCCAGACTCTTACTGACTTTTTCAAACACGTCTTTACTTAAACCTTCATGGTTCAGCAACCGTTGCAACTGGGCTTTCATGAGTTGCTGGTGCACCGGCGCATAATTTTGCCACTGTGTAAGTGGTGTAACGATGCGTGAAGCCACCTGAGGGTTCTGTTTATCAAGTTCAATCAGATAATTGGTTACGTATTCATAACCGCTGCCGTCTTCAGAGTGAAAACCGGTGGAATTGTAAAAAGCAAAACTACCGATAAGTGAGCGGACCCGGTTCGGATTACCGATACTGAACTGAGGGTGCGACTTAAGCATGGTGATGTGTGCCAGAATATCTTCCCGCTCAGTGGTAGCGTGCAAAGCGAACCATTTGTCCAGCACCAGAGGTTCTTTCTCCCAGCGCTGACCGAACCGGGTCATTAAGTCACTGAAGAGTTCCCCGTCACAGATTTGCGCAGCCTTTAACGATGCCAGAGCATCAGTCATATTGTCGGCACTGTCGTATTGTGCCCGTATCAGCGATGCGCCATGAGATGTTCGGGCAAGATGGCCGAGTACCACATTCTTGCAACGGCGGGCATTCACATTACGCTGATCGTAGACGTAGTCCGTGGTTTCGATAGCCTGCCACACAGCAATCAGTCCGTCATGTAACGCGTCAGCAAACTGCTGGCAGAATGCTTCTCTGGCTGCACACAGTGCCTTAACGTTTATCTGGCTGCGGCTCTGACACAAGGTTTCAAAACTGGGCACCGATAAACACTCGCCAAGCAGCTCATGATTAGCCTTTTCATCATGTAACACTTCACGCAGATAATCCCAAACCGTATCGGGGATGGCTGCGCCCTGCTCTATTTCACCGATACACCAGTCGTAAAGCGACTGCATGGCATCCCAGCGATTAAACGGATCATCAGCAAAACGGAAAATCTGCAGTAATTCTCTGGCAGATAAAGGGTTATCTACCCGCACTGGCGCAGAGAAATTCCCCAGCACAACGGGTAAACAGGACTCAGGAACATCCGAAAAAGTCAGAGACACTGATGGCTTGTCCACGATCACCAGTCCATTCTGTACCAGGCTTTCATCATCGCTGTACTGATGACCATTGTCGTCAATACATTCAAACGCCACAGGAATATACAGGGGCTGTTTTTCTGCCTGATCTGCCGTCGGCGGTGTGTGCTGTGACAGCGTAATGTGCAAAGTACGCTTCTGTTTGTCATAAACCCGTTCAACGGCCAGGACCGGTGTACCGGACTGACTGTACCAGCGTGCGAAATGACTGAGATCTTTTTCTGTTGCAGTCTGCATAGCTGCAACAAAATCGTCGCAGGTAACTGCCTGACCATCGTGACGCCGGAAATACTCATCCATGCCCTTTCGGAAGCCCTCAGGGCCGAGAAGCGTATGGAACATGCGGATCACTTCAGCGCCTTTATCGTATACCGTCACTGTGTAGAAGTTATTCATTTCAATCACTTCATCAGGACGGATAGGATGGCTCATCGCACTGGCATCTTCAGCAAACTGATGTTCCCGCATCACACGTACATGCTTTATCCGGTTGCTTAGCGCTGAAGTCATGTCGGCGCTGAATTGCTGATCACGGAAAACAGTGAGACCTTCTTTCAGGCTCAGCTGGAACCAGTCACGGCAGGTGACGCGGTTGCCGGTCCAGTTGTGGAAATATTCGTGGGCGATGACAGATTCTACGTTGAAAAAGTCGTCGTCAGTGGCACTGTCCTGATCCGCCAGTACAAATTTGCTGTTGAAGATATTCAGGCCTTTGTTTTCCATGGCGCCCATATTGAAGAAATCCACGGCGACAATCATGTAGATATCGAGATCGTATTCCAGACCAAAAGTGTCTTCGTCCCACTTCATCGCCCGTTTCAGAGATTCCAGAGCAAAATGACCCCGTTCACGCTTACCTTTATCCACATACAGCTCAAGCTTAACGTCGCGGCCGCTGGTGGTCCGGTAAGTGTCTTCAAGTAAATCAAAATCACCGGCCACTAACGCAAACAGATAGCTGGGTTTAGGATGAGGATCTTCCCAGGTAACCCAGTGAGTCCCGTCGGCTTCTTCCCCTGAATCCACAGGATTACCATTTGCCAGTAACGTGGGATATTGCTTTTTATCGCCGCTGACAGTGACGGTATATTTCGCCAGTACATCGGGGCGGTCAGTGAAATAAGTAATGCGGCGGAAGCCTTCTGCCTCGCACTGTGTACAAAATACGCCATCAGAAAGATACAGGCCATCCAGTGCCTGATTGTTTTGCGGGTCTGTTTCTGTCTCGATGACCAGTTCAAAACTGTCAGGTACATCTTTCAGTAGTAATCCGGCATCCTGTAAATCATAGGCAGTATAAGGCTGCCCGTTAACGCTTACAGAATGTAAAGTGAGTTTTTCGCCATCAAGGAACAGAGGTTCATTGTGATTCCCTGCTCTTTCTACTGTGGATTTCGTTGTAATACGTGTGGCGACAGGATGCAGTTTTACATCCATGATTACCCGTGAAATGGTAAAAAGCGGCGGCTGGTAGTCCAGCCGGCGTTTTGCATTGACGCTCATAAGTACTCCTTAAAAAAGAAAGTTATGCGCGCTCCCCGTCGTCCTCTTTGCGCTCGAAGGGAGGGTCCAGGCGAAGAATTTTGATGCCCAGATACGCATAAATAATCGCGAGGACAGGATTAATTACGTTAAAGAAAGTATAGAAGATGTATTCAAACGGATGCACCATTAATACGCCCTGCATGTAAGCACCACAGGTGTTCCAGGGAATTAACGGTGATGTCAGTGTGCCGCCGTCTTCAAGGCTGCGGGACAGGTTAAGCTGGTTCAGTCCGCGCTTTTCAAATTCCTGTTTGTACATACGGCCGGGCATAACAATCGACATATACTGATCAGCCGTTACCAGATTTGTACCCAGGCAGGTAAGAATCGTCCGGCTGATCATGTCACCGGCAGACTTCGCACCATGAAGAATTGCACTCACTGCCCGCTTAAGCAGGCCAACCCGCTCAAGTACGGCACCAAATGACATCGCGCAGATAATCAGCCAGATAGTATTCAGCATTGATGACATACCACCACGGCTTAGCAGCGCATTTAAGTTTTCATCCGGCGTGGAAAAACTGACACCGTCGAACAATGCAGTCCACACCACTTTCAGCGTACCGATGGCCGGAGAATCCTGCGCGTCCGCCATGCCGGCGACCACATCGCCCTGAAACACCACGGCCCAGATACCACCAAGCAGCGCACCGATGGATACCGCCGGAAATGCCGGCATTTTCTTCACCGCCAGCGTCAGTAACACGACCAGCGGAATGAGCAGATACCAGCCCAGAGAAAATGATTCACCCAATAATGTCTGCATTTGCTCGATGCGCTCAAGAGAAGCTGCATCGGACTCACTGAAGCCAAGGATAACAAACAGGATTAAAGCAATAATAAAGCTGGGGATCGTTGTCCAGAGCATGTAGCGGATATGTTCAAATAAATCCGTTCCCGCCACTGCCGGTGCCAGATTCGTTGTTTCTGAAAGAGGTGAAATTTTATCGCCAAAATACGCGCCGGAAACAACAGCGCCTGCTGTAATTGCTGCCGACATATCCATTCCGGATGCCACCCCCATCAGGGCAACACCGACAGTGGCCGCTGTGGTCCACGAACTGCCGATACTCATTGCCACTACAGCACAAATCAGACAGCTTGCAGCATAGAAGAAAGACGGGTTAAGTAGCTCAAGCCCGTAATAAATGAGTGTGGGAACGGTACCGGCCAGCATCCAGGTGCCGATCAGTGAGCCTACTGCCAGCAAAATCAGGCAGGCGCCCAGTGACATGGAGATCCCTTTAACGATGCCGGCTTCGATTTCCTTCCAGCTATGGCCATTTTTCATGCCGATGATAGCAGCGAGGCCGGTACCCAGTAACAGAGCAATCTGGTTAGGACCAAAAGATGAATTGTCGGAGAACAGATAAACCGCACTGCCCATCATGATGACCAGTGCAACAATAGGAATAAGCGCATCCGTCAGTGACGGGTCTTTAATCGTTTTATTCATTGTAGTTATTACTCTTATAAGACAGAACGGACGAACATAAGCAGGATGACTACCGGACAAACAAATTTCACATACCAGGGCCAGATTTTCCAGAACAGACTGTGTTCTGCATCAGCAAAACCTTCTTTCAGTTCCGTCAGAATAGCATCTCTGCGCCAGACCCATCCGGCAAACAGACACAATGCAAATCCGAGCAGAGGCTGACTGTACTGGGTAGTCGCAGCAATGACCAGGCCAAACAGACTTTCAAAATTAAGAATGATGATACAACTGGCAGCAAAAATCAGTGCAGCCATGATCCATACAGCACGGCTTCGGGGCTGTTTGCGGTTCTCAACCAGATAAGCAACAGGCACTTCCAGCATAGAAATTGAAGACGTTACAGAAGCAATAACCATCAGGGCAAAGAACGCCACGGACACCAGTACACCGACAGGGCCGATAGACTCAAACAGGGCCGGCAATACATTGAATATCAATTGGTCCCCGTCCATTAACGCGCCGGTTTCAGTAAAAATTTCTACACCATTATTCAGCGCCACATACATAGCAGGAATGATGAGCATACCGGCAATAATTGCTACACCGATATCAACCAGTGCAACCCATGCACCTATTGAGGGCAGATTTTCCTGCTTAGACAGATAAGAACCGTAAACCAGCATAGTACCGACCCCTAAAGACATAGAGAAAAAGGCCTGCCCCATGGCGCTGATTAATAAGTCCGGATCGAGAATGCGTGAGAAATCAGGTAAGAGATAGGCTGCCCAGCCTTCACCGGCCCCGGGTTGAAAGCTTACATAGACAATCAATGCCAGGATGATCACAACCAATGTCGGCATTAAACGCACTGACCATTTTTCAATGCCTGACTTTACCCCGCCCAATACGATAGAAGCAGTCAGTAACATAAACAGGCCGCAAAAAATCATATTGCGGCTGTCAGAGAACCCCATCAGCCAGACTGAAGTCTCTTCAAGACCAGCGGTTTGCACAATGCCGTCAGCGAAATAAGCCAGCATCCAGCCACCGACTATGCCGTAGAACGCCAGAATCATGGATACAGTGACACAGCCCCACAGGCCGGTAAGCGTACCGGAAACATTACCTGAGATATTCGTCAGCGCGTCCACCATGTTCGCACGGTTGGAACGGCCAATAATGAGTTCAGCCATCAATACCGGATAAGCCAGTACGAACGCTAAAAGAAGATAAACAAGTACAAATGCTGCGCCGCCGTTAGTGGCGACTTGCGTGGGAAAGCCCCAGATATTTCCGAGACCGACGGCGGAACCGGCAGCAGCCAGTATGAATCCGATCCGTGATGAAAATTCACCTCGCATTGCCATGGATGTATTCCCTTTATTATTGTTTTAATCGTTTGTTGTCGTGTGATTTTTATTATAGGTACAAAAAAGGGGCTGGCCCGGCACCAGCCCCTGTAGTATGTATTTTATTGTTGATGTATTGCGTATTTACCGGTGTCTAACATGTCGAAAGTGATGTTAGCCGCTTCATCCAGGAAAGGATCCAGCTCTTCAAGCTCATCCGGTAAATCGTCCAGCGATTCAACCGGCTCCTTGCCAATACGTGCCAGGCGCTCATTGGCCCGTTTCAGATCATTCTCACGGGATTCTTCTTTCTTTGATTCCCGTTCTGATTTCACCAGTGACACATATTTTTTGTCTTTATTCTTTTTGTATTCGTCAATATCTTCGGCGAGATACATAAACTCAGGATCTTTCAATACCCGGGCATTGTGCTTGGCTGCCAGTACATCCAGTGCACTCTGGCTGTCGCCAAAAGTGGTATAGTTTGCGCGGTCAATGCTGTCCCAGGGTAATGCATTTTCTTCCTGGCTTTCACCCCAGTCTGCCGGATCAATGGGCGACGGATACTTAATGTCCGGTACGACACCTTTGTGCTGGGTGCTGCCACCGTCGATACGATAGAATTTCGCAATGGTAAACTGCACACTGCCCAGCGGGTTGTCATACAGGTCGTAAATCCGGCCAAGTCCGCGGTGCTGTTGAACGGTACCTTTACCAAAGGTTTGCTCACCCACAATCAAAGCACGGCTGTAATCCTGCATCGCAGCCGCAAAGATTTCAGATGCAGACGCACTGTAACGGTCAACCAGTACTGTTAACGGACCATCGTACGTTACTACGCCGTCAGTATCACGGTTAACACTCACCTTACCTTCGCCATAGCGAATTTGTACTACCGGTCCTTTTTCAATAAACAGTCCGGTGAGTAACGTCGCTTCTGTCAGCGAACCACCGCCGTTACCACGTAAATCGACAATGATGCCTTTGACGTCCTGAGCTTTCAGTGAATCCAGTTCTTTTTTCACGTCAGCATGCAGGTTGTTATAGAAACTGGGAATTGTGATAACGCCTAACTTCTCACCGGCATACGGGCCGGTTTCCGGCTCATAAACCTCAGATTTCGCGGCGCGGTCTTCCAGCTTGATTTTGTCACGGGTCAGACTGACCACAGACATGGCTTTGGTATCTGACGTGCCTTTTTGTACCTGCAAACGTACGGTACTGCCTTTGGGTCCTTTAATGAGATCAACAACCTCATCCAGACGCCAGCCTACAACATCCACGAACTCTTCGTCGTCCTGCGCCACACCAATAATTTTATCTTCCGGTTTCAGCGCATTAGATTTATCAGCAGGGCCGCCCGGTACAATGCTTTTAATTACAGTAAAGTCATCTTCTGCTTGAAGTACAGCACCAATACCTTCAAATGACAGGTTCATTTCCATCTGGAAACGGTCGGCATTTCGGGGAGACAGGTAACTGGTATGCGCTTCAACGCTGCGGGCAAAAGAGTTCATAACCGTCTGGAAAACGTCTTCACTCTCAGCTTGCTTCAGTCGCTTAATGGCACGGGTATAACGCTTGGTCAGTAAGTCTTTTGCTTCTTCCCAGGTTTTATCCGCCATAATCAGATTAAGCGCATCGTATTTAACCCGCTGACGCCACAATTCATCCAGCTCTGCTTCTGTGGTTGGCCATGCTGCGTCTTCACGGTCGTAATAGAATTTGTCGTCAGCTTTTTCAAAATTGAAAGGCTTGTCTAACAGGCTTAACGCAAACTCAAAGCGCTCAACACGACGTTTTGCACTTTGATTATACATATCATAAGCGATAGACAGGTTGCCGCGACTTAACGCTTCATCAAAAGAATCACGGTACTTTTCGAAACCATCCACATCTGACTTCAACAAAACTTGTTTGTTGTTATCGAGAGAGCGGAGAAAACGGTCGTAGATTTTTTCCGACAAAGCGTCATCCAACGCAATTTCCTTGTAGTGCGCTCTGGTGAACAAAGCACTTACCCTTTTTGCAGCCACACTGTGTTGTGTTTCCTGCTGCAGAACGGGTAAATCTTCTACCTGTTCAGTGGTAGTAGTTGCACCGGCGCCAACGCCAACGGTTAAAAATGCACTGGCAATGGAAATGCGAAGGATTTCTTTCATATTACGACCTCTTGGAATTCGCCAAACGTAAAGCGTCTGCGTTGACTTTTACCACCATGCCCGAATCAAGTTGCACGTGAATACCGTCTTTAGCGACTTCAGTAATAACCGCATGCATCGGGGCTTTACCCAACTTCACTGTGACGGATGTGCCTGGCTGGCAATCGGCATCGGTAAGTTTGGCCGGTGGTGTTTTATTTGGTCTTTCAGAATTAAATTTAGTTCCCTTTTTCCCGCGCTGCTGAGGTTTTTCACCATTTTCGCTGCGTGGTTTGCGTTGGGGTGGACGCTTTTCGCCAGTGGTCTTTTGCTTCGCTTTGCGCTTTTCAGCCGCTTTCGCTTTGCTTTCATCCAACTGCTGCTTTGCGTGGTCAGCATGCTCTTTTTCAATTTGAGCATCCTGATTACCATCTAAGTCAACGCGGTGAGCGCCTTCTTTGATGCTGTGCAGATAACGCCAGCTGTTGGTGTAATGTCTTAATGTTGAACGCAGTAAGGTTTTGCTAACCCGTTCTTCATTTTCTAAACGCTGAGCCAGATCCTGAAAAATGCCAATTTTCAGAGGCTGTGCTTCGCCCTCGGTGGAAAAACAGTTTGGAAAGGTTTCTGCCAAAAAGGCGATGACTTCTTTACTGTTTGAAAACTTCTCTGGTGATTCCATCTATACTTTACGTGTGGTTAATAATAATCTTCATTGTCAGCATCATCCCAAGTTGCCAGCGTGTGGTCAACCCAATCAAGCAATTCATCGTCGTCTATGTCCAATAAATTGCGTGTTTGATGCCATGTTTCCCAGGTATAGTGCAATAAACGCTCAAGCCAGTGCGTATCCGCATCTTCATCGGCTCTGTCGTAAATGCAATGCAGAATGAAATTTATCCGCTCTGCTGCCTCTTCGGGTTCGTCAAAATTGTCTTCCATGTCGGCAGGTGTTGCCAGCACAACATGGATATCAACATATTCTTTCATCGCTGAGAATCCAGTAAAGCCTCAGCCAGCGCTTCCAGACCGGCCTTATCTTCTTCGTCAAACCGGCTGTATTCGGGACTGTCGATGTCCAGTACGCCCAGTAATTTGCCGTTCAGCACCAGCGGAATAACGATTTCAGAATTGGATGCGGCGTCACAGGCAATGTGGCCTTCAAACGCGTGGACATCTTCTACCAGTTGGGTTTGCAGGCTTTGTGCCGCAGTTCCGCATACACCGCGGCCCACCGGAATGCGTATGCAGGCGGGTTGGCCCTGAAAAGGCCCGAGCACAAGTTGATCCTCTTTATATAAATAGAATCCGGCCCAGTTTACCTTTTCCATGCGGTTAAACATTAACGCGCTCAAATTCGCCATGTTGGCGATGAGATCGCTCTCACCGCTCATTAAACCCTTCGCCTGCGTCAGTAACTCTTTGTAAAACTCGTTTTTCAACTTACCCTCAATCTCATTCATCTATCGCGAAGCTGACGTTCACCCGTGCTTCCACGACTTGTTCACCGGGCATGGCTGATGAAAAGCTGTCGGCCTTCGCGGACATTTCCATTCTCATCACCGGCATGGGGTAACTGTTGCCGCTCTCTGACACTGCAATTACCTTACCTGTTTTTACGCCCAGTTCTTCTGCTAACAGTCCGGCGCGTAATTTGGCGTCTTTAACTGCATTTATCAAGGCCTTTTCGTAAGCATTATTCTGCTCACTGGCAATAAACTGAAACCCTTGTATACGATCTATACCGCGGGATAAAGCGCCGTCAATGATACGGTCATAGTTATTTATATCCGTATCCGTTACCTGAATTTCTCTGCTGAGTACAAATCCCCGTTGTTCACGGCCCTGAGGGGTAGATTCGTAATACGGATTTAAATTCACCTGCATGGACTGCACGTGCTTTTCTTCAATACCGTTGTCGAGCAGAAATTTAAGCACAGACTTCATGTCTGACTGCATCTGTGTATTCAGTTTAGAAACGGTTTCGCCTTTTTCTTCCATCACAAATGTCAGAGTATAAGCATCGGGTACAACGGAGAAAGAGCCTTTGCCGCTCACCTGAATAACCGGTTCCATGGCCTGGGCACTGGCCAGAACGGGCATCGCTGCGAAGATTACTGCGGCACTGATTTGTTTTAAATTCATTTCTGTCACCTTATTTAAATGTCAGACCTGATTATGCTTACGTCAACTGAACGGCAGGTGAACAAATTCTTAACCAAAAAACCAGTAACTGACTAAAATTGCAGCAAAAATTCCTGCAAAGTCTGCCGCCAGACAACATGCTACGGCATAACGGGAGTGCTTGATCCCCACGGCCCCGAGATAAACGGCAATAACGTAGAACGTGGTTTCTGTCGATCCCTGAAGGACCGAGGCCAGTCTGCCAGCGAAAGAATCTGCGCCGTGATGCTGCATCGTTTCTATCATAAGCGCTCTGGCGCCGCTGCCACTGAGAGGTTTCATAATGGCAGTAGGTAAGCCATCCACAAACCGGGGGTCGCCGCCTAAAGCGGTAACCATGTAGCCGATGCCGTTAACCACCATATCCATAATGCCACTGGCTCTCAGCATGCCAATAGCAACCAGCATGGCTAATAAAAACGGGATCAGCGAAACCGCCACATTAAAGCCTTTCTTAGCGCCGTCTATAAATAATTCATAGGTGTCGAGTTTTCGCCGCCAGCCGGTGACGAGTACCGCAACAATAAACGAGAACAACAAAAAGTTCGCCACAATGGCAGACTGCTCTGCCAGCTCTTTTGCTGCCAGATGGGAAAAATACACAATCACTGCACCCAGCAGACCAAAAATACCGGCCAGATACAAAACCACCACACGGTTAAACAGGTTCACCCTCTGCACCAGACAGGTAATGATAAGCCCAGCCATGGTAGAAGCGCTGGTTGCCAGTAAGATAGGAATAAATACGTCAGTAGGCTGTGCCGCGCCCTGCTCTGCCCGGTAGAGAAAAACCGCAATGGGAAACAATGTCACTGAAGACGTGTTCAGTACCAGAAACAGGATCTGACTGTTGGTGAGGGTTTCTTTATCTGTTGCCAGAGTTTGCATATCCTGCATCGCTTTTATGCCGAAAGGCGTAGCAGCGTTATCCAGCCCGAGTACGTTCGCCGACATATTCATGGTAATGCTGCCAAGTGCAGGATGATTGCGGGGAATATCGGGCATGATCCGGCACAGAAATGGTGCCAGTACCCTTGAAAACTTTTCTATCATGCCTGATTTTTCGGCAACTTCGAATATACCCAGCCAGAATGCCAGTACCCCTATCAGACCGATAGCGATATCCACGCTGAGTTGCGCCATGCTGGTGACAGATTGCATAACATCCTGAAAGCCACCCGATGAGGCGCCAAAGAAAGCCTGCCAGACGGTGGCCAGAAAGGCGAGAACAATGAATGATAACCAAATACGATGCAGCATAATCCGTTATTGTGTCTGTTATTGTTATGCGTCGTAGTCTACCGGATTTATTTCTGCCCGCATGTTATTTATGACAAACGGAGAACTCTGTACGATAAAGCCGGTGATAGCATCCGGTATTCAGCGTCATTTCCTATGCAACATCCTGTCCTTGCAAAAGGAAAGGCAAGACTCAGGGCTTGCATATTAAAAAGCAAGGGTATAATCTTGCTTGGTAACGAAATAACCAGGGATAACAACATTATGGCTGCGGTCCTTACCGGCGATCTGGTCAAATCCACCGCCTTGACGTCCTCTGATTACCAGCACACCATGTCGGCGCTAACCCGCCAGTGTGAGGCAATAAAAGCAAGGACAGGCTGTTTATACGAAATATTCCGCGGCGACGGCTTTCAGTTTGTTTTCGAAAAACCGGAGGACGCCGTTACCGCCATGCTTGAACTCAAGCTCTATCTCAACAGTCAGATAGACGGGTTGCAGGTCAATTGCACCCAGGCGCTGGCAACAGGCAGTGATGCCGTGATAAAAGCCACGCCCGGTACATCTTCCGGCAAGGTATTTGTTGAATCAGGCCGCGCTCTGGACGAAGCCCGCAGCGGAGAAATCGTTATACGCACTCCGCTGGCAGAACAGCAAATCGCTACCGGTATCATCTGCACACAGTTAAGCTACATACTGAACCGGCTCAGTAAAAAACAGGCTGATTTGCTGTACCATTACATTCATCTGGGGTTTCCGTTACACCAGGTTCTGGCAGAACAACAGCAAACCTCACGGCAAAATATCAGCGAACGCCTGAAAGCGGCCGGCGGGGATTTACTGGAGCCATTTATTCATTATGTCACCAACTTAAAGGACGATGCCGGATGACACTCTTTCTGCTTTTGCTGAGCGCCCATTTTATCGGCGATTTTTACCTGCAACCGGCTAAATGGATCCAGTGCCGTCATAACAAAGGGTTGCAATCACCGTCACTGTTTCTTCATGCCGGTGTACATGCGGCACTTGCTCTGGTGGCGCTGTGGCTGGCTGATGCGGGATTATGGCAGGGACTGGCAGCAGCCGGTGTCATTACTGTCAGCCATTTTCTCATCGACTGGGCGAAAGCAGGACACAAAAGTCACCTTGCCTTTGCACTGGACCAGCTTGCTCACTTTCTGGTTATCGCGCTGGTCGCCCTGTCATTCACCAAAATGGATATCGCTACGCTGCTGACCAGTAAAGCCATCTGGCTGACCCGTGAAAACCTGCTCTACCTCACCGGATATATCATTATTTTTAAACCGGCCAGTATTCTTATCGGGCAACTGTTGTCACAACATGCTGAACAACTGAAGAAAACGCAGGGTGAAGAAGAAGGAAAAAGCCTGGGCAATGCCGGGCGCTGGATTGGTTATGTTGAAAGATTACTGGCGCTGTCTTTTATTCTTGTCGATGAATACACAGGGCTGGGTTTTCTGGTGGCAACAAAAACCGTGTTCCGCGTAGGTGATCTGTCCCGGGAACGGGATATGAGACTGACAGAATACATGATGCTGGGCACGCTGATGAGTTTTGCCATTGCGCTGATTACGGGCTGGCTGGTACTGGCATTAAAACCCTGAGCCGGGTATCCGGCTCAGTGATGCTTACTAGCGGATCGCCTTTTCAAGGCTGGCCAGACAATGGTCGATATTGCGATCTTTACACGCATATCCCATAAGACCGATACGCCAGACTTTTCCGGCCAGCGCACCAAGACCGGCGCCGATTTCCAGATTAAAATCATTCAGCAACTGACTGCGCACCTGTGCATCGTCCACACCGTCAGGAATAACAACAGCATTCAGCTGAGGCAACCGGTATGCCTCATCCACAGCCATAGACAGACCCAGTTTATCAAGACCAGCCACCAGCTTTGCATGCCCCTGCTCATGGCGTTGCCATGCCTGCTCCAGACCTTCTTCTTTCAGCATGACCAGTGATTCGTGCAGGGCATAAATACTGTTAACCGGCGCGGTATGATGATAAGCCCGTTTGCCGCCCTGCCCCCAGTATCCGACGATAAGATTCATATCGAGAAACCAGCTCTGAACCGGCGTGTTACGTCCTTTGATAACGTCAACTGCACGGTCGCTGAAAGACACAGGAGATAAACCCGGCACGCAACTTAAACATTTTTGCGAACCGGAATAAATGGCATCTATGCCCCAGCCATCCACATCAACTTCAATACCGCCCAGCGAGGTAACGGCATCCACAATGGTCAGGCAATCGTATTGCTGTGCCAGTTTACACAGGGCCTGAGCGTCGTTACGCACGCCGGTAGAAGTTTCTGCATGCACGAAGGCCAGAATTTTAGCATCAGGGTGGGCTTTCAGCGCTGATTCTACTTTGTTGAGATCAGACTGATGTCCCCATTCATCTTCAACCTTAATGGCCTCACCACCACAGCGGACTACGTTCTCCACCATGCGGTTACCAAATACGCCATTGATGCAGACGATGACTTTATCGCCCGGTTTTACCAGGTTAACAAAACAGGCTTCCATACCCGCCGACCCCGGTGCAGAAACCGGCATGGTCAGCGCATTGGTCGTTTTAAATGCATATTGAAGTAACGCCTTTGTTTCATCCATAAGCTGAACAAACAGCGGATCAAGGTGCCCCAGGGTAGACCGGCACATCGCATTAAGTACACGGGGAGAAACATCAGAAGGACCAGGCCCCATTAAGGTACGCTCTGGCGGAATAAAAGTTGATGGTGTTGTCATAATCGTGCCTCAGACTGCAATTTAAATGTAAAACTATTGTGGCACTATCAACGCTTACGGACAATTGCACATTCCCGGTATAAATAAGATGAATGGCTATGGCGGTTAATCATTCACCGTGATTTAGATTCGTTCTGTTGAATAAAATGTGGCCAACCTGTGGGTAATTTTTGTTCAGCCTGATGGCTGGTCAGAGCAGAAATAAGCTGTTGTTTTTTAAACAGGGATGGAACTGAGAATAAGTCTCTGATAATGTATCGATAAATTTTTTCAAAAATTTGTTTATAAAGTGAGCGGTTTTGTTCTATAGTTACGATCCGTTGTGAATAAGTTCACAAAACTTCTCCCTTGTAAAAGTTAGCGCACGGCTCAGCAATGAGCCATTCCCCTAGGCCCGGATGAAAATTCCGGGCATTTTTTATTCTGCGAAAAAATAATTCACCGGCCAGTTACCGCCAGAGAATAACCGGCACAGTTATTCACCCTGCCGGTCAATTTTACGCATCAATCCTTCCTGCATAGTGGAAGCCACCAGCTCACCCTGCCGGTTGAATATCTGGCCTTTCACAATGCCACGGGCATTGCCGCTGAACGGGCTTTCTGCCACGTATAACAGCCATTCATTAAAATTCACCGGTTTGTGGAACCACATAGCATGGTCAATGGTGGCAATACGCAATGCACGGTCGGCCATAGAAACCCCGTGGGGCTGCAATGCAGTACTTAAAAAATGATAGTCAGACGCATAGGCCAGTGACGCCTGATTAATTTGTGCATCAGTGCCCATTTCTTCCTGCGCACGCAACCAGATATAACGTAGCGGATCACGTTTCTTTGCAGAAAATGAATTCACGGCGTCAACCGTACGGATATCAACCGGCTTATGATAACTCAGTGCTTCCTGCATCGGACGGGCAAGTTTTTCATAATTGGCTTCATAGAAAGCGATATCGGGCGTGATATCCTGCGGCGGTGGTACGTCGGGCATGACGGCAAACTGATGCTCCATCCCGTCTTCGGGTAACTGAAAAGATGCCGTCATATAAAAAATATTTCGTCCTTCCTGAATGGCTTTCACCCGACGGGTACAGAAACTGCGACCGTCGCGGACAATTTCCACATCATACATGACCGGCTTTTTGGCATCGCCGGGTAACAGAAAATAGCTGTGGAATGAATGGGCAGTAAATCCGCCGCCTACGGTCTTGTAGGCCGCCGAGAGGGCCTGACCTAACACCTGACCACCAAACAGTGCACGAAATCCGAGATCCCAGCTTTGTGCGCGGTAGATCCCCTGCTCGATAGTCTCCAGCTCCATCAGTGAAGCGAGTTTAACTTCAGCCATGTGCGTTTATTGTCTCCATATTCGCTTGTTTCGGGTTACGGGGGTAATACTTTTCAGGCAACTGAGCACAATGCTCAAAGTAACGGGTATCTTTATACGGCAATTTCATAAAGCCGGAAATGCCTATCCCCCTGATATCAGGTACTGCCTGAACCAGCGCCGCCAGTAACGCTGTGAAGCGTTCCCGCTGGCTGTGATCAAGCAGCGTATAATAACTGTGGATTTTCAGATGCGCCGGCAATGCTTCAAATATCACGCATCCGGTATGATGAATTGTGTTCAGTTCTTCCAGTACCGACATAATACTGGCTGGCAGACGTAATAGTTCATCCGGGTCATCACCGTCTTCAAAATAAGAGTGCGTCCGGCTGTTATCCTGCACAACCGGCGCTCTGGACAGCTCAAAAGGGATCACGCATTCACTGCCGGGAATAAAAGGCTCTGACTCATCCTGCCTTTCAATGTGCAGTGTGTCTTTGGCATTAAACAGACAACACTTGAATATCCCTTTACGGTGGATAGCCCTGGCCAGCGTGATCACGTTGTTTACCGACTGTTCGAAGGAGACTTTCAGACTTTCATCGTACAGATTCAGACTTGAATCCACATAAATGCCGTCGGGCATCCAGCGGATAGCTATACCACCCACTACCGGAAAACGCCCCAGCCGGCTGACAGCAGAAATGAAACCTTTTTCAGTTTCACCCATCCCCTGAAGATAGTTTTTGTAATAGCGGTCAAACTGGGCATCGTTGATGTATTTCAGTTCAGCATCATTCACCAGCGCCGCTTCCCTAAGAAATGATTTACGGGAGCTGTACACTACTGTTTCAATATCTTTCTCCTGCGGAGCGCACCAGCACGGGATCATGGCTTTGTATTCCGCCGGTCTATCTTCTGTAAATACCATGCTTCGAAGTACATGCAGGTGATTAAAGAAGTAATCACCGCCCTGACGTTGTTTAGTTAAATCATCACTCAGCATGTAATCTAAAATATTTGCCAGCATTTTGGGTAAACCCAGCGACAGCGGCGTGATCACTTTGCGGCCATAACGGCTTGACTGACCTGATGCCAGCGCATACAGCGTGCTGGCAAGGCCCTGTTCGTCGAAACGCGGAGATGACAATGCCCCGTTCAGCTGTTCGTCACCGATAAAGTACACATCACCCAGACGTGCATTCGTTTGCTGCATATCACCGGACATCAAATCCATCACATTGTTGCCGGTATGCTGACCATTTTCATCCAGCTGGGCAAACACTGATGAACCCCAGTCAATTAAACGGGCGGTTTCAGTGTCGTCTTCCCACACCAGATTCGACGGTTTAATGTCGCCGTGCACCACGGGACGGGGAGCGTGATTTACCTGATGACGGCGGAGCGCCAGCAGCACTTCCCCCATCTGTACCGCCAGACGCACTATCAGCCGTGGCGGTAACATACCTTTTCGTAAACTCACCTGTTCCATATCGGCACCGGCAGCACGCTGCATGACCAGAATGGCCTGTTTACCTATTTGCTGGAATTCACATAATGCGGGAACCAGAGGATGCTTGATCTGCGCCAGCATGAAGGCTTCTTCCTCCAGCCGGTCCTGAACATGCTGTGGCAGGTTGATCCGGGAGAATTTGAAAACACGATGCTCACCGCCGGGTGACACGCCGGCGAATACAAAGCCGAATGCACCTTTACCGATCAGGCCCGTTTGCGTGTAACCCAGTTGCCGTAGCTGCTGATTACATAACTCAACCCAGTTCCTGAGCTTGACGGCATCTTTATGTGCCAGAAGATAGACAGACTGATCTTCCGGAATATAAAAATGTTTAAGCCCGCGGGGTTGTGTCAATCGTCAGCTTCCTGTTTAAGCCAGGTCACACTGGCATGACTGTCAGCGCCGAGATGAGAACACACTTCATCCAGCGCTTCGCGGAGTTGTTCATCCAGTTGCCAGGGAGGATTCATCACCAGTACGCCGGAACCGTACATACCGGTATCGTCATCCGGCGACGCTACATGCAGTTCTGCCACAAAAGCGGTTTTTGCAATGTCTTTTAAGTCATCGACCATGTTCTCGCTGGCGCCGGACTTTTTACCCGCCCGGGCAGACAACAACGGATACCACAGAACAACCTGCGCATTCTGCCAGCGACGGAAAAGTTTGGTTACCGTGCGTGTAACATCCGCATATTCTTCAAAGCGTTCATAAGGCGGATCGATAAGCACGGCACCACGGTTAGGGTTCGGCGGCGTCATCGCTATCAGTCCTTCCAGCCCGTCACGGTGATGCACATGGGCATTACCGGCACCCACGCCTCTGATAACCTCAGACAAAATCCCCGCCTCTGCCGGATGGAGTTCCATAAGGTGCGCGGTATCCTGCAAACGTAAGCCTCTGGCAGCAATGAGCGGTGACCCCGGATACTGTTGTTGTTGCCAGTAAACGTTCATGGCACTTAAGTAAGATGCAAGCAACGGCGATGTTGCACTGACACCGGACAACGGGTCAAAACCAGACTCAAACTCACGGTTCTTCTGAGTTTGCTCACTGTTCAAAGGGTAGCAACCGGCCCCGGCATGGGTATCGAAAAGCGTGAAAGGCTTCTCTTTTTTCTTCAGGTATTGAATGACACCGGTCCAGCACAAATGTTTGATCACATCCGCATGGTTACCGGCATGAAAGGCATGTTTATAACTTAACACAAACAATCCGTTCCGCATGAATTAAGAACGTTATTGTAACACGTTATTTTGCAGAGAAAGAGCCATAAGCCGGCTCTTTACTCCACATCCGTTTATCAGTCCAGATGCATCAGCATAGCTGACGGGTTCTGCAAATAATGGCACCACAGGTTATTAAACTTCACCATGGTTGCACCATCTATAATGCGGTGGTCGCCGGACCAGTTTACATGCATGATATGCTGCGCCG
Source organism: Alteromonas sp. ABH4_457 (assembly GCF_056160625.1). Classification (NCBI taxonomy): domain Bacteria; kingdom Pseudomonadati; phylum Pseudomonadota; class Gammaproteobacteria; order Alteromonadales; family Alteromonadaceae; genus Alteromonas; species Alteromonas sp. ABH4_457. Next base: position 530,350 of record NZ_JBSWXN010000006.1, read on the forward strand.
TCACATTCCCGTTATCATCGAACCGGGGCAGTTTTTGCGTTTTACCCAACGCAACGATAGCCGCTTCCGGTTTATTGATTACCGGCGTGGCAGTGATACCACCCAGTGCACCAATATTGGAAACCGACACGGTACCGCCCTTCAATGCACTTGCCGGCACTTTACCTTGTCTGGCCTGCTCAATGATGGTTTGCATCTGTGAAGCTATATCAAACAGGCTTAAATCCTGAACCCGTTTAATATTCGGCACCAGCAGGCCAATTTTACTGTCTACGGCAAAGCCGACGTTATGATCGTCAAAATAATGCAGATATTCACCGTCATCAGACATCTGGCTGTTGATCACCGGAAATTCTTTTAATGCCAGAGACAGTGCTTTAATGAAAAACGGCATAAAACTGAGTTTAACGCCTTTCGCTTCGAAGGCCGGTTTAAGCTCAGCGCGCAGTGCAATGAGCTTATCCATCACCAGTTCATCACTTACCGAGAAATGCGGAATAGTTTGCACTGACAATTGCATTTGTTTTGCCATCGCCGCCTGTAATCCCCGTACCTTCTCTGTACGTTTGCCGCCGGACTCAACAAGTCGTCTGGTATCTTCTGATGCCGTTTTTGTCTGCTTTGAGCCATCGTTAAGTTCATTGTTTGCATTTAACGACTCTGCTACACGATAGACATCCTGTTTCAGCACTCTGCCTTTTTTACCCGAAGCCTGCACCGATTTGAGATCGATATTGTGCTCTCTGGCGATACGGCGAACGGCCGGACTGGCCAGTACTTTTCCGGGAATCGCCACCGGCGGCTCAAAACTGCCTTCCCGTGCGGCGCTCTCAGAGGTTGTCGCTTCAGGAGTTGCTGTTTGAGAAGTCGTGGCTTCAGCCTGTGTATGAGCGGGCCCGCTTTGCAAAGAAGTACCGGCACTGTCGTTATGATCCAGGGCAAACAAAGGTGCATGCACTTTTGCAATATCACCTTCACCGTAATAAAGCCTGGTGATCACGCCGGCGTGTTTGGCAGGGATTTCCACCACGGCTTTGTCAGTCATGACTTCCACAACCACCTGGTCCTCTTCAACAGACTGACCCTCAGTGACCTGCCATTTCACAATCTCACATTCAACAATGCCTTCACCGATATCCGGCAGTAAAAAGTCTTCACCTGCGCCGGCGCTGGCATTAGTAGCGGTACTTGTACTGGCCGGATGATCTTGTGAAGCAGCGCTTTCAGCTTCAGGTTCCTGCTTTGTAACCTGTCCTGACGTAGCCATGGCGAACAGGGGCGCATGCACTTTAGCGATGTCTCCCGGTTGATAGTGAAGTTTCATTACCGTACCTGCATGCATGGCAGGAATTTGTACAGTGGCTTTGTCTGTCATCACCTCAGCAACGGGCTGATCTTCTTCTATCACATCCCCTTCGGCTACCAGCCACTCAAGGAGTTCACATTCCACGATACCTTCGCCGATATCAGGCAATATAAATTCTGTCGTCATTGTCGTTTGCCCTTAGTAATGCATGGTACGGAGAATGGCTTCGTAAGTTTTAAGTTCATCCGGCATGTACTCTTTTTCATGAGAAAGCGGATACGGCGTATCCAGACCGCAAACTCTGGCAACCGGCGCTTCCAGGTACAGGAAACACTGCTCCTGAATAGTTGCAGCAATCTCACTGGCAAAGCCTCCGGTCAGCGGCGCTTCATGATTGATAAGTAAGCGGCCTGTTTTCATCACGGACTCAGCGACGGTTTGCGCATCCCAGGGGGCAATACTGCGCAAATCAATAATTTCGCAGTTAATGCCGTCATCCAGCGCTTTTTCGGCGGCCTTTTGCAGAATTTCAATCTGAGCACCCCAGCCAACCAGGGTGATATCTTTTCCTTCCTGCACGACATCCGCTTTCCCCAGCGGCAATTCATAGTCCTCTTCAGGCACATCGCTAACTGATGCCCGGTACAGGCGTTTCGGCTCCATGAATAACACCGGGTTGTCGTCACGGATAGAAGCAAGCAGCAAACCTTTTGCCTGATATGGGTTACGCGGCACCACAATCCGTAGGCCCGGACAATGAGCAAAAAAGGCTTCCGGTGACTGGCTGTGATAGTGTCCGCCGGCAATGCCGCCGCCGTACGGCGTGCGGATGGTCAGTGTGCCGCAACTGAATTGTCCGCCGGAGCGGTAACGGAATTTCGCCGTCTCGTTAACGATCTGGTCAAAGGCCGGAAAAATGTAATCACCGAACTGGATTTCAGCTACCGGCACTGACCCCTGCGCAGCGAGACCGTTGGCAAAGCCGATTATGCCCTGCTCCGTAAGCGGCGTATTAAAACAGCGGCCTTTACCAAATTTCTCCTGTAAATGACTGGTGGCACGGAATACACCGCCAAAATGACCCACATCTTCACCGAATACCATCACACGCTCGTCTTCTGTCATGACAGTGATAAGCGCATTGTTAATTGCCTGCAGCAGATTCATTTTTGCCATTATTTTATTCTCCCTGCTGTTTTCGGATACGCTTGCGGATAACGGGCGATGTGTTGCTTAAGTGCCTGAAGCTGATCGTTGAGATGCCGGGGAACGTGGTCGTATACATCTGTCACAATATCGTCGATGGGGTTAACCGGTACTTTCTCGGCTTCTTTAAGGGCCGCTAATACCGACTCGCGGGTCACTGTTTTACGCTTTTCTACAGCGTCCGCGTCAAACCAGCCTTTTGATTTGAGCCACTCACTTAAACGCAATACCGGATCCTTCTGGCGCCACTTCTCTTCTTCATCTTTAGACCGGTAACCACTGGGATCATCGGAGGTGGAATGGGCCGCCAGACGATAAGTCATCGCTTCAATAAGCACCGGACACGCTTCTTTAAGCGAAATTTCCTTTGCCTGTCTGGTGGCGGCATAGACAGCCAGTGGATCATTACCGTCCACCCGGATCGTTTTCACCCCGTACCCAATCCCCCGGCTGGCAATACCGTCACCGGCGAACTGTTCTTCAGCGGGGGTTGAAATGGCATAGCCGTTATTTCGGCAAAAGAAGATGACCGGACAGCGCAATACCGCTGCCATATTCAGGCCGGCATGAAAATCTCCTTCTGACGCCGCACCTTCACCAAAATAGCAAATCGTCAGCGCCTTTTTGCCGGCCATTTTCTGGCCATAGGCATAGCCTGATGCCTGGGGGATCTGTGTACCTAAGGGAGAAGAGATGGTCATAAAATTAAGCGCTTTATCACCATAATGGATGGGCATCTGACGACCTTTATTCGGATCCTTTTCATTGCTGAACATTTGATTCATAAACTGCTCAGTTTTATATCCGCGCCATGCCAGTGTGCCCTGCTCGCGATACTGAGACATGATCATGTCATCGTTAGTTAATGCTGCTGCGCTGGCAACGGCAGCCGCTTCTTCACCGGTAGAAGCCAGATAAAAACTGATTCTGCCCTGACGCTGCGCCGCCACCATCCGTTCATCAAGAATGCGGATAAACTGCATCACTTCCAGCATTTTTTCTGCGGTATCACGGGTGATGTCCGGTTCTTCAGCGTCCGGGTGTACCGTACCGTCCGGCTGCAGAATTTGCAGCATGGGGATGTCTATCAGGCCATTTTCTATTATTTTTACCTGACGGGTGGTTTTCACGCTGGCGAGATGATTTCTGTCCTGCACAACTAAGCCCTCATTAAGTGGTGCCACTACGGCAATATCGATAGTGATAATGCTAGTGTGAATTCTCAAAATACGTGTTGCTAAATGCAGGTGGTCCCATCAATAAGGGAAAATGGTTATCCGCCTCAACAGGATTCACGTGGTCATTTTATCCTACGGTTTTAACATTGATTTAAAATAAGACCACACTTAACTTTACATTAGCCGTCCCGTATAAAAAGTTTAATGAAAGACAATGGTTCATAAGCCGTTCATATTTAAGAAGGTATACTTTTACGTACTGATGTTCAGGCAGCCTGAGTGTAAAACTCGCCTGTGATATATAAAATCTGGTATAAGCTTTTAACTGAAAAAGTAAAAACGCGCGCGGCAACGGGAGAAGTGTATGAATTGTCGAATCGCCTTAGCGGTTTCATTTGCGCTGAGTAGCAGCATTATTTCATTACCGCTGATGGCGGATACGGCAAAACATAAATCCGGTAAATCCGTTTATATTGTTGAACTGGATGAAAGTCCTGTGACCACCTATGAAGGAGGTGTGCAAGGTTTTATCGCGACGTCCTCAGAAAAAAGACGCAATAAGTTAAATACACGCTCTGATGCAGTCGTTCAGTACCGCCGTCACCTTAAGAACCGCCAGTCAACTGTATTGTCAGCCATCGCTGATGGCACAGACACCCCAAAAGCCCTTGCACAGTATCAACTGGCCTTTAACGGTTTTGCTGCAAAGCTCACCCCGGCGCAGGCGAAAACCTTGTCACAAACAGAAGGGGTAAAAAAAGTACGCCGTGACACGTTACACAAACTGAATGCCTATGTGGGACCGGCCACTATCGGCGCCCCGCAGATGTGGGACGGTACAGAAACCTCGTCCGGCTCTGATGTGCTGGGTGAAGGCATGGTGGTTGCGGTTCTGGATACCGGCATCAACACAGATCACCCGTCTTTTGCGGCCACCGGTGACGATGGTTATGCTCACACCAACCCGCTGGGTAACGGAAATTACCTCGGAGACTGTGCAGGAAGCTATCCTGCTTTGTGTAATGACAAGCTCATCGGCGTATACAGTTATCCGGCGATTGTTAATGCCTATTCCGACACTGATATTTTTCCGTCAGGACTCCCCGAAAACGGTGAGGATTACAACGGTCACGGCTCTCATGTAGCAGCAACCGCTGCAGGTAACATTCTTTATAATGTTGCTGAAGTGATCCCCGACTACGATCAAACTGTCAGTGACGGTGTGGAGACCGGTTATATTTTTGAAGAAGTCTCCGGCGTTGCACCGCATGCGAATATTATTTCTTATCAGGTATGCTATCCCGGTGAAGATGATGACACTTATACCGGGTGTCTTGAGTCCGTCATGCTGGATGCCGTTGAAGATATTATTGACAGCGGCATTGTAGATGCCGTGAACATGTCGATTTCCGGTGGCGACTTTCCCTGGGACGGACCTTTAAACCGTGCGTGGCTGAATGCCCATAATGCCGGAATTTTTGTTGCCCAGTCTGCGGGCAATGACGGGCCCGATGATGCAACAACTGACAAGCATGCCCCCTGGATGACCGCTGTTGCTGCTACATCTCACGGCATCACAGTGTCGTATGAAAAATCCATCACAAACTTTTCCGGTGGCAGTTACACCCCTTCCGCTATGCAAGGTTTCAGTAACACCAGTTCAATTACCGCTGATATCGTGTACGCCGGCGATTTTCCCAACGGCAACGATCCATCCGGCGATCCCGGTCAGTGCCTGGAACCCTATCCTGCCGGTACATTCAGCGGACAAATTGTTGTTTGTGACCGTGGTGATATTGCGCGGATCCAGAAAGCTAAAAATGTCGCTGAAGGCGGTGCCGCAGGTTACGTGCTGGCTAATGTGCAGGGCGGTGACAGCTTTCTGGCTAACGATGCCTACGTAGTGCCGGGTATTCATATAGATGCTGATGCCGGCGATGCACTGAAACAATGGCTGGCATCCGGTTCCGGTCATCGTGTAACTATCACTGACGCATCCGCTGAGGTTGTCACTGATGAAACAACCGCAGATAAACTGGCAGACTTTTCTTCCCGGGGTCCGAACAGTTCAATCAGTACATTGTCGCCCGTGATTTCTGCTCCAGGTGTAGAAATTTATGCTGCATGGGCAGATGAACACTATGGACATGAAGAATCCGGACCTGCCCCTGCTGACTATGCGTATTCATCAGGTACATCCATGGCAAGTCCCCATGTAGCCGGCGCGGCTTTGCTGCTTAAGCAGGATCATCCGTCCTGGACACCTGATAACATCCGCTCAGCCATGATGATGACAGCCAATACCGGTGTGGCGCTTTCAGGCACAGATGTTGCGGCCAACTGGTTTGAAATGGGCGCAGGCCGTCTGCAGGTTGACGCGGCCACTCAAACCGGGCTTATTATGCAGGAAACAGCGGCGAACTATTCCGCTGCAAATCCGCAGGAAGGCGGCGAACCGCGTTCTCTTAACGTGCCCGCCGTAGTGGATGAAAATTGCGTCACCTCATGCAGCTGGACCCGTACAGTTACGGCAACACGGTCAGGAAGCTGGCAAGTGACTGCAACAGCAGTGACGTCCGGATTAAGCACAACGGTATCGCCCTCCTCTTTCTCGCTGGCAAGCGGACAGTCGCAGACCCTCACGTTTACCATGGATACCCTCGGAACCACTAACTACGCCTGGGCATATGGCAGTGTAAATCTCACCAGCAGTACCTCACCTGATTTACACATCCCCGTTGCTGTGTATGCTTCAAATGGCAGTATTCCTCAGTTTGTTGATTTGACAGCCCACCGGAATGAAGACAGCCGTTTACTTAAAGATGTTACGACAGCAGAAATTGAGTCTTTTAACTTTGAGTCTTACGGATTAACACAGGTAACCACCGTGGTTGAGACAGTCAGTGAAGATCCGACACCTGATGAACTGTTTGATTCTGCCAGCGGTACTGTGATCACAGAAATCAACGTAGAAGACGGTGCGCTGCGTTTGTATGCGGAAATTTATGATGCCACCGCCAGTGACCTGGATTTGTTCCTTGTTTATGACGCCGATGGCGATGGCAGCCCTTCAGACGATGAGATCCGCGAAGAAAGCAGTTCCCTTGAAGCCGATGAAGTCGTTGACCGCCTCAATCCCGAAGCCGGCACCTGGTTTATCGTGGTACAGAACTGGGAAGGCTCTTCAGCCTCCTCCGACAGTTATATGATGGATTATGTGCTGGTGGATACTGATGACGAAGGCAACCTCACCGTTTCCGGTCCGCAAACTAATGCGGCCCTCTCGCCCTTTGATTTACGTATTTTATGGGATCTTGGAGACAGCAGTGAAGGAGATAAATTCTTTGGTGCTTTCGCGCTGGGTACCAGCAGCAGCGAAAACAATAATGTTGGCGTGACCCATGTTGTCATTGAACGGGAAGAAAATGATGTCTACATGTCGGCGCCTGATGATGGCCGTGTGAATAAAGGTGGGCAGCAGACCTTCAACGTAAATATCATCAGCAACACAACCGGAGAAGATCGCGATTACACCGTAGGCGTCACTCTGCCTGACACGGTTTCACTGGTCGCCGGTTCTGTATCTGATAATGGCAGTGTCACCGGTAACCGTGTGTACTGGGAAGTCACTCAACCAGACAGTGAAAGCACCGGCGCTGATGCACAAACATCAGCTGCTGCAACCTTATCGTTTGCGGTCACAGTGGAAGACAGTGCGTCCACAGGTCCGCTATCTCTGCAGGCATCCTCAGTAGTAACAAATATCCCTGGTGCAGGCTCTGAGAATGCAGCCGTATTCAGTGACGTGCAAGTCGAAGGCGCACCGGTAGTCACGATTGCCGGCGGTTCAACAGCCACAGCCGTTGTGTCATCAGGCAACAGCCTGTCTGTAACAGCAGAAGCTGACGAGCCTAATGGTGATGCGGTAACCTGGTCGTGGGAGCAGTTATCCGGTCCGGCATTAACTTTAAACGGTACGAATACTGCGACAGTAACGATTGCTGCGCCTTCTGTACAAAGTGACACAACCGCTGTACTGCAGGTAACCGCAACCGATCCATCAGGCAATCAATCTGTGGCATCTGTCACTGTCACCATTTCGCCGAATCAACCTCCGGTATTATCTGTTACATCTCCTGCCAGTGTCAGTGCTGGCAGCACAATCACCATCAGGGCAACTGCTACCGATCCGGAAAACGACACACTCTCATTTACCATCGATGGTGTAGACGGTTCCGTTTATAGTACTCAGGCCCCGGATTCTGCAGCAGGCTCGTCAGTCTCTTACACTGTAACGGTGAGTGATGGCATCAATACGGTCACAGATACCGTGAGTGTTGCCGTGACTGAACGTCAAAGCTCAGGTGGCGGCGGCAGTACCGGAATTCTGGCTCTGCTGCTGGTGCCGGTTATCGTATTTCGCAGATGGGTGCGTATGTAAAAAAGAATTAATATCATTTCTATTGAAAGCGATATTCGCTAGAATCTGCAACCGGTAATGAAATTATACTTTCGGACAGGTCTTGCATGGCGCGTGTGTCTAATCGCTTTCTCTTTCAACTCCACGGCTGGTTTTCACTCCCCGTGTGGGTGTTATTCAGCTTCGTATGTCTGACAGGTACTGTGGCGGTCATGAGCCATGAATTTGCCTGGCTGACCAACGAAAATATCCGTGCAGTAAACCCTGATAACCGTCCGGCACAATCTGTTGCAGAGTCTGTCGCCACCGTTAAAAAGACCTTCCCGGATGCAGACGTTACCGGCGTCAGCGTACGGGAAAGCTACATGGCTCACGAAGTCATGTTTACCGCTACAAGCAAACCTTTTGCCATTGCATATGTTAATCCTTACAGCGGTGCTATCCAGGAAGTAAACGATGGTGTCACCTTTATCGGTTTCATGCGTACGTTGCACGGATGGCTGTATTTCCCGTGGCATGGCAGTTACAGTCTTGGCTACTATCTGGTTTCTTTAATGTCTGTGGTCATGCTCGGGGCGTTAATAACCGGATTGCTCGTCTTCAAGAAATTCTGGCAGGCATACCGTAACCCCAAAATTCGCAGCCATCAGGGACCGCGTACACTGACCGCAGACTTACACAAACTTGCCGGAGTATGGTCCATCTGGTTCATGGTGATCATGAGCGCAACTGGACTTTGGTATCTTATTCAGTCTGTCATGTGGCATGCAGATATTGAAGTGGATCCCTGGCCGGCGCAGCTTGACGCACAATCGCTTCCGGTATCCTCTCAGAGTACGCCAACAATGCCGGTATCTCTGGCTCAGGCCATTACAAAGGCAGAGAATACCTTCGACAATTTTCAGACCAGTTATATCATGATGCCGGAACATAACCGGGACACTTACAAATTGTACGGGGGCGGCAATAACCCCTTTTACGACGGTGCCAGTTTCCAACTGGCAGTTAACCCGTGGAACGGCGAGATCACGCAAACCATTAACCCGCAAAATATGGATGCCCTGCAAACCATTATGCACATCGCTGACCCCTTACATTTCGGGACTATCGGCGGAATATGGACAAAGCTGTTGTGGTTTGTTTTCGGTTTAATCCTCTCCGGTATGTCTGTTTCGGGTTTCATTATGTGGTATTTACGTCTGGCAAAAGCGCGAACAGCCAGCCGGAAAGCAACAGCTGCACGTTTACAGGAGGCTTAACATGGCCCGCTTAAAGAATAAAAAAACGGCGTCAAAACGCTACTGGTTAAATGCACTGTTGCTGATATTGCCGGTCGTGTTTATCTATCAGTCATTTAATCCTGAATTTCCCGCCAGTCTGCCGGAAACCCAAGCTGGTGATTTCACGCTGACGGCAATGCCTTATGATGAGGACAAACCCTACCAGCATGACGGTCTCTACGTGAAAGATTTTCTGGTGATGTTTCAGGACGGTGGTGTTGATGAAATCAGACAGGGCTTTTTAAATATCGGTGACAAACCATTGCCAATTGAAGAAGCACAGCAGCATGAACTCGGTATTTTACATGGCACACGACACGGACAGCATGTGCACGGTCTGGCTCAGGAACGCATCACTGCCGGCCAGAAAATTTGGGTAACATTGCAAACCTGGGATGGTGAAATTCATCAGGGCTCATGGGATATCCCCGCACATCTTATCAGTGACGTTTAATCTCTGATCTCAAAGCAGTTTGTTGTACACTGTGCCAACTCATCTGAATTAATTCTTCTGTAGCAGGAACACAGAGTTGGCACATTCCACCTTTTCCCTTGCCGGTTTGCGGCATCTTACACAGCTTCTCGGCCCCGGCGTACTGATGGCAACCGCTGCCATAGGTGGCAGCCACCTCGTTGCATCCACACAGGCCGGTGCAAATTACGGCTGGCAACTGGCATTGCTGGTGCTGGCGGTCAACATACTCAAATATCCTTTTTTCCGGGCCGGGGTCAGTTATACCATCAGTACCGGTGAAACCTTGCAACACGGTTATCTGCAGATGGGCAAAGGCTATCTGATCACCGCCCTGTTACTGAATGTCATTTCTTCGGTTGTGAATGCCGCTGCTCTGCTGATGTTTGCAGCCAGCCTGCTCGGCTACTTTGTACCCTTTACAACCAGTATTCCTGTGTTAAGTGGTATTGTTCTGGCTGCCATATTGTTCATATTGATTGCCGGACATTATTCAGCCTTAGACAAAGTTTCCAAAGTCATTATGGTGACACTGGTCATAGCCACGCTGGGTGCTACCTTTATGGCCTGGCAAAATGGTGCTGTGGCACCAGATGATTTTGTTTCCCCCTCGCCCTGGACAATGGCAGCAGTCGGATTTCTGGTAGTTACCATGGGGTGGATGCCTGCCCCTATTGAAATCTCAGGTATCACCTCGTTGTGGCTTAAAAAACAAAAGCAGGAGCAGTCAGTTACCCCGCAGTCTGCGCTGTTCGATTTTAATCTGGGCTATTTTACAACTATGCTACTGGCACTGGTGTTTCTGGCACTGGGAGCCCTGGTGTTACACGGTGCCGACAACACGCTGGCCTCTGGAGGTATTGGCTTTTCAAAGCAACTGGTGGATTTATATGCCGGCACTATCGGTGAGTGGGCCCGCTGGTTAATAGCCGTAGTGGCATTTTTGTGTATTTTCGGCTCCGCCCTTACGGTATACGACGGCTATTCGCGGGCTGTAGCAGAGGCAGCGATGCTGCTTAAAGGGCAAAAAGATACGCCGGAAAGTATTTTTATTGTCGTGCTCAGTGCTGTTGCTGTAATCAGTTTTGGCATTGTGTTGTTCTTTAAATCTGCCCTGCTCGCCATGCTTGGATTTGCTATGACACTGGCCTTCATGACCACGCCGATGTTTGCTCTGTTAAACCATAAACTGGTAAAACAGGCTGCACTAAATGACGACGTAAAAGCCAGCCCGCTGGTAACGCTGTTAAGTTATGGTGGTCTGATTTATCTGTTCGGGTTCCTGGCGTTGTTCATTGCATGGAAATGGTTTTTATAAACCGCCGGCTGTGCGGAGTGCATGAATGTCCGCCCCCACTATCGCTTCCAGATTGGCGGTGATTTTCTCTGCACTCCAGTTCCACCAGGCAACAGACTCCAATGTTTCGATAATACTTTCCTCAAAACGGTATTTAATGACTTTCGCAGGATTGCCACCCACCACGCTGTAAGCAGGCACATCTGCAGTGACAACGGATTTGCTGGCAATGACTGCCCCGTTACCTATTTTTACCCCGGGCATTACCAAAGCCTCGTAACCAATCCATACGTCATTGCCAATTTCAGTGTCCCCCTTATAGGGTAGATCTTCATCGCCAGGCATCACTCTCTCCCATCCATTGCCAAAAATTTGAAACGGATACGTAGAGAAGCCTGAAATTTTATGATTGGCTCCGTTCATAATGAATTTCACGTCTTTGGCGATGGCACAAAATTTTCCGATAATCAGCTTATCGCCAATAAAGGGAAAATGATAAAGCACGTTGCTCTCAAAGCGCTCAGGACCGTCCGGGTCATCATAGTAGGTATAATCGCCTACAATGATATAGTCAGAAGTAATAAAGTTCTTCAAATATCCCACTTGCGGGAAGCCCGCCATTGGCGATTTGTTATCAGGATTGGGGCCGTTCATTACTTGTCCTTCATTCGATGAAAACCGGAGGTTATTCACACAACATGGATGCCTGCTGCTGGCACTTTGAAACAGATTCGTCCTGAGAGCTTCCTCCCATGCAGAAATCCAGCCTTATCAACTGTTCTTCACCAGCCGGTGACTTACCGTTTGCCAGGGTCCAGTTCCACTCTTTTATAACTCCGGTTGCCGGCCCGGCAATACCTTTCTCAGGTACTGAACTGACAAGCGTGATGCTGCTAGTTGTACCGTCTTTATCGACACTAACTTTAAATATTCCGCAGCCGGTAACCCCTTCCATCGCCATTTCAATGGGGTAACGAGGCATAAATTGCTTATCCCTCAGCCAGGTTGCCTCCGTCTTTATCGGCTCAATGTGCGTTAATTCCACTGACGCATAATTGGCTGCGGCCACCCCGGCGGCGGGTAGTAAGAACTGTAGTGCTAAAAATATATTTCTGTATTTCATAAACCCTTCCTTTGTGAATGAAAAACACGCTGTAAAAATAGCCTCTCAATCGTCACGCTTGATGTCGAGGGTAGCATCCTCGAAAATGGGTACGAAATCTTCAGTACTGTCCAGTTTAAGAAGTACCGATAAGTTAATACTCTGAAGATCTGGCGGAACATTCTCAAAGCCCGTATCAACAGAGAAACCAAATTTCCCCTCTGTATCGTTCTTCAGCAGTTGCTGCACTTCATGAAAATTTTTGACAGATTCTTCGTTCAGCTCAAAAGTATATTCTGTTTTTGCCTCATCAGAAGCAAGCCAGCCTTCTTTGGCAGGGATGGCACGAGTTTCGAGTATTGATAGTGGAAACTTATAAACCCTGTTTACTTGTTGACTTTCTACCTCAAGACCGAGGTTAACTTTTTCTATATCAATTTCGACAGGCTGGTCAATAATCAGCCTGGCTTTAATATCTTCGGGCTCAAGGCTGACAAAATCACTTTTTTGAAAAGTGCTGAACTTCATCATTGTAGTAAGGGGAATGCTCGCACACCCACTGACAACGAAAACCATCAGAAAACTAAGTACTTTCACTCTCCTGCCCCCACACTATCTAAAAACTCACGATTCAATTCTTCAGAACCGTCCAGTAACTTGTAGTACAGCAAATGATCAAGTTCCGGATAAGAAAAGTGTGTACACGAGGATGATTCATTTTGCCTCATCCTTTCACAAATACTTTCAGCCATTGAAACAGATGGCCAGATTTCATCTTTTCCACCGGAAAACAAATACACGCTTCCTTGTATTTCTTCTGCTTTGATTGACGCTTTACCGCCATCTTGTCTGTTGGCTAATGACTGGGAATAAAGATCGAGTAAACCACTGACGGCCCCCGTCGGATTAAATTGGACGTAATCCAGCTCCTTTTGGCCGGAGGTCCAGCTGGAACCGGGTGTTTTTTGCCAGTCATTCAAAATACCAGCCCAAACTACCGCACTTGGTGCAATCGCGATAACACGGTTAAATGTGGCATCTTTTGAAGCCAGCAATAGCGATAATTCAGCCCCTTTCGACCATCCGGCCACAGTCAGGTTCTCGTTTTCAGGATGCTTATGAAGGAGCCATTTTTTAGCTTTATCAAAATACTCTAACGGTATTTTTTCCAGTTCATCGGGCAGTGATTCTTCCTTAAAATAGGCAACAGCCAGGACAGGAAACTCATCAGCGGCTATAACGTTTGCAAGTCTGGAAGGAATACCGCCTTCTGAACCACCCAACACAATAACAGGCTGTCTGGCTGTACCGGCAGAACTGACTGAAGGTTCATAGTAATGCCCGACAAAGCCATTTTCTTCAACGTTGAGTTTTTGAACGTCAGTTCCTGATGCGAGAGCATGGAAACAACATGACAAAACAAGTAACAACACGCTTCTTTTAAATTTCACTAAAAAACACTCCTTTGTGAGGTAACCAATTCCTCAAAATACAGCTGATTTACTGCGCTATAGCGAGTCGCGAGCGGGTTTGTGGGATTGTATGGTTCGTGTATCACTCTGGCAGGCCACCGAACTTTGGTACGTCTTCTAACGTATTATTCCACGCAGCTTTGCCGGATATGAAGATATGTGCAGTTGGTAATATAGATATATCAGTATCCAGACACCCTGCCGGAACAACAAGTAAGTCTGCTATCTGAGTGTTAGGTAATGCCGAGCCACACCGCATACAAAAGCTTTTGCTGTGACGAGTGCCCGGCAACGTAAAGGTAGTGACCACATCCGGCCCAGACAGCCAGACTAATTTAGCTGAGCTTGAGAAAAGATTTGCCGCATGAGCAGAGCCCGTGTCTTTTTGGCAGTACTGGCAGTGACACAAATAAAAGCAATCAAAATCCCCTCGCACCTCGAATTTTACGGTGCCGCACAAACAAGAACCATAATACATAGTCATAAAGCCTCCTCTTGTTGCCTTAATATCACGGGTTCGTAATACCGAGGGGGCACAAACACGTTGTACGGTAAGATCTAATGATGCTGTAAGAACTAAACCGGCTACTCACCCCGTGAGGGGGACAGAGCTTAAGCGTTATGGTCCCCGCAAGCGTTACGAAATCCTTGTGTAATTTGTTATTTACGTGTCTGTTCGTAGACAGAGGGTTGCCATACCTGCATCAAAATTTCCGGATTGGCAACTGACTGAAAGCCAAACTGTGCGTACAAGCCATGCGCATCGCTGGTTGCCAGCATGAAGCGACGTAAACCCTGAAGCTCCCCGTGTTGACATATTGCTTCCATAAGCAGTTTACTGATGCCAAGCCCACGATAGTGTTCAAGCACGAAAACGTCGCTCAGATAGGCAAATGTGGCTTTATCAGTAATCACACGGGCGAAACCTGCTTGTTCATTGTTACTGCCATAAGCACCAAACACGAGTGAATTTTTTAAAGACCTTTCAAAAACCTCAAATGGAATATTCTTAGCCCAATATGAATTGGAGATAAATGAATATACGAGATTAATATCCAGGTCTTCAAAGTTTGTAGAAATTTTAAATCCGTTCAACTATATGAATTCCTTTGAAGAGTAAAACAACCGCACGCCGCTGCAAATATTTCTATTAGACAGTAGCAGGCAAAGCACAAGATTCCCGGATTTTTTCCCGGTAGCAGTTGCGAATAATAATGCCGCTTTTAGATCGCACTTTCTGCTTCATGTTCAATTAAAAGTGTATAAGAGCTGATAACACCGGCAAAGTTACAGTTAGACTGAACGGATATAATGTTCCAGCCATCACCTTCAATTTCGGCGATTTGTTGGTTTAATAAATCTAAATCTGGCTCCGTAAGAAACCAGTTCTTCTTTTTTGAAAAGTGCACTATTTTTCGCATTAAACTTTCCTTGTTCATTCCTTATCGAATCACCGTTTTGCGTGCTGTTTTTAAGAAATTCCTCCAAACATCGATGGCAACCATTCCGGTCACATATTCTTAAAAATCGTCCCCAAACAGCAACTTACCACTCGCAAGTTGTCCATCCCAGTCAACGGTTTTAAAAGCGTTGCCTTGCTCATTGAAGTGCAGATACATTTTTTGACGACCAGATTCGAGGACCACTAGATCTTCTTCCCTCGCAATCCAGGCAACAGAAGACCAACTTTGAAGTTTTGTAATACTGCCATCTTCGGAAAAGGAGAAAATATATTCACGCTCTCTCCAGTTGTAAGACCACGTAGAACCGGCAATTTTTGATTTAAAAGCAACTCTCGCTACCTCTCTGTCAAATTTATCTTCACCAACTGCTTTAGGAAAAAATTCAAACAAAATCAGTGCTAATATAATTAGAAAAGTATACTTCATTTAACTTCCTTGTTCTTGCTCCATAGTTCCCTGCTCAGGGGTATCAATACACAGGCTAAAAATAGTTGAAAAACGACGCAGCCCATTTGTTAATGCTCCGGTAAACCTGTCAGCGACTTGAGTGCCTTATTATAAGCGTTTTTCAACTTTCCAGGGAGGATTTAAACGGTTCTCACCTGCCCGGTAAAGCTTGATTTTATTACCAGACGGATCTTTAAGAATAGCCTCTTTCCATAGGTACCTTTGTTCTGTTGGTAGTTGTTCAAATTGAATACCACTCTGGGACAAATCAGCACACAGTTCATCAAGTTCTTCATGCTCGAAGTAGATTACAGATCTGTTTTCAAACTCTTCAGTTTCGAGTGATAAGGAGAAAGTCGAGTTACCTTCCGGGCAAGAAAATCTGGAATAATGCGGCGTATCGACAATTTGAGTAAAACCGAGCTTCAGATAAAAGTTAACGGCAGCATCCATTTCTTTTACTGGCAAAGTAATTTGATTAAGTTCCATTTATACTCCGGAAATATAAAAACCAAATAAAGTGGCTGCTAGCGGTCCAATTCGATTGTTTTGGTTTTGAAAAAATTACGATTAGTTACCAGGCATCTGCATACTGTTTATTTGCTTTGAAAGCCTCGATTTCTAAAGGTGCTTTATCATACCCAAATTCAGCTCTGTTATGTGTCATGATTTAACAACTTCTGAATAGCTTCCGGGTCTTTTGCAATTTGACGTTCGATTATGTTTAGCAACGCCTGCTCAGAGACACCAAAAAAACCAAACCATATATGCCCTACCAACGTCATGGCAAATACCGGTGCAAGATATGATAAATACTTTGTAATCCCCATGCTGTCATAAAAAGGGAATGCAAAAACGAATAGCAATAAAAATAATGATGTGGTTTTAGCAATTGCCACACCTTTTTTGGCTTTGACGTAGTCCTTTATCTCTGAACTTTCCATTCTATTAGTCCTTAAATTTCTGCTAGCGCAAAACCGACACGAAGCGTGAAAATCATGTGGGCTACAATATCAAACGATGCTCCAGGGTTCCAAGTGTTACTGTCCCGGCGGCCCTGCGAGCGACTAAGTATTTATATGGATAATTCTTCCCTAATTTCCCCACAACTTCTTCAAAGATGAGTAACGTGAGGCCCGGAGTTTGGCTGCAACCAAAGTTGGCTGCGTGGCAGTGTGATTGTTATATCGCGAGTTTGCCCGCAGCCTCAGAACCTATAGATTGGTTTATTTTGTGTTGAAAGTAAATGACATGAAAGAAGCTGCTAAGAAAAGGGCCCAGCCACAACGCATTGCCTTTTGAGACGTTATTTATTCTGTTGATCCTATTTCTGACTTTGATAATCCATACGATATGAAATATTGCCGACAGCAAATGAAGAAGTTTAGCAGTAATCAATAATGCTACTGGTGCAGGGAAAAGAAAATAGTAGATGAGAGCAAGTAGAGAAACTAAGTGAATAGAAATTGCAGTTGTTGTGAAAGCCTTTGAAATATAACTTTCCGTTTTTGAATTGAGTATTTTAGTCAGCTGCCACAAGCGGAAAATGACGTAAAGCCCAAAAGTGAAAACGCATAAGGCTAGGACTATGACTACAGATTTCTCTTTAAACACACTATTTGACCGAGACATTTCTTCTTCCATGAAATAAACGTTGGGTCATTTATGCGGTCTATTGATTAATTTTCAAGCGTGAAGACATTGCCGGAATGTACCTTCGCGATACACCCCCCCATAAAGAGCGACATCTTATGGGCTAAAAATCCGGGCGAAGCGACAGAGCCCACGTGTTACTGTCCTAGCGAACTTGCGAACGACTTAATGTCGTTTGTTAGCTGCCAAATACTAGTAATGGTAACGACACGAGATAACCGTAATTGCGATGTCATCCACGGCATATACCAAACGGTTTGTGTCATCTATTCTGCGAGACCAGAAACCAGAAAGATTTTCTTTAAGAGGTTCAGGCTTTCCAATTCCATCAAATGGAGAACGCTTAACATCCGAAATTAACTTATTGATACGTTTCAAGGTTTTCTTGTCTTGAGTCTGCCAATAAATGTAACTGTTCCAAGCTTCATCAGTCCATGATAACAACTTGTTACTCATCAATAAGTTCTCGCCGGGTCGTTTTTGCCGCTTTAAACTGTGCTATTGAACGATTTAAGTGTTCAGCGTTCGCTGGAGAACGGAGTAGATGAACGGTTTCCATAAGGCTGTTGTAGTAATCTAATGACATTACAACAGCATCTTCAGAGTCGCGACGGGTGATTACTGTTGTATCTGCATCATTGATTACATTGTCCAAAACGGCCTTTAGACCATTTCGTGCTTCGGTAAAAGAGACAATTCTCATTTTTCACCCCACTTGTACATTATATGGGACAAGTTTAGACCGAAAATGAGCACATGTACAGGATGTTGTGCATTAATGTATCGTGACAGCTAATACCCTGTTTAGGGTCGGAGCGAGTGACTCTATTTGTCTGTTATGCGTCGACTCTGTGAATTGGAGTACCTACTAAATCAACTACAAGAGTATGACACTCAACCTCAAACCACTGTTTAAACATTTTCAATGTTCGCTTCCGGGGCCAAAGGCTTTCATCTACATACCAGCTGAAAAGCTCATTTTCGAACAGGTTCTCATAGTTGAGCTTTATCCATTTATTCACGATGTCGGGCGTGTCTGCATCTTCGTCACGGATAAGAAAAACTGTTCGTTCATGGTTAACCTCCTCCAATGTCATTTTCTCACCATCGGGGTTTGGATCTGCGGCATTTATCCAGTCAATTGCTGGTTGCTTATATTTGAGCATAATAGCAGCTCGATTAATCATGCATGTTCTCCAAGCACATAGACACAATGACTCCCTGTGAAATGCTAGCCTCCGCATTTTCGTGGGTTAGCTGAAAGCCACCGGAGCACCGGCCGGAACCATAATTAGTTTGCTTAAGACTAATTCATTTGGAGGCTAGCATGAATAAACATAGCATGATTTTTATCGGCTTGGATACGCACAAAGAATTCCATGAAGTAGCTTATTGTGAAGAACAACGCGGGGCGAGTCCTGTTCACTATGGCCGCATACCCTCTTCCAAAGTTAGCGTTAAGAAGCTGCTCCGTCAGTTCGAATCGAAATACCCCGGTGCCACACTTCACGTTGTTTATGAAGCCGGTCCCTGTGGTTACTGGATATACCGTCTCATCACCAGTTTGGGTCATTGCTGCTATGTTGTCGCCCCTTCCCTCATTCCTAAGAAACCCGGTGAGCATATTAAAACTGACCGTCGGGATGCGCTTAAACTTGTCAGGTCACTAAAGTCTGAAGATCTCACCCCTATCTATGTGCCTGAACCGGAAGATGAAGCAATTCGTGATTTAGCCCGCGCCCGCGAAGCAGCAATGAAAGATTTAAAAGAAGCTAAATATCAGCTGAAAGCCTTGTTACTTCGCAACAATATTCGTTATGAAGGAACGGCCAACTGGTCTAAGAAACACTTACGCTGGTTGACCGAACTGATATTACCCCATCCTGCCCAGCAGATAGTTTTGCAGGAACAACTTCAGACCATTGTTGGTGGCGGTGGGCGTGGTAGCAGAACTTGGCGATTTACAACGCTTCGATCATCCCAGAAAACTCATGGCGTATTTGGGGTTAGTCCCCGGTGAACAATCCTCCGGGGGCAAGCGTCGCCCGGGGGCCATTACCAAATCCGGGAATGGCAGGGCCAGACGCCTGTTGATTGAAGGTGCACACAGTTACCGATACCCGGCGAACATCTCAACCGATTTACAATTAAGGCAGGAAGGCTTACCCAAAGACATCGTCGATATTGCCTGGAAGGCCCAGCTTCGCCCGTGCAAACGCTACCAGCGCATGATTAAAAAAGGCAAACACTACAATCTGATTATTACCGCGATAGCCAGAGAAATGGCTGCCTACATCTGGGCAATCGCAAAAGAAGTGGTACTCACACCGGTTAATCCAAAACTCAGATTAAGCAGGGTACCCGCATGATAAACGAGTTTGAGCTAACGCATTCGGATCGGGCCGCGGAAAGTGGCACAACCTACGAGGGTGTTATGATGGCAATCACTTAACCGTGATTGACCCACGAGCATAGACTGATGAGAAGGTGTCACGGCGGATTGAGTAAGGTCAGCTGTGCTTATTCCTCGAATAAGTAACCTACGAATACCAGCATACCAACCGACGAATTTACTGCCTCATCCGGTGCGTTAGCTCATTTAATTTTAATGAGAAATACAACTGATTATGGACTGCAAGAGTGTCAGGGAAGTGCTCGTTCAGGGTTGACAAAGGGAGTCATACCAACACCCGCATAACGGGCAAAAACACGTGGGCTAAAATACGGAACGAAGTGACGGGAGCCTACGTGTTAGTGTCCCGCTGACTTGGTTTGTTAGGCATTACTTTTTTTATCTTCTTCATGTTTTAAAGAGATACCTGCTAACCAATCCAAAAAGAAACTAGCAAAATACATAAACCCGATAAAAAGCCACCAGTTGGTTGGAACCGACTTATCGCTGATAGATTTGACAACATCTTTATGTAGCTCTTCAGTTAGTTCTTCAGGTAATCCGTCTTGAGCAACAGACAATGCAGCTTCCCATACACCAAACAACATCATTATTGCGATGGTCAAAATCATTATTTTAGTAGATAAGTGCTCTTTATAGAGCGAAGGCTTTTGCCATGCAGCAACCAGGAACATGGTAACGATTCCCGTCATAATATATTTTTCTTCAAACATCTGTACTTTCCTTGATGCCTAACGCTCCAATCACCGGGCCGGCGGAGTGGAGCAATTTTTGTGGTATAAAGGAGCGTAGCGACACCACAAATAATTGCGCAACGTAGCTGGCTCCGCGTGCATTGGC
This sequence comes from Alteromonas sp. ABH4_457, assembly GCF_056160625.1. Classification (NCBI taxonomy): domain Bacteria; kingdom Pseudomonadati; phylum Pseudomonadota; class Gammaproteobacteria; order Alteromonadales; family Alteromonadaceae; genus Alteromonas; species Alteromonas sp. ABH4_457. The sequence goes on from NZ_JBSWXN010000006.1 coordinate 550,899, forward strand.
TTGTTATATGCTCTTTTTGTCACACTCTAGAAGAGCATTCCCAATTTCATCTGCCAACGATAATACAATCTTCATGCAAACTATATCGTCTATATTAGGAGCCAGCGATAGCAAGGTGCATGTAAGTTGAGAAAGCGTTATCGCAGTTGAGTGTGCCGGATCTACCATCCCTGAATTACTCGGACCAACCTGAAGGATATCTTCTTTACATTCCACAGTACCGAGTGAATTTTTAATGGTTTTAACATTTGCATGTATCGTTTGACTAGACCATTTATAATATGGCCTCCAATGGTCTAAGCCTACTACTTCTTCTAGCGTTGAAAAGTTGGGCCTATTACTGTTTACAAACGATGTGGCCCAACCATATGGATTCTTGAACTCGTTGCCATACTTATTAACAACTCGATCATAGTCTTTCTTAAAACCATTAATTTCATTATCGGAAAAACCTTTTGCATTAATCCTAGGCTCATATTTATTCAGTTGACATGCACCTTTATAGGCCTCAACAAACTCATGATCTAGATATCTCATCGTAGCCTCAGAGCCAAACTTTGACAGGAACATGGCCGTTACATTTATTTCGTGCAATGCTCTCCATCTAGCATGAGCTCCATCCGCGAACCCATTAGTAAAGAGCGTCAAGATTTCTTTCGAAATAAGACAGCCTTTCGCATGCAATCTCACTATAGTATCAAATGTAATATCATTTTCTTTAACTGCCTCAGGCCGATATCTAGAATTAAATTCGCTTCCTGCCTCAGTTGATACCTCGATTAACAGCTCTAGAAGATCGAATCCTTCTTTCCAGCGATCAATATTTCTTTCAACAAAATCCGAATGAATGGCTCTTCGTTCAGCTAAACCAGCCTCAGCTTCTGACTTTATTGACTCAAGGATATCGTGAGGTAGATGGTCAAGCATTTCTGTAATAGTTTCGGGGAGAGCCTCGGTAATTCTTTCAAGCTCCTCTTCACTTTCAGCTGATTCAATTAGCTCTTTTACAACATCGTCGAATGAGCTTTGCAGGATATCCATACTCTCCCCCTCATATAACACCCCGCTTAGGGGCACAAACACGTGGGCTAAAATCAGAGCGAAGCGACAGAGCCCACGTGTTACTGTCCCAGGGAGCTTGCGAGCGAGTTAATGTGATTGATACTTATTGAGCCTTCTCCCCAGCTTAGCCAATTTCTTGGCTAAGCTGGAAGGCGACCAAACCAAAACGGAGAAGACTCAATGCAAT